>DATALJ010000048.1:0-28903 GCA_036261135.1 Bacteroidales bacterium
TACATTTTTTCTTGTTTTAAATGTCCGGAATTGATTTTACAAATCATGTAATAATGTCGTAAATTGTGCTTAAAAGTGCTCAAAAACCTGTTTGGCATAGAATATGAGAACAACACCAGCAGATTAAAAGAATGTTTAACCTTTAAAAATATAAACATGGCAGAATTAAAAATTAAACCATTAGCTGACAGAGTGCTTGTTGAACCAATGCAGGCAGAAGAAAAAACCGCCAGCGGAATTATTATTCCAGATACAGCAAAAGAAAAACCCCAGAAGGGAACAGTTGTAGCTGTTGGTCCTGGTACCAAAGATGACAAAATGGAAGTAAAAGTTGGTGATGTTGTGCTTTACGGTAAATATGCCGGCACCGAACTGAATGTTGATGGCAAGGATTATTTAATGATGAGACAAAGCGACATTTTAGCTGTCATCTAATCACTAATGCACTAATAATTTTTATAAATTCTTAAAAATATGGCAAAGGAAATTAAATTTAATATTGAAGCCCGCGATTTACTTAAGAAGGGCGTTGATCAACTCGCAAATGCTGTTAAAGTTACTCTCGGACCAAAAGGTCGTAACGTTGTAATTGATAAAAAATTTGGCGCACCTCAAATAACTAAAGACGGTGTTACAGTTGCAAAAGAAATCGAACTTTCTAATAAATTCGAAAATCTAGGCGCACAGATGGTAAAAGAAGTTGCTTCTAAAACCAACGACGATGCTGGTGATGGAACAACTACTGCTACTGTATTAGCTCAATCGCTTGTAGCTGTAGGCTTAAAGAATGTTACCGCTGGTGCAAATCCAATGGATTTGAAGAGAGGTATTGATAAAGCAGTTACTAAGGTTATAGAAAACCTCAGAACTCAATCCAAAGAAGTTGGCGACGACTATAAGAAAATTGAACAAGTAGCTTCTATTTCTGCCAATAATGATAACGAAATAGGTAAGCTTATTGCCGAAGCAATGAGTAAGGTTAAGAAAGAAGGAGTTATTACGGTTGAAGAATCCAAAAGTTCCGATACTACGGTTGACGTAGTTGAAGGTATGCAGTTCGACCGCGGTTATATTTCTCCATATTTTGTAACCGATACTGAAAAAATGGAATGCGTTCTCGAAAGCCCATTTATTCTTATCTACGACAAGAAGATTTCTACCATGAAGGATTTGCTTCCTATTTTGGAACAATCACTTCAAACTGGAAAACCATTATTAATTATTGCTGAAGATGTAGATAGTGAAGCGCTTGCTACACTCGTAGTAAATAAACTCCGTGGTTCACTTCGTGTTTCGGCTGTTAAGGCTCCTGGCTTTGGCGATCGTCGCAAGGAAATGCTCGAAGATATAGCTATCTTAACTGGTGGTACAGTTATTAGCGAAGAAAAAGGCCTTAAGCTCGAAGGTGCAACCCTTCAGATGTTAGGAAAAGCTGAGAAGATCTCTATTAACAAGGACAATACTACCATTGTTAATGGTGCTGGCGAAAAGGCTCAGATTGATGCACGTGTAGCTCAAATCCGTGCTCAAATTGAAAATACCACTTCAGACTACGATCGTGAAAAACTGCAGGAACGTTTGGCTAAATTAGCTGGTGGCGTTGCAGTTCTTTACATTGGTGCTGCTACTGAAGTTGAAATGAAAGAAAAGAAAGACCGCGTAGACGATGCGCTCAGCGCAACCCGTGCTGCTGTTGAAGAAGGTATTATTCCTGGTGGTGGCGTTGCCTACATCAGAGCTATTGCTGCTCTCGACAACATGAAGGGTGATAATGATGACGAAACCACTGGTATCGCTATCGTTCGTCGTTCACTCGAAGAACCACTTCGTCAAATCGTTGAAAACGCTGGCTTAGACGGTGCTGTTGTAGTACAAAAAGTACGCGAAGGTAAAGACGACTTCGGTTACAATGCACGTACCGATGTTTACGAAAACATGATGGCTGCCGGTGTTATCGATCCTACGAAAGTAGCTCGCGTAGCACTTGAAAATGCTTCTTCTATTGCTGGTATGTTCTTAACTACCGAATGTGTTTTAGCTGAAAAAGAAGAAGAAAAAGCTCCTGCAATGCCTAACCCAGGAATGGGCGGAATGGGTGGAATGATGTAAGATTAATTCCTCAGAATAATAGAAGCTCCAGTCTGCAAAGGCTGGGGCTTTATTTTTGGGTAAGATTTAGCGTTTTTTTAATCCTAAGGAGCTGGCAATCATTAATACAGATATAAATGCAAGTATTTTAAATGCATTTTCATAACCTATAATGCTGTCCCCATGGCTGGCAATAAGGGCTCCGGCAAGTGCAGCACTCAGCAATAATCCAATTCTCCGAAATACGGATACAATGCCCTGTCCCAAAGCCCTCTGTTTAGGCAAGGTTTCGTGGTTTATGATGTAATGTAGAGGCGATCCGATAATGGAAGAAAGACCCAGGCCCATCAGTACTTCCGACACATAAAACAAAGGTAGGTGCAATGAGGCAAATGCAAGTCCCAACCATCCTAAACCATTGAGTATAGCGCCAGATAATAGCATAATGCGTGCTCCGATCCTATCCAGCAGCACCCCGGTAATTGGCGATCCAACAAATAAGGCGAACATAAGAGGTAGTAAAGCGAAGCTCGCTGTTGCATCAGATAATTGATAAGTTGTCTTTGCAAAACCTGGAATAAAGATGACTGCTACCTCCGATACACCTGCCCCAAGTGCAACTATATAGGCCAATACCAATTGTCGCGACTTGAAAAGTTCAGGATCAAGCGTGGGAGCAGGGCTCTTATATTGCGAGTAAATAAATACCGGGAATAGTACAATGGCAGCTATCAGGTAGGGCAGTATTTTTGAGGAGGATAATGAGTCAATAATATTTACACTGTCAATTTCCGTTATGGATAATATGAAGAGGGTGAGAATTCCTAACAACAGCGTCATTCCCATCCAATCAAAAATGATACGCCCTTTTACTTTCTGCTTTAATGGAATTTCTTTAATTGTAAATGCAATAAGGGCAAGTGATATGGGAATGTTTATGACGAAAATCCAATGCCAGTGTATGAGAAGAAGAAATCCTCCTAACGTAGGCCCTATGATCAATGCAAGTCCAAATACCGATCCTAATAAACCCAACGCCGATCCCTGCTTCGATTTAATAACATTATCGCCAATAATGGCAGATGCCACAGGCAATAACCCTCCAGCTCCAAATCCTTGAATACCTCTGCCAAGCAGAAGAAGATTAAAATCTTTCGCCAGAACAATAAGTAATGACCCGGCTGCAAATATGGAAAGCGATAAAATGTACATGCTGCGGCGCCCATATAAATCGGATAGTTTGGACAACAGCGTGGTTGATATCAGATAAGCCAGCATGTATACATTAATGATCCACGAAAGTTCGCGGTGCGAAGCATCAAAAAATTCCTGAATGGACGGAAGTGCGGGCCCAAGAATTGCTATGTCCAATGCTCCCATCAGGACACCAAAAAACAAAAGGAAAAGCAATTTCTTGTTCATCGAAAAGTATAGTTACTCAGATTTCTGACCTATAAAGCACATGCATGCTATATAATTCCAAAAATATATAACAAAATATAAAATAGCGAAATGTTGTGTAAATATTTTGCCATATTATAACATTTAAATAAAAAAGCCGGTAAATCCGGCTTTTGCTTAAATATTATAGAATGGTTTATTCTACAGTAACCGATTTTGCAAGGTTTCGTGGCTGATCTACATTACAACCTCTCAATACGGCTATGTAATAGGCCATTAATTGTAATGGAATAACCGTTAATATAGGCGCAACAGAGAAATCGGTTTTGGGCACTTCAATTACATAGTCTGCCATTTTACTTATTACGTTATCTCCTTCGCTTACAATGGCTATTACTACTCCTTTTCTTGCTTTTACCTCCTGTACGTTGCTTACAATTTTTTCGTAAGTATGGTCGTTGGTAGCAATAACAACAACGGGCATTTTATTATCTATCAATGCAATGGGCCCGTGTTTCATTTCTGCTGCAGGGTAACCTTCGGCGTGAATGTATGATATTTCCTTTAATTTCAGTGCGCCTTCTAAGGCTACAGGGAACAGATATCCGCGTCCAAGATAGAGAAAGTTGGTAGCATCTACAAACAGCTTGGCAATTTTCTCAAGGTCTTCATTTTTTCTGAGTACCTGTTCTATTTTGGCAGGGATTTCATGAAGTTCTTTAATAATGCGCGCAGCATCATCTTTTGAAATAAATCCTCGCTCAATTCCGAGAGCGATAGCCATCATAGTAAGTACGGTTACCTGAGCTGTAAAAGCCTTGGTAGAAGCAACTCCAATTTCAGGGCCTGCGTGGGTGTAAACTCCTGCATGCGTTTCCCGGGGGATACTTGATCCTACAACATTGCAGATGCCTAGTACGAGTGCGCCTGCGTCCTTAGCTTGTTTGATAGCTGCTAAGGTATCGGCTGTTTCACCACTCTGACTAATGGCAATAACAACATCGTCCTTGTAAATAACTGGGTTTCGGTAACGAAATTCCGATGCATACTCAACTTCTACAGGTATTCGTGCAAATTCTTCAATCAGATATTCGCCTACGAGCCCCGCATGCCACGAAGTACCGCATCCTATTATGAGTATACGTTTAGCCTGCACAATACGCGGCATAACATCATATAACCCACCAAGTTTTATTTCGCAGGTTTCAGGAGAAATTCTTCCTCTGAATGTATCTTCGATTGAGCGAGGTTGCTCAAAAATTTCTTTTAGCATGAAATGGTCGAACCCATTCTTCTCAATCTCTTCAATTTCGAGATTAAGGGTTTGAACGATCGGTGTTTGCTGATCGTTCTTTACCGTTTTTAAGAGTAATTCGCCACGTTGAATAACGGCAACATCGTCGTCGTTCAGGTAAATTACGCTGTTGGTGTGCTCTACGATTGGAGTAGCATCCGAAGCAACAAAATATTCGCCATTTCCGACACCTATAACCAGTGGGCTCCCTTTTCGCGCGGCAATTAGCTTGTCGCATTCTTCGCGGCAAATGATTACCAGACCGTAAGCACCAACTACTTTGTGTAAAGCAAGTCGTACTGCTATTTCAGCTGATACGTTTCCTTTCAGGTAGATGTATTCGATCAGGTTTACAAGAACTTCTGTGTCAGTCTGGCTTTTAAATTCGTAACCTCTTTGTTCCAGCTTTTTTTTCAACGAACCGTAGTTCTCGATAATTCCATTATGAATGAGCGTGAAATGCCCGTGCATAGAAGTATGCGGGTGGGCATTTATGTCATTGGGCTCACCATGTGTTGCCCAACGGGTATGCCCTATTCCTATTGTGCCAGTAACATCCTTTTCTGTAACAAATGCTTCCAGGTCACTTACTTTTCCTTTTTTCTTATAGGTTCTAACATCTCCATTTAATAACGAAACCCCTGCAGAGTCATATCCCCTGTATTCAAGTCTTTTAAGTCCGTTAATTATAATGGGGAAAGCTTGTTTATTGCCAATATAGCCAACTATGCCACACATACTGTTGTTATTACTTTAATTTCGAATACAATATCTTTAATTGGGTAGCTTCTCCTTTTTTGAAAGCCATAACACCCGAGCTATATAATGAATAATAGTCTTTTATATAAAGCGGGGTTTGTGCTAATTTATTCCTTAGCAGAAATTGATAATAGCTTGTAATATTGAAATGATAAGCACCATTGATCAGGAAACTCTTGGCAAGGGCTACTTTTTGCGTTTTACCATTTGAAGCGGTTGTTTTATAATACAACTGTAAAACTAAAGGATAATCCTTTGATATAATTCCCAGCGATGATAAGTAATTAACATCAGGAGATATCACCAATTCAGCTTTATTAATAGCAATTGTTCCTGAATCTTTCCATATTTCTTTAACATCGGGAAATTCCATTTTCGTGTTTGGACCAACCAATCCTTGAACAAAGGCGTGTGAATTTTCGGTGCTTGCAATACTTCCCGTTACATTACTGTGTAACGAAAATGCTCCGTTAAAATGGTCGCGGGTGAAAAAATGGAAATATAATGAATCATTATAATATAGGGTCAACCTGGTGGTATTATAGTTGGCTAAAGCGGTATTCAACACAGCTATTGCACCTTCAGAGCCTTCTTTTCTTACAGAAATGTAAAATCCTTTTAGTGTCTCCTTTAAAAATATGGTATCTCTCATTCCTATAGAATCCAATTTCATTAGTTTGTTCCTGAGTTGGTTACCGTCCAGGTTAAAGGCTATTCTAACGGATTTGGAGTTAAAATTGAATTTGCCTTCTCCCAGTTTATTTCCTTTATACGTTGATAGATCTGTGTTGGAATATACTGTGTCCAATGTTTTTATTGGAGTAACTACATCGTATATTTCATATTGCAGGTTGGCGCTTTTTTCACCTTTTAGAACGGAATCAACGTTCAAGTAAAGAACCAGAGAGTCAGCATGAGCGTTGGCGGGAAAACCCTTATTTGTTCCATACGGAGGTAAGAAACGAAGCAAAAGGTCGGCATTTTTATTTCCGCGAATATTGTCGTAATAATCGCCCAACAAATTCATACTGTCGGTATCGTAATATCCCAAATACGTGTAATCAAACATGTCAGAGTGGGTTATAACCGTATCTTGCAATATGGTGCTTATGCTTGAAGCAGTGGAACTATCGGCTGCTAAAATAAAATCATCGGAAGGTGGCAATAAATCTTCTCCCAGTTGGGTCGGATCTTCATCGCAGGATATGATTGAGAAAATTATAGAAAGGAAGAAAAATATACGATAAATCTTATTCATTTGATTCAGCAAGGATTTTTTCATAAAAAAGAGCATATTCATCAATGTAATTTTCGCTGTTGTTATAATTTAAAAATGGTTTTCCCGAACTTTCTATTGATTCTTTTACATCAGGATTAATAGTGTCCGCGATTATAATTCCGTCGGCGTACTGAAATGCGAGCTTGTTAATAGCCAGATAATCCGGGTTTTCCAAGACGCTAACATCCTTTTTGGATATTCCTTCCATGAGTACTTTGTTCCGGAAAGTCTTGTCTAATGGCGACTTGAACTCATCATTATAGGCCGAATAAACGATCTTCGAATGTACAAATAAAGGATCATCTTTGTAGGCTTTTTTGATTAAAAGAGGGATGAGTGCCGTAAACCATCCATGACAATGGATAACATCGGGCGACCAACGTAATTTTTTAACCGTTTCCAACACCCCTCGCGTAAAGAATATTGTTCGTTCATCGTTGTCAGGAAAAGATTCTCCTGGTGCATCACCAATTGTAGCTTTCCTGCTGAAATAGTCTTCATTGTCGATGAAATAAACCTGCATACGTGCGGATTGAATGGAAGCTACCTTAATTATCAATGGATGATCCGTGTCGTTAATAATCAAGTTCATGCCTGAAAGCCTGATAACTTCATGCAACTGATTCCGACGTTCATTGATACAGCCAAAACGTGGCATGAAGGTTCTGATTTCTCTTCCTCGTTCCTGAATGCCTTGCGGCAAATTCCGGCAGACAACCGACATGTGAGTTTCTGGTAGATAAGGCGTAATCTCCTGGGAAATAAACAAAACCTTTGTACTTTCCATGTAACAAACTTGATTTGCAAATTAATGTGCAAATTTAGTAAAAAAATATTGAATTTATTTAAATTTATAGGTTTTAAAACCACCTTCATCAAAAAAGATACCGCGTTAAATCATGCCAACGTATTAGGGTTTATATATCTTTGCACTTTCAATTTTATTATATGGAAATTATACAATCGTCTTCAGTTTTAAAGGAGAGAATAGCGAATTGCCGGGTTAAGGGGATGTCAATAGGTTTTGTGCCAACTATGGGAGCCTTGCATAAAGGCCATCTGTCACTGGTTTCCACGTCCAGGTCGCAGTGCAAGGTAACAGTTGTAAGTATTTTTGTTAATCCTACACAGTTTAATGATAAGAATGACCTGAAGAACTATCCACGAACCCTGGAGAATGACGCAAAGATGCTGGAAAACGCCGGAGTGGATTTTCTCTTTGCTCCATCTGAACAAGAGATGTATCCTGAACCTGATAACCGTATCTTTAATTTTGGGGATATCGAAAAAGTAATGGAAGGCGAACATCGCCCCGGCCATTTTAACGGGGTTGCACAAATTGTGAGTAAGCTTTTTGATATTGTATTGCCCGATAAGGCTTTTTTTGGCGAAAAGGATTTTCAGCAACTCGCCGTTATAAAGCAATTGGTTAAGCTGGGTAATTATCCGGTTGTCATTGTTCCTTGCCCCATTATCAGAGAAAATGATGGACTGGCTATGAGCTCACGGAATATGTTGTTATCTCCCGAACAAAGGAAAAGCGCTGTTTGCATCTCTAAAGCATTGTTCGAAAGTGTGAATAACGCAAAAGCTTTATCTATAGAAGAATTGAAGCGTTCGGTTGTTGAAAATATTAACGCAGATCCAAATCTTGATGTGGAATACTTTCAAATAGTGGACGATACTTATCTTAAACCCATCAAAACATGGGCTGAACCATGCGCTAAAGTAGGTTGTGTTGCTGTACGCGTTGGAAAGATTAGGCTTATCGACAATATCAAATATAATTCGTAATTTTGCACTATCTATTTATTTTTTCCTGAGTGTACTCGGTGTGTGTATGTTCTTGAATAATAACAAAATCGAACACAATGAATATCGAAATATTAAAATCCAAAATACATAGAGTTACTGTTACCGAAGCGAATTTAAATTATGTTGGAAGTATTACCATTGATGAAGATCTTATGGATGCCGCCAACATCGTCGAATTCGAAAAAGTTCAGGTTGTGATTATCAATAATGGTGAGCGTTTGGAAACATACGTGATTAAAGGCAAAAGAGGTTCCGGCGTTATTTGTTTGAATGGCCCAGCTGCAAGAAAAGTGGCCGTGGGCGATTTGGCTATTATTATGTCGTATGCCAGCATCGATTTTAATGAAGCTCGTAATTTTAAGCCTACTATTATTTTCCCTGATTCCGAAACAAATAAACTTGTTTAATTCGTTAAAATTTAGAAAATAGTCTGAATTATCTTAAATTCGTTTAATTAAACCTTCAAATTATGGATCATCTTAGTTTAATTCAATCGAAAATATTAATGGATCCTACCGAGCTTGAGTTTTCTCTCGCTATCTGGCGGTTCAAAGAACAGAAACTCGTGTTTACCAATGGTTGTTTTGATATTGTCCATCGTGGGCATGTGGAATACCTTGCAAAAGCGGCATCTTTGGGCGATCAGTTAATTATTGGGTTGAATACCGATGCTTCCGTTAAGAGGCTAAAAGGAATGGCTCGTCCTGTGCAGGATGAGACTACACGGGCGTTAGTGCTTGCTTCCTTTAGCTTTGTTTCGAAGGTTGTACTTTTCGATGAAGATACACCTTTTGATCTGATCAGCCTGATTCAACCGGATATACTGGTAAAAGGCGGCGACTATAAGCCCGAAGACATTGTTGGCTATGACATTGTAAAGGGGAAAGGCGGCGAAATAGTGACTATTGATCTTGTTGAAGGACATTCTACTACATCGATAATTAACAGGATGAACGGTTAAATGGCCAAAGAGAAAACCATTTATGTTTGCCAGAACTGTGGAGCCGAATATTCAAAATGGCTGGGACGCTGTTCGTCGTGTAATTCCTGGAATACCATTGTTGAAGAGGTTGTACAGAAAGTTTCTTCCCGTGCAAGTGCCTCACTTGTAAAGGAAGGTAGTGCGCCTCAACGGTTAAACGAAATTAAGCACAACCAGGAGCAACGGGTAAGTACTGCAATTGGTGAATTTAACAGGGTGCTGGGCGGGGGGCTGGTCAAAGGATCCCTTGTGTTGGTCGGTGGCGAACCGGGTATTGGTAAATCTACCCTTGCATTGCAGCTTGCCTTGAATATTAGTACAGAAAAGGTATTGTACATCTCGGGCGAGGAGAGTCTTGAGCAAATAAAGCTTAGAGCTGAGCGGATTAAGCATACAAACGATACAGCTTACTTCGTAAATGAAACATCGATCGATAGTATCATCTCTTATTGTCAGGAATTTCGGCCCGATCTGGTAATTATCGATTCCATTCAAACCATCTCTTCGGTAAATCTTGATTCAGCACCCGGAAGTGTGTCTCAGGTGCGTGAATGCACGGCTGCCTTATTGCGGTATGCCAAGAGTACCTCAACTACTATTCTTTTAATTGGGCATATAACGAAAGATGGGTATCTGGCAGGTCCCAAAGCATTGGAACATATTGTTGATGTGGTGTTGCAGTTTGAAGGCGACCAGCAGAACATTTACCGGTTACTACGGGCCAATAAGAACCGTTTTGGCTCTACATCCGAGTTGGGCATCTTCGAAATGCAGTCGGAGGGGCTCAGGGAAATTGTTAATCCCTCGGAAATACTTATATCTCCTAACGAAGAAAAGTTAAGCGGGATAAGTATTGCCGTGGCGCTCGATGGTATAAGGCCTTTCCTTATCGAAGTGCAGTCGTTGGTTAGCACTGCTGCGTATGGAACACCGCAACGTTCATCAACGGGCTTCGATACAAGAAGATTAAATATGCTACTTGCCGTTCTCGAGAAAAGAGCGGGTTTTAAGCTCTCAGTTAAAGACGTATTCCTTAATATAACAGGAGGAATTAAAGTGGACGATCCTGCAATGGACTTGGCGGTGGTTACAGCCGTGTTGTCTTCTAATCTCGATATCTATGTTGAGCATAATTACTGCTTTGCAGGAGAGGTAGGCCTTTCGGGCGAGATTCGGCCAGTGAGTCGAATCGACCAACGTGTAAGGGAGGCAGAAAAACTTGGGTTCAAAAAAATCTTCATATCTAAGTCAAATACACAGGGGCTTGGAAAACAAAAGTTTAAAATTGAAGTTATTCCTTTGGGAAAAATTGAGCATCTGTTTTATAGTTTATTTCGAAAGCAATCATGATTCTCGCAGTAAAAAACCTGAGTATTGTAACTTCTGAGAAACCGGAGATTTTCATTTGTAATAATCTGAATTTTACTGTAAATAAAGGAGAAACACTTGGAATACTTGGAGAATCGGGCTCCGGCAAGTCCATTACCTCGCTTTCCATTCTGAAACTATTGCCAGCAGGACTTAAGATAAAATCAGGCGAGATCGTCTACACCAAAAGCAATGAAGAAACTGTAAATATTCCTTTGCTTAATTCCGGTCAACTGGAGCGTATTCGTGGTAAAGAGATTTCGATGATTTTTCAGGAACCTATGTCCTCTTTGAATCCTGTAATAACCTGCGGCGACCAGGTTGCTGAGATTCTAATTGAGCACATGGGGAATACCAAAGAACAGGCCGAAATCCACACCCTGGAGTTGTTTGCTAAAGTTAAGCTGCCCGATCCGCACAGGATTTTTAAGAGTTATCCTCACCAGCTTTCGGGAGGTCAGAAACAACGGGTAATGATCGCTATGGCTATTGCCTGCAAACCGCAGATTTTGATAGCCGATGAGCCCACAACTGCCCTAGATGTTTCGGTTCAGAAATCGATACTGGATCTGTTGAAAGAATTACAGGCTGAAATGGGTATGAGTATCTTGTTTATTACTCACGATATCAGTGTTGTGGCTGCTATTTCTCATAAGATCATTGTGATGAATAAAGGCGAGATTGTAGAGTCGGGCGAAGTACAGCAAATATTACATAATCCTCGTCATCCTTATACGAAAGCCCTCATGGAATGCCGTTTTTCTATTCGAAACAGGGGCGAAAGGCTTAAGACAATTGATAATATTATGAGCGAGACTCCTGTAGTTGTTGAAAAACAGCGTGTAGAAAAGCTGGAAACAACGTCAACTGCTGTATTTGAGATATCTAACCTGGAAGTTTCTTTTGTATTACCTAAAAAGTCTGTTTTTCAAAAGACAAGGACAAATACAGTGCTCCGGAATATTAATCTTTCGGTCCAGCAAGGTGAAACATTGGGTCTGGTTGGGGAATCTGGATCAGGTAAAACAACGCTGGGCAGAACAATGCTACGGTTGATAGATTCGCCAACGGGAAATATCCTATTTCATGGGCATCCAATAGCCACGATGACTTCTTCGCAATTGAAAGAATTTAGGCGAAAGGTGCAGATTATCTTCCAGGACCCTTATTCTTCGCTTAATCCCAAACTGAGTATTGGTGATGCTATCCGGGAGCCTATGGAAGTGCATGGTTTATATAAGAATTCGGCTGAACGAAAAGCTAAGGTACTGGAATTGCTTCGTGTGGTAAACCTCAAGGAAGAGTACTATACGCGCTATCCGCATCAATTCTCAGGTGGTCAGCGGCAGCGAATAGGGATTGCACGAGCTTTGGCTTTACAGCCCGAATTGATTGTTCTCGACGAATCCGTTGCCGCTTTGGACGTATCTATTCAGGCGCAAGTACTGAACCTATTGAATGATCTTAAGAAGGAATTTAATTTAACCTACATCTTTATTTCCCACGATCTAAACACGGTTCGCTACATGTCGGACCGTATGGTAGTACTGAAAGATGGTCAAATTGTTGAAGAGGGCCCGGCCGATGTCCTATTCGAAAACCCTCAATCCGAGTATACCCGGAATTTAATGCAGTCAATTCCCGGGTTCTAAAATAGCTCTTGTCTTTCATCTCCGGCTTGTTCCTCTGCTACTTTGCTCATAGGGCAATCAAAGTCGGCACTAAAGCCCTCAGGTTTTTCAAAGTCATCCTTGTTAAGTTGGATTGATTTGTCTGCTTCAATCTTTTCCATAAACAAACCATAGATGGGCAGTGCCATGGCAGAGCCTCCTCCGTCGCGCAGATTTTTGAAGTGAATGTTTAACTCTTCGCCACCTACCCAGGTTCCGGTAACCAGATTAGGCGTAACGCTCATAAACCATCCATCGGCGTGGTTTTGTGTGGTACCTGTCTTTCCGCCTGTTTTGTCGAGTGTACTTATTTTGTAGCTATGTAACCCGTAGGCTGTTCCCGATTGTACCACGAATTTGAGCATTTGGCACATGAGGTAAGCTGTTTTTTCGTTTATTACCTCAATTTTTTGCGACTCGAAATTTGAGATTACATTGCCATTCTTATCTTCGATGCGGGTTACAAATACGGGCTGCGAGTATACACCTTTATTGGCAAATATAGAGTAAGAACCAACCATTTCGTTGAGCTGAACTTCAGAGGTTCCGTAAATAACGGATGGAACAGGCAATATCTCACTCTTGATTTCCATTTTCTTTATCAGATCAACCACAGCCTGCGGGTTGAATTGTTTAACCAGCCATGCCGATATATAGTTGGAAGATTGGGATAGTCCCCATCGCAAAGTAACCATCTTTCCGTCGTACGCAGATTTGCTTGAATTCCTGGGCTGCCATATGCTATCGTTGCCAAGGTCGAAGGTAACTGGAACGTTTGGTGCTAAGTCGCATGGTTTGTAACCATTTTGCATTGCCAATGTATATAGAAAAGGCTTCATGGTCGATCCTACCTGTCTTTTTTGTTGCGTAACTCCATCATACTTAAAGTGACGCAAGGATGGACCACCAACGTAAGCTTTTACATAGCCTGTATGAGGGTCCATAGCCATGAAACTGGCCCGGAAAAAGAACTTGTAATATCGAATCGAGTCCCATGGTGACATGGTGGTGTCAATATCACCCTTCCATGAAAAAACCCGCATATCGGTAGGCGTTTTGAAGTTTTTAATAATTTCTTCTCTTGAATATCCTGCGTTATACAAGCTCCAGTACCTTGGGGTTTGTGTCATGGCAACAAGAATGCGGTGTTCCACTTCTTTATCCGACAAGGTATTGATGAACGGCGCTTTTTTGTTGTTTTTGTTTTCCTTATAAAACTTAGGTTGAACTGTTTTGGATAAGTGCTCAGTTACAGCTTCTTCAGCATACCGCTGCATTTTCTCATTAACCGTAGAATATATCTTCAACCCATCTTTATATAAATTGTACGGTGTACCATCGGGTTTGAGGTTTTTGTTACACCAGCCGTAGAGCGGATCAGTTGCCCATTTCAACGAATCCAGCGTATATTGTTTAAGCGAATTATAATCTTTTTTTAAAGGTTTGGGGCGTGTCATAGTTACTCGCAAATACTCTCTGAAATAGGTAGCAATACCTGCATCGTAACTTTGTGGCTGGTAGTCTAGCACAATAGGGATTTGCGAAAGTGAGTCGTACTGTGCTTCGGTAATAAACTCGTGTTCCATCATTTTTTTCAGCACACTGTTTCTTCTCAGCTTCGACCGCTCAGGGTTTCGTTTCGGATTAAATGCAGTAGTAGCCTGCAGCATGCCAACGAGAACAGCAGCTTCTTCTATTTTTAATGAATCGGGCGATTTGCTGTAAAAATTCCTTGCAGCCGACTTAATTCCGTATGATTCACCTCCGAAATTTACCGTATTCAGGTACATGGTAAGTATTTCGTCTTTCGAATAATTGCGTTCGAGCTTAACCGCAATCACCCATTCTTTGAATTTATTAAGCGCTAAAAGGGTTTTCCTGTATATACCGGAGCGGTTTCTTACCGTATCTCTTGGAAAAAGGTTGCGTGCCAATTGTTGGGTGATTGTACTACCGCCGCCTTCACCCGATTTGCTTAATAGTATGGTTTTCCCAAAAACACGCAACAACCCCATTCCGTCGATACCGGAATGTTTCGAGAAACGATGATCTTCTCTGGCAATCAATGCTTGTATGAGATAAGGGGATAAATCCTTATATTCAACGTTATTCCTGTTTTCCTTCTGATATATGGTGCCTAATACCTTTCCATCTTCAGAATAGACTTCAGAAGCAAGGCTTCGCTGCGGGTTCTCCAGCTCTTCGAATGTTGGCATAAATCCAACCCATCCCATCGAAATAAAAAAGAAGAGAATGAAGAGAAATGCAAGTGGCGTAATAAAAAGAATCCAAAATATTTTAAGATATTTTTTTTGCTTATCATTAAGGTTTTCCATGTTTCCACGTAGTTTGGTCGGTAAAATTAGCAAATAATATTTAATTTAAAATTTTGAGAATAGCCATCTTATTTTTTTACTTTGTGAAGTTTTTAAAAATCTGGCACGGTAAGTTATGGTGGAAAATCTGGTCATAGTTGAGTCTCCCGCAAAGGCGTCTACAATAGAGAAATTTCTCGGGAAAGATTATGTGGTAAAGTCTAGTTTTGGTCATATTCGCGATCTTGAGAAAAAGGATCTGGGGATTGAAATCGAAAACGAGTATAATCCGGTATATATTGTTCCTGAGGACAAGAAAAAGGTTGTTGCGGAATTGAAGAAAATGGCCAAGGAGGCAAAGACTGTTTGGCTTGCATCTGATGAGGACCGCGAGGGAGAGGCTATTTCCTGGCACCTTTTTGAAGTATTAGGATTGAAGGAAGCGAATACCAAACGCATTGTTTTTAACGAGATTACCAAGGATGCAATTCTGCGGGCTATCAAAAACCCAAGAGGAATTGACCGGAACCTGGTTAATGCTCAGCAGGCAAGGCGTGTGTTAGATCGCCTTGTTGGTTTTGAGATTTCTCCTATTCTCTGGCGGAAAGTAAAACCATCTCTTTCGGCCGGCCGCGTTCAATCCGTTTCGGTACGGTTGTTGGTTGAACGCGAACGCGAAATTAATGCATTCAAATCTACATCTTCATTTAAAGTCTCAGCAAACTTTCTCGCAAACGAGAAAAAAGCTCAACTTTTCGCCGAATTATCCGAAAGGATTGAAAAGAAAGAAGCCGTAACTGCGTTCTTAAATAAATGCAAGAACGCTAGCTTTAAAGTTTCCGATGTGGTTACCAAACCTTCGAAGAAATCGCCGGCTGCTCCCTTTACCACATCAACATTGCAGCAGGAGGCAAGTCGCAAGCTGGGATTTTCGGTAGCTCAAACAATGGCGGTAGCTCAGCGCCTTTATGAAGCAGGGAAGATCACATATATGCGTACCGACTCCGTGAACCTTTCGGAAACCGCTATTGAAATGGCTAAGAAAGTAATCGGAAACTCTTTTGGCGAAAAATACTCGAATCCACGCCAGTATAAAACCAAATCCAAAGGTGCTCAAGAGGCTCACGAGGCTATACGTCCTACTTATATGGAGAATACTGGTGTTGAAGGAAGTCCCCAGGAACAACGCCTCTACGAATTAATATGGAAGCGCACTATCGCTTCTCAAATGAGCGATGCTTTACTGGAAAAGACAACTATTACCATTGATATATCCACTACGCCCGAAAAATTTACAGCAACCGGAGAGGTGCTTAAATTTGATGGCTTTTTAAAAGTATACATTGAATCGACCGACGATGAAAATGAGGAAAATACTGAAAGGTTATTGCCTCCGATCAAAGCAGGGCAAGGGTTAGATCTCGATTATATTAAGGCAACCGAACGCTTCACGCATCATCCTCCCAGATATACGGAAGCCAGTCTTGTTAAAAAGCTTGAAGAACTCGGAATAGGTAGACCATCAACATACGCGCCAACAATTTCAACAATTCAGCAGCGTGGCTATGTTATAAGGGAAGACAGAGAAGGAAAAGAACGTCAATATGCTGAAATAACCCTGAAAAACAATAGCCTGAGCGAACGTACTTTAAAAGAAATTACCGGAGCCGAAAAATCAAAACTATTCCCCAGTGACATCGGGATTATTGTGAATGATTTTTTAATTGCTCATTTTAAGGATATTATTGATTTTAATTTTACGGCCAACGTCGAAAAGGAATTCGACGAAATAGCTACAGGCGAAATGAAATGGACTAAGATGATCGACAAATTCTATAAGCCATTTCATAGCAACGTTGAGATTACCACAAAAACATCCGAACGAAGTGTTGGAGAACGTACGCTGGGTACTGATCCAGCTTCCGGAAAGCCTGTAATTGTAAAAGTTGGACGTTATGGCCCAATGGCACAAATAGGAGAAGCTTCAGATGAGGAGAAGCCCAAATTCGCCGGTTTACTAAAGGGTCAATCTATAGAAACCATTACGTTAGATGAGGCCTTGGATTTGTTCAAATTGCCTCGGACTATTGGTATGTTCGAAGAAAAAGAAATGGTAGTGGGAGTGGGGCGTTTTGGTCCATATATCCGTCACGATGGGAAGTTTTATTCTCTGAAGCCCACTGTAGATAATCCTTTGACGATTCATTCGGAACGCGCCATCGAAATTATTAACCAAAAAAGAATCGAACAGCAAAATAAAACCATTGCTGAATTTGCCGAGGACAAAGAATTGAAAGTATTAAACGGACGTTGGGGTGCTTATATCTCCTATAAGGGCGAGAATTATAAAATCCCTAAAACCAAGGCTGCCAATACACTTACGTTTAAGGAATGTATGGAAATTATAAGTACACAGCCAAGGGCCGCTTCTAAATCCAAAGCCAAAACAAAAGTAGCTGCAAAGGCCAAAGCTGAGCCTAAAGCTAAGAAACCAGCGAAGGCCAAAACTTCAAAAGCTAAAAAGAAATCCTGATGGGAAATAATAGTGCGATTTTCCAGATTATTCCCTTCTTTACTGGAACTGCCGAAGATATACCTAATGGCAGTTTTGTAAAGCAGCACGTTTCTTTCTCTATAAATAAGGATGTGCAGGCCGATGCTATTATTATTGGCCTTCCGGATAACGATCAGGGTAATGACTTCTCGATCGCCGATCGCATGCGCAAAGAGCTATACAGGCTTACTTCTCTTACAAAGAATCTGAATATTTTAGATTTAGGGAATTTGAAATGTGGCGATAATATCGGCGAAAACATTGAGACACTATATAAAGTGTTGCTAACGCTGCATCAGTTATCTGTAAAGATTGTTCTGCTGGGGGGCAATGCGCATCTGCAGAATAAGGTTATTTTCAATTTTTATAAGATTGAGCAGTATCCGTTAAACTATGTCGATGTAAACTCAATTATTACATGGGATAATTTACCAATTGATCCGCTTACAACGAATCCTGTTAGTTCCGTGTCGCAGAATCAGCTAAATTATGTCAATATGGGATTTCAACTTTATTATGTAGAAAAAGAAGTCCTTGAGTTTTTACACGACGCAAATTTTGATTCTTATCGTTTGGGGTTGGTCCGCAATAATATTGCCGCTTTTGAACCTATTGTGCGCGACGCCAATGTATTAAATATTAGTTTGAATTCAGTTAAATATTCGGATGCTCCTGCAGCCCGGTTTTCTTCACCCAATGGTTTATCCGGCGATGAGATGTGCCAATTGGCTTTTTATGGAGGATATAGTTCAAGCCTGAAAATCTTTAATATTTCAGATATGGAATGTGCTTCCGATCCGCGCAATATTACTTCTGTACTTGCAAGCCAGGCTTTATGGTATTTATTTGAAGGGTTCGCCAATAACACCTTTGAGGATCCGGGGCTAAACCCTGAGAATTTCACCAAATATCATATTCATATTGATATGGCAAATCAGGATCTGGCGTTTTATTATAGCACATTAACTCAACGGTGGTGGATGGAAGTATCGCTGGAATCTGAAAAGAGGAAAATACTGGTTTCGTGCAATGCAAGTGATTATGAGTTAGCGTGTAAGCAGGAGATTCCGGAACGTTGGTGGCGTTTGTTTAATCGGGTATAGAGATGTTGAATAACAGGTTTAACATATAATCGTTACGCTTACATACTAAAATTATTTAGAGTTTAGTTTAGTATAATTTGTAGGAAATTTATATTTTTATTTACTTTACTACATTATTGAATTTAGAACCAATTATGCCTAAACTACTATTTCTGATTTTGCTACTGCTGGTTGCCGGTAAAATTCATGCTCAGCAGGATCCTCAGTATAGTCAATATATGTACAATAACATGATTATCAATCCTGGCTACGCCGGTAGTGAAGATGCAATTTCTGTAGCTTTGCTGCATCGGGAAGAAATGGTAGGGATGCCGGGGCAGCCATCCATTTCAGTTTTTCATGTTAATTCGCCTTTTAAATTATTTAATGCCAACCATGGTGTGGGTGTATCTATTCTCAATGACAAAATTGCTTTTAATAAAAATATAGGCGGAAGTTTATCTTATGCTTACCGTTTACCAATTCAGAACATAGGTAAATTGGGCATTGGCATAAGCGCCGGTTTTCAGAACAAGGCGCTGGATGCAACCTGGAATTCCGGAGATGCTCCAGCCACCGACCCATCCATTCCTCAGCCAAAAGAATCCGGAATTTCATACGATTTAGCGATAGGTCTTTTTTATAAAACGGAAAATTTGTATCTTGGTGTATCAGCCACCCATCTTACTGAACCTAAGATTAAGTATCAAACCTCTTCATTGATTTTGAAAAGAAACTTTTATGTTACAGCAGGTTACAATATTGTTTTACCTAATCCTGCTTTTGAATTTCAGCCCTCAGTCTTAGTTGCTACGGATGGCATAATATCAAATGTGGATATAAGTTCTTCCATTTTGTATAATAAAAGACTATGGGGCGGCGTTTCTTACAGACTTGGTGCAGCTATAGTGGGGATGGCAGGTATTCAGCTTTTTAATGGTGTGAGAATTGGGTATTCATTTGATTATTCAACCTCGTCTGCTTTAAACAAAAACAGCGGAGGTACTCACGAATTAATGGTATCGTATAGCTTTACCTTATCGAAGGAGCGAGTACCACATAAATATAAAAGTGTACGTTTTTTATAAAAAACTTTAACTTTAATTTTGAATTTACGTATTAGGGCATATATAACGAGTAATCAAATCTAAAATAAACACCTCAATGTTATGAAAAAAATACTGTTTATAAGTATTGTATTTGCTATCCTCAGTGGGAGCTGCAGTAAGACAAGCAGCGGAGAACTTACAGGAGTAGAGGGTAGAAAAAGCTATTTTGAACCAGATCCTTTTGGCATGGTATTTATTCCTCAGGGGAGTTTTAACATGGGGCCAAGTGACCAAGATGTATCATGGGCAGAAAACATTAATACCAAAACAGTGTCTATCGACGCTTTCTGGATGGATGAAACAGAGATCACCAATAACGAATACCGCCAATTTGTATTTTGGGTACGCGACTCTATTATTCGTAGAAAATTAGGTGATACTGATGATCAATTCCTTAATACCGAAGATGAAAACGGAAATCCGATAGATCCTCCTACACTGAATTGGGAAGCTGAAATTGATAATGAAAACGAAGATGTAAATCAAGTACTTAACGATATGTATCTTCAACCCAATGAAAGGTTTTTCAATAAAAAAGAATTTGATACCCGGTTGTTAAACTACGAATATTTCTGGGTTGATTTACAGCAAGCTGCTAAGAAATCGAACAGATATAATCTGGATACAAAACAATATAATGGATATGTTACCAATAACAGAGGAGAGCAGGTTCAAATTGAAAATCGTTCTGCCTTTATTATGAGAGATGTTATCAATGTGTATCCTGATACATTATGTTGGGTTGCCGATTTTACTTATTCGTTCAACGAACCCTTGGCCTCTAAGTATTTCTGGCATCCTGCTTACGATGACTATCCTGTTGTTGGTATTTCCTGGAAACAAGCTACAGCATTTGCCATATGGAGAACACAATTCTTAAATAATGCATTAATTAATGATGGCGATGTTCCTGTACATGATTACAGATTACCTCTTGAATCTGAATGGGAATATGCAGCTCGTGGTGGTCTTGATCATTCCATGTATCCATGGGGAGGTATGTACACCAGAAATCGCGAAGGTTGCTTTGTTGCCAACTTCAAACCTTTAAGAGGTAACTATGCTGACGATGGAGGTTTAACAACAGTTCGCGTTGGTACATATGAACCCAATGAATACGGTTTGTATGATATGGCAGGTAACGTTGCTGAATGGTGTGCCAATGCTTATGACGAATCGGCTTATATGTTTACTCACGACTTGAACCCTGATTATAAATATAACGCTAAACCAACCGATCCTCCTTCAATGAAGAGAAAAGTGGTTCGTGGTGGTTCATGGAAAGACATTGCTTATTATTTACAAGTAGGCACCCGTACTTATGATTATCAGGATACAACTAAATCTTTCATCGGATTCCGTTGTGTAAGATCGTATCTTGGTTCCTCCAAAAAGTAATCTAAACCACCTAAATCTAATTAGTTACCCGATCTCTAAAAATTTAACGTATGAATATTTCAGAAATAGTTCAAAGTTCCGGTTGGAAAAGTTTTATGGCTAAGCTTTATGGCTTTGGCGCATCTGTTGTAATTGTTGGTGCCATGTTCAAGATTATGCACTGGCCTTTTGCTGGACCAATGATTGTAGCCGGGCTTAGTACCGAGGCTATCATTTTCTTCTTCTCAGCATTTGAACCGTTGCATGAAGAGTTAGATTGGACATTGGTTTATCCTGAATTAGCTGGTATGACTGATCCTGATGAAATCGAAGAAATTAAAGAGTCAGGAAAATTGGGCCATACTACATTGGATCGTTTCGAAGATCTTGTACAAAATGCCAATATAGGGCCGGATACATTCAAGAAACTTGGTGAATCGTTGAATAAATTAAACGCTACAACTTCT
This sequence comes from Bacteroidales bacterium, assembly GCA_036261135.1. Lineage (GTDB taxonomy): Bacteria > Bacteroidota > Bacteroidia > Bacteroidales > JAAUTT01 > JAAUTT01. The sequence goes on from DATALJ010000048.1 coordinate 21,561, forward strand.
AATATTTCTGACATTACAGAAGCAACTGTTGCTACTTCTCAGTATGCCAATAATATGAAAACTGCAGCTAGTTCAATTGGTTCTTTAACCAACACGTTCTCCCAATCATCAAATGTTCTTCAGGATTCTATCCAAACATTATCTTCTTCATATGCCGCTTTATCCGGAAACGTAAAGAATGATTTAGCGTCGATAAGTGAAGGAACTAAGGGTTATAGCTCTCATATTGAGAATTTAAACAAGAACCTGTCCGCACTTAATGCAGTGTATGAACTCCAATTGCGTGAGTCTAATAGCCAATTGAAAGAAACCCAGGCTGTTTATTCAGGCATGAATAACCTAATGGATAATTTGAAGCATTCTGCTGAAGAAACACAAAAGTACAGAGAAGAGATAAGCCAGTTAAGCAAGAACTTATCGTCTTTGAATGCTGTCTATGGTAACATGTTGGCAGCCATGAATGTTATTACCAAAAAGTAGTTAACCTCTATTTATAACTTGATTTATAGTATTCTATGGCCCACGGAAAAGAAACCCCAAGGCAGAAGATGATCGGAATGATGTACTTAGTGCTTACAGCATTGTTGGCGCTAAATGTATCAAAAGATATTCTGAATGCTTTTGTTCTTGTAGAAGGAGGCTTGTCTAAGACAACGGAAAACTTCGTCGCAAGAAACCAAATCGTCTATGATCAATTCTCAGCTATGGCTATTTCTAATCCTACAAAGGTAAAACCTTGGCAGGATAAGGCGCTTGAAGTTAAAAGCAAAGCCGATAGTTTATTTAATTATATACAACAGCTTAAAATTGAAATTATTAAAAAAGCTGAAGGACAGGACACCAAAGCAGTTGAAGGTAAGAAAATCAATGGCGAGCTAATTGAGGCGAAGGACAATACGGATATTCCTGCCGAAATAATGTATGGATCGAACAATTCTGGTAAAGGAAAGGATTTGAAAAGAATGATTGAAGGATATAGAGAGTTTCTGATAGGACTTACCTCTGATCCTGAAATAGTAACATCTCTTAAGCATACCCTTGATACCAGTAATCCTCCTGCAAAGGAAGGGTTAGAGGCCAGAACATGGGAAAGTGAACATTTTGAAGGCTTACCATTAATTGCCGTAGCCACAATTATGGCGAAGATGCAGGGTGATGTTCGTAATGCTGAATCGGAAATCATTCAACATTTGATTAGCCAGATTGAGGCAGGATCATTTAAGTTTAATAAACTGGAGCCAACAGTTATTCCAAACTCCAATTACGTGATCAGGGGTAACGAGTACAAAGCTGAAGTATTTTTGGCTGCTTCAGATACAACCCAAAGACCTTCGATTTATGTAGGTCAGGTTGAAAGGATTAAAACAGCCGATGGCCGTGATGACTATCGAATGGTTGGTAGATACGATTCTTTGGCAATTGATCCTAAAACAAACAAAGGGATTTTTAAACGACCTGCCGGAACCCTAGGAACCATGAAGTGGGGTGGTCTTATACAATTGAAAGCAACAGACGGCTCTTATATTAAAAGACCTTTTACTGCCGAATATCAGGTTGCTGAGGCTAATGCGGTAGTCTCTCCTACTAAGATGAACGTTTTGTATATAGGCGTTGATAATCCTATATCGATTTCCGTATCAGGTATACCTTCCGACAGGATTTTTGCTACTAGTACAAATGGCATAATCAGAAGATCTGGTAACTCTTGGGTTGCCATACCTCGCCAACCAGGAAATGCACTCATTGAGGTAGTTGCCGATGTATATGGTGATGGGAAGAAAAAGAGCATGGGAGCCATGGAATTCCGTGTTAAAAATATACCTGATCCTATAGGTAAAGTAGCAGGTAGAAAAGGCGGAGCAATTGATAAAGGTACACTTGCAGCTCAGATGGTTGTAAATGCGGATTTGGAAGGATTTGAATTTGATGCCAAATTCACGGTAACTGAATTTACTGTATCTGCGCTTGTAAGAGGGTTTAACCAGGAAGAAATATCCAAATCTTTTAAAATTACCTCTGCTCAAAGAGATATAATTAGTAACCTTAAGAAGGGCGAAAAAGTATACTTTGACAATATAAAGGCTGTTGGGCCAGATGGTAAACCGAGGGAGTTGCCAACTATTTCATTTAAAATTCAATAACATTTAAAGATACCAGCTATGCGTACTATTTTTAGCGTGATGATCATTTTAGCGGTTGTTTTTGGGATGAGTACCAATTTGGTTGCTCAGGACACCAAGGTGGAGGTATACGAAAAAATTCATATACCCGATAAAAAGCCTATCCCATATCCTCATACAAGAGAGGCTGATGTAATGTGGGCTAAGGTTATATGGAGAATGGTTGATCTCCGTGAAAAGATGAATCTTCCTTTGTATTATCCACTGGAGCCAATAGGCGAAAGAATGAGTTTAATTCATTTGATTTTCTACGGAATTGATAATGAAGGTTTAATCGTATATGATCCCGATGTTGACGTAGACGAATTTAAGGTACCTATGGCAAAAGATAAAATTGACCGTAAAATGGGTGTTGTTTCCAAAAAAACTCAGGTTCAGGATACATTAGGGAATATGGTTGAGAAGGATGTTATGGGTACGCGTAAGTATGATGAGATAAAGAAAATTCTTGTTAAAGAAAAATGGTTCTTTGATAGGAATTACTCAACCATGCAGGTACGCATACTTGGAATTTGTCCTATCCGCTTGGCTCCCCGTGAAATAAAAACAGGCGACAATGCTCCGGCTGTCGATGAAAATGAAGAAACAGCAGAAATGGTTCCTACAAAGATTTGTTGGATATATTATCCCGAAGCAAGGAATTTATTTGCTAGTCATCCAGTATATAACCGCCATAACGATGCTCAGCAAACTTCTTTCGATGATTTGTTTATGCAGCGCAGATTTAGCAGTTATATTTACGCTGAGTCTAATGTATACGAAAATCGTTTAGTAGGGGATTATACCACAGGTTTTCAAACGCTTCTTGAAAGCGAACGCATAAAGGAATCTATAATGAATATAGAACACGATTTGTGGGAATATTAAGATTATAATAACTATCATAAAAAAAAAGGAGCCTAAAAGCTCCTTTTTTTTTATGGCTTAGAATGTATGATGATTATGCGTCAAACCATTCTCCGTATAGCTTAATCAGATTGATTAATTCCTGAACCGCTTCTGCTTCGGGAATATTTCTTTTTACCACTTCTTTTTTCTTATACAGGTTAATCTTTCCGGGACCAGCACCAACATAACCATAATCCGCATCGGCCATTTCGCCGGGACCATTCACGATACACCCCATAATACCTATTTTCAGGTGTTTCAGGTGAGCGGTTTTTTCTCTGATTTTCGCGGTTGTTGTGGTCAAGTCAAAAAGTGTACGGCCGCACGAAGGACACGATATGTATTCCGTTTTAGTAGTGCGCACGCGGCTTGCCTGTAATATTCCGAATGCGGCAGATACTAAATTGCTGAAAGGTATATCACCTGCATTTCTTAGCCATATACCATCGCCAAAACCATCAATCAAGTGTGCACCAATATCGGATGATGCCTTGATTTGGAGTGAACACAGTTCATCTTCACTGTAGTTCCTGTTAATGATGAATGGTGCATTTATTTTATGGTATTTGAGAAATTCGATGAGAAGATTCTGCTCTTGGAAGCCAAGGCGATTTGGATTAAAGGTTTCGATGATTAAAACTGTTTTTTGGGCCTTTTTTAGAGCGTCGGTTAACTCAGGGCGGATGTCAGGTGCTGATATGGTTACAAAGTTTAATTTGTCAGATTTCTCGCCATAAAAGATGAATTCTGCATCCGTCATCAATGGGAAACAATTTTGCTCTTCTTTGTAGCTTACAAACCAGCGTTTCATGCTCGTAATGTAGTTGTATTGGGGGTGCAGGGTTATCTTATTTCCATGATCGAAGAAATAAAGGTAGTCCGGTTCAGGTGAAGAACTGAACTTAGTCTTTCCCTCGGGCAGGTCGGCAATTACAACAGGTGAGGAGTTCCCTCCAATATTTACAATTGTCTTAGTGTTATATTTTAGGTATTCAGTAGGTTTAGAGAGAGTATCTTCGTGTTCTGTTTTGTTTGAGGGGATATTAAAGTGATTTACCAATTGTGTAGCAACGGGAATCTCGGCTTCGGGGGCTTCTGTTAAAGAAACTCTGATGGTATCGCCGATTCCTTCGGCCAACAGCGTGCCTATGCCAACAGCAGATTTAATTCTGCCATCTTCGCCTTCTCCGGCTTCCGTAACTCCTAAATGGACAGGATAATGCATGTTTTCCTTTGCCATTTTTTCGACCAAAAGACGGGTAGAATATACCATTATTCTGGTATTACTGGATTTCATAGAAATTACGGTCTGTTTAAAGCCTTCGGCTTCGAATATGCGCAGAAATTCCATTGCCGACTCGGCCATTCCTTCCGGGGTATCGCCATACCGACTCATAATCCGATCGGAAAGGGAGCCATGGTTAACGCCTATCCGGATGGCTGTGCCATATTCCTTGCAGATGGAGAGAAGTGGCAAAACCCTTTGATGAATCCGTTCTATTTCCTGGGTGTACTCGGTGTCGGTATATTCGAAGGTTTCGAATTTCTTCTTGTCTACGTAGTTTCCCGGGTTGATCCTTACCTTTTCAACAATTCGGGCGGCAACTTCGGCTACCGCCGGGTTAAAATGAACGTCGGCAACCAGGGGCTTTTTGTATCCCGCAGCATGAAGTTCTTTTTTAATGTGTTCGAGGTTTTCGGCATCGCGAATGGCAGGCGTGGTAATCCGCACATAGTCGGCGCCGGCATCGAATATCCGTTTACACTGTTCTACTGTTGTTTCGGTGTCGAGCGTGGGCGTGTTCGTCATGGATTGGATGCGTATTGGGAATACGCAGCCCATGGGAATATCGCCAATCCGAACGATAGACGTTTTACGCCGCGTGAATGATAGTTGAGAAATATCGATAGTGTCTTCCATTGCAAAGCGTTATAAAACTATGATTTCACAAGTTTTCACCGAATAAGGATACTTGGTGAAATTGTTATTTTACCTCCCAATCAAACCCGTCTTTTCTGTCTTTTACAACAACACCTAGTGCTGTAAGTTCGTTGCGGATGCGGTCGGAGGTGGCAAAGTCCTTATTGTTTTTGGCATCAAGTCTTATTTGCAGAAGCATTTTGATGATGCCATCTATCAATCCCTGGTTCGATGCGGCATTTGCTTCTTCGTTCAGGCCAAGAATGTCAATGGCAAAGGTTTGGAAGATACTTTTTAATATATCAAGATCTGCTGCGCTGATGGTTTTGTGGCCTTCGTTTACGGAGTTGATGAGGCGTACGCCATCGAAAAGCTGAGCGACGAGAACGGCCGTGTTCAGGTCTTTGTTGAGGGCGGCATAGCATTGTTCCTGTAGTTTCTTTACAGTATCATCGTCAGCTCCAGTAGCTTTTAGGTTAGGCAATATCTTCATGGCTGCACGTAGTTTCTGAAGTCCTGCCTCTGCTGCTTGCAATGCTTCGTTCGAGAAATCGAGCGTGCTGCGGTAGTGTGCCTGAAGTACGAAGAAACGGATGGTCATTGGGCTGTAAGCCTGTGTAAGCAGTTTATGGGTGCCTGTAAACAATTCATTCAACGTAATGAAATTACCCAGTGAGCGCGCCATTTTCTGGCCGTTGATGGTAATCATGTTGTTGTGCATCCAGTATTTTACCGATTCTTCGCCGCTGGCTGCCACGTTCTGGGCTATTTCGCATTCGTGGTGGGGGAACATAAGATCCATGCCGCCTCCGTGTATGTCGAACTTTTCGCCAAGGTATTTGGTGCTCATGGCCGAGCATTCGAGGTGCCAGCCCGGGAATCCGAGGCTCCATTTGGACGGCCATTTCATGATGTGCTCGGGCGAGGCTTTCTTCCAAAGGGCAAAGTCGAAACTGCTCTTCTTCTCGCCGGCGCCTTCCAGCTCGCGGGTGTTTTCGAGCAGTTCGTCGAGTACGCGGCCCGAGAGCTTGCCGTATTTGTATTGTTTGTTGTATTTTTCAACGTCGAAATAGATGCTGCCATTGCTTTCGTAGGCAAAGCCGTTTTCGAGGATCTTTTCTACCAAAAGTTGTTGCTCGATGATATGCCCCGATGCATGCGGTTCGATGCTTGGAGGTAATACATTCAGTTGCGACATGGTGTAGCGGAAACTGTTTACATAGCGTTGAACCACTTCCATGGGCTCTAACTGTTCCAGACGGGCTTTTTTGCCAATACGATCTTCGCCGGAGCCTTCTACTTCGTTTTCCAGGTGGCCAACATCCGTAATATTGCGAACATAGCGTACTTTATAGCCCAGGTGCGTTAGATAACGACGCAGCACATCAAATGTAATATTGGGGCGGGCGTGGCCTAAGTGTGTTTCGCTGTATACGGTGGGCCCGCATACGTATAAACCTACGAAAGGCGGGTTGATGGGTTCAAATAATTCTTCTTTTTTGTTAATTGAATTGTAGATGTACAGTTTGTGCTCCATGTAAATAGCAATTTATGAAGCTGCAAAGGTAAGAAATTGAATGTGTTTGTGATGCTGTAACATGGGAATTTTTACCTGCAATAAAAAAGCCTCCCGGCAAAAGCAGGAGGCTTGATGAATATGCAGATAAAAAGGGCTGCTATTTTACTTTTACGAAAACGGGATTGGAATAAAACCAGAGATCGGCAAACGCTTTATCGGCGTTATTGGGATAAAGAAGGTTGTCTGGCAGCGGATTTCCGTTTGCATCGGTTTGATTGGCCTCGTTTAACCCGAGATTCGTTCCGCGAAGACGGAAATACATGTTTTTGCTAACATTTTTTATAGTGTAAGCGATTTCTTTCCATCCATTTCCGAGGTCTTTCCATTGTGTGCTTACAATACCATTGGGGCTCGAAATGTTACCTTTTGCGTCAAATCTAGCCATTATAGTTGTTGTAGACACAGAGTCTTTGTTGTATCGGGTGTCTCCAACAGGGATTAGGCCTGTAACCTCGCCGGCAATAAGATCGATGTGGTTTAGTTCAGGATTTTGGCTCCTGTGGTTAAGTGTTGCAGGATCATGTACTTTGATATAAATGGTAAGATCAGAGCCACTGGTTATCTCCTCTGTAGCGCCCATTAATTTTGAGCCGGCAAAGAACGCAAGGTCATCAATGAGGTCGCCCATAACAACCCAGTTGTTACCAGAGCGCATGGCATCAGCTATTTTCTGAGCATCAGGAGTTCCTTCAACATACGTGTAATTTTTCTGGAATTCGCCAGGATAAAAGTCTGCACCATCCTCGTTATGGAAATCGGAGTTAGAAAACAACCA
>DATALJ010000188.1:0-1714 GCA_036261135.1 Bacteroidales bacterium
TTCAAATAACCTGCATTTTAACCCGCAGTTGGTTTAATCTTTTCCGAAGCTGTTCATGTCTGAAATTTATACCAGGATTAGGTCTAAGCTTTGATTCACCTGATTCATTGACCGAACCTTGATTTTTAACATTGTTAATCATAGTCTTCATTTAATCATTTTAAATCACAGTTCAAGACTATTCATACCTCAAACTCTCCACCGGGTTCCTCGTCGCTGCCCTCCAACTCTGCCAGCTTACGGTAAGCAAAGCGATTACTAATGCAATTGCTCCTGCAGTCACAAACACCCACCAGCTCAAATCCGTTTTATAAGCAAAGTTCTCCAGCCATTTGTGCATGGCATACCAGGCAATAGGGCAGGCTATGAGGAAGGCTATAATTACCCACTTGATAAAATCCTGGTTGAGCATATTCACCACCTCTGACACACGGGCGCCGTTTACTTTGCGGATACCGATTTCTTTGGTACGAACCAGGCAACGATAATATGCAAGCCCAAACAATCCCAGCGATGCAATGATAATTGCCAGTATTGTAAATAGCATAAATACTTTGCTGAACACTTTCTCCTCATTATAGACTGCTGCGAATTTTTCGTCGACAAAGGTGTATGTAAAGATGCTTTTTGGAAATAACTCCTGCCACTTTGCTCTTAGCTGACGAATTGCTTCTTCCGTTTCTGATAAAGAGTTTGTTCCGGGCTTAAGTTTAACCAATAAACCTCTGGAAACTTCATTGTAGAAAAAGATGAAAGGTTGCATTTCTTCTTTTAAACCAAAAAAATGAAAATCCTTCATAATTCCGGCAATCATATGATCATTTTTGCCAACCTTGATCTTTTGGTTTACCGCATCATCCATATTGGTAAACCCCATAATACGGGCAGCTTTTTCGTTCAATATAACTCTAAAACTATTGGTATCTCTTTGAGATGAGAATTGCTGACCTGCCAACATTTCTATCCCCATAAGGGGAATATAATTTTCATCTATTGAATAATTATACCACACTGTTCGGCTTTCTTCGGTCCCATCGGGGTAGGTGACTCCCATAGTGGCGCTAATATCATCATAGCCCTCTCCCGGATATGTTTTGGCCGATGCTACTCTTTCTACAAAGGCTAATTTTTGTATTTCTCCTTTTAATGTTTTCAGGTTATTGTTGCGGTTTTTTTCTTCGTCGATAATCTCTCCTTTTATGGAGATAATATTATTCAGGTTCATTCCGAGAGGCTGGTTCTGAAGAAACTTTATTTGCTTTATCACCACAAAAGTGCATATCATTAAAGCAATGGTTGCTAAAAACTGTGTCACAACAAACATTTGGCGCAGATTGGCAGTTCGTGGGTTGTTGGCAAATTTACCTTTCAGAACTACGGCAGGTTTAAACCCGGAAAGAATATATGCAGGGTAAAGCCCGGAGATAGCAATACCCAATAGAGGAATACCAAATAGCAAAAGAAGGGAGGTACTCCATGACAATCCGATTATCAGGTTTTTGCCGGTAAATGCATTTAAATAGGGTAAGGAAAAGATTACTAATAGTGAAGCAATGAGAATGGCAATTATATTAAGCATAATTGATTCGGACATAAACTGCAAAATAAGTTGCCTCCGGCGAGCGCCATTCACCTTTCGTACTCCTACTTCTTTTAACCGTTCCATCGAGTTGGAGGTAGTGAGATTCATATAATTGAGCCATGAAAGCACAAT
>DATALJ010000191.1:0-8922 GCA_036261135.1 Bacteroidales bacterium
AAGGTTAAGGATCTGTTTAAGAAAAAGTAGCTCGTTACAGCTCAATTTCCTGATCTTCCCATTTACCTTTTCTGAGAATCTGCACACTTTTAAAGCCTGCTTCTTTAAGCATGGCGTTAGCTTCGTTCCAATGGCTAATAAGTTCTGTAGGGCGGTGCGAATCTGAGTTTACCGTAACTTTTATCTTCAAATCTGCCATGGCTCGCATTGCCCATAGGCCGGGGTAATATTCTTTTTCGTTTCTGCGGTAAATGCCGCGCGTATTTATTTCTACAATGCAGGTGGTTGCTGCAATTTCTTCCAGGGTACTCATGAATTCGTGCTGGTACACCTTGTCTTCAGCAGGGTTTATGGCGCTATTGTAATACTGCATCTTTAGTTTGTCGATATGTCCAATAATGGTAGGCTTCATAACCCTTACCATTTCGCGGGTATAGGCGAAATATCGGCGAAAAACCTCCTGGCTGTTGTTGTTGAAAATAGTGTTGAGGCCATGAAGGAAGTCTTTATTGTTGCCATCAATCGTCCAGGGCGTGCCATCTTCGTAAGTGTCGACGAAATGAATGGAACCAATAGTAAAATCGAACCGTCCGGGTTTTATTCGCCCTTTCATCTCTGGCCATAGATTTGGGATATAATCAATCTCCAAACCAGTATAGATTTGGAGCTGCTGGCTGAATTTTTCTTTTAAACCGTTAATGGTGGCGATATATTCCTCCAGTCGCTCTATGGGCAATGGCCAGTTACATGGAAAAGGGACAGGTGCATGTGCGGAAAATCCCAGCGAATGCATATTGTTTTTTAGAGCAAATGCCACATAGGCTTCCGGAGCATCTACTCCGTCGCAAAAAAAAGTGTGGGTGTGATAATTGCTCAGCAACATGCGGTTGGGAAGTAGATTACTGTGTAACCAGGCCTTTTATAGCTGTTCCTACCGAAGCGTTGGGCTGTGCAATATTCAGGAAATAGCTCAGTGTTGGCGCTATATCCGACATATCTACAGGGTCGAATATGGATGAACGCTTTACTTTCCAGCCATACCAAAGCAGAGGTACGTGCGAATCGTACGAGTAGGCCGAGTTATGCGATACCGGAGAACCATTCTTTTCGACCCAGCCTGGTTCCAGGTTTATAAATACATCGCCGGAACGTTTCTGATTAAAGCTATTCTGCATTTTTGAGAAAACACCACTTGGAAAATAGATGGTTTGCAGTGTTGATGCGGATATTGTATTTGCAACTCCCGTAAATTGAAGCAGAAACTGGGCCGTTTTTTGCTGAACATCGGACAGGTTTAGCTTAGAGTCTTCTATTAAGTCCTGGTTCAGGTATAGTTGCTGGGCATAATAACTTTTAATCCAGTCACCTTTCCCATATACTACATTCAGGTAGCTACGGAGTAGCGAAAGCGCTGCCGTTTGGCTGAAATAGCCTACAGGTATTCCCTGATCGGCTAAATAATCCGGGTTGTGGGCAACGCCATGGTCGGAAGTGAGGAATATCAATACATTTTGCTTGCCCAACTCCTGGTCGATAAAAGAAAGGAAGTGCTCCAGGTCGGCGTCCAGGCGCACATAAGCATCCATGAGCTCGATAGATTGAGGTCCAAAGTTCTGTCCAATGTATTCGGTCGCAGAGAAGGAAACCATGAGTAAATCCGTATAATCGTCTTTCCCCAACTGCTCGTTTACTATGGTTGAAATGGCAAAGTCTTTGGTATACGTGTTCCCGTAAGGCGTATAACGAAGCAATGAGAATTTTTTCTTGTTTTTATCGATGATTGGGATTTGCGATAACAGGTATGGGAAGGTTTTCTTGCCTTCGATGCCTAATTCATACTTGTTATCGTCGGGTAAGCAGCGGTCGAGATAATCGGCCAGTGGTAATTTCATTTCCCAAGGTTGAGTAAGGTAGAGGTCGGCAATTTTCTTGTCGTTAAAATCCTTCACCCACGATGGAAAGTTTTGCTTGTAGAACGAGCTGGTGACCCATGCTCCACTGGCATCGTCGAACCAATAGGCAGCATTGGCCGTTTGTCCGGTAGAGAGTATGGCTGATTTTCCCTGAAGAGAAACGCCAAACACTTTGGATTTCATAAGAGAGGAAAGACGTATTTCGTCGCCAATTGTGCTGGTAAGCAGTTGGCGGGGTGACATTTTGCCGGCATCAAAGCTTCCGCCTACCGTACTTTCTTTTTCGTCCTCAACACTGCTTACAACCTTGTTTTTCAGGCGAACATACCATTCTTCGGCAACTATTCCGTGGTGCGATGGGTTCGTGCCTGTGGCAATGGTAGCATGTCCCGGGCTTGTTTGTGTAAAAAGGTAATTATAATTGGCGTTTTTGCACTCTGTGCCTTCATTTAATAACCGTTTGAATCCGCCCTCACCAAATTTATCAAGGTATTTGTATATGAAGTCGTAGCGCATTTGTTCTACTACAATACCTACAATGAGTTTGGGCTTTTCGGAGGGAATACGCGAGGACTTTTGAGCAAACAAGGAATTCCCAAATGCAATAATGATGAGGATGAGGCTGTAAAATCTGTTCATGTAAAAACAAGAAATAAAAAATTAAACATTGAATCTGAAATGCATGATGTCGCCATCTTTAACAATGTATTCCTTGCCTTCGATGGCTATTTTGCCGGCTTCGCGGCAAGCAGCTTCCGAACTATATTTAACGTAGTCGTCGTATTTTATTACTTCGGCACGGATAAAGCCTCGCTCGAAATCGCTATGGATGATACCGGCGGCTTGCGGCGCCTTGGTGCCATTTACAAAAGTCCATGCACGGGTTTCGTCAGGGCCTGTTGTAAAATAGGTTTCGAGTTTAAGCATTTTGTATGCTGCTTTAATAAGGCGAGCTACACCCGATTCCTGCAATCCAATTTCTTCGAGGAACATCTGGCGTTCTTCGAATGTGTCGAATTCGGCAATTTCAGCTTCGGTTTTTGCTGCAACAATTAATAAACCGGCATTTTCGTCTTTTATTGCGTCGCGAACCGCATCAACATATTTATTTCCGTTTACTGCACTGGCTTCGTCCACATTGCAAACGTAAAGTACGGGTTTGTCGGTGAGTAAAAAGAGGTCCTTAGCGAGTTTTATATCTTCTTTGTTTTCCAGAACCACGGTGCGGGCGGATTTTCCCTGGTCGAGAACCTGCTTGTACTGTACAAGTATTTCGTACATGCGTTTAGCGGTTTTGTCGCCACCGGTTTGAGCCTGTTTTTGTACTTTGGCTATACGGCTTTCAACGGTTTCGAGGTCTTTGAGCTGAAGTTCGGTATCTATAATTTCTTTATCGCGAACAGGGTTTATACTGGTGTCAACGTGTGTAACATTGTCGTCGTCGAAACAGCGCAGTACGTGGATGATTGCGTCGGTTTCGCGAATGTTGCCTAGAAATTTGTTGCCTAAGCCTTCGCCTTTGCTTGCGCCTTTTACAAGGCCGGCAATGTCTACAATTTCAACGGTAGTAGGAATAACACGCTGGGGCTTATCTATTTCAGATAGTTTTACAAGGCGGTCGTCGGGAACGGTAATTACGCCTACGTTCGGTTCTATAGTACAAAACGGAAAGTTTGCTGCTTGTGCTTTCGCGTTCGATAAGCAGTTGAATAAAGTTGATTTTCCTACATTCGGTAATCCTACAATGCCACATTGTAAAGCCATATCTGTTGTGTTTCAATTATAATTTGGCCGCAAAGGTAAAGTATTTAATTGAGAATTGACAATTGAGAATTGACAATTGAGTTTTTGGTGGCTGAGCTTGTCGAAGCCCCGGTCCTTCGACAAGCTCAGGGACCTCGCGCCTTTCCAAATAAAAGTGCTAGAGTACTTCGAGTGCCTAAAGTTTGGAGTTAAAACTATGGAGGCATATGGCAACTCATGGCTTGCGAATACTCTCAAGACTTTAGGCATTCCAGACACTCGAAGTACTCCACACTTCTCATTTAAGGTTTTGTCGATTATTTTAACCATTTTGTATAATTCATTTGCCGATCATGTTGTAAGTTTACACTTTTGTTTCGCTAAAATTATAAAAGCTGATTTGTGAGGACCTTCCGCGTTGTATTAGTTAATTTTATTCTGGTGGTGCTGGTTTCGTTTCTGAGTTTTGCTTCTCTTTACGTATATCAGACCATGCCTGAGATTCATAATTTGATGAATTCGGTGGACAAGAACATGAATGTTGAATCTCTTGTTCGTCAATCGTTTCTGGTTTTTGGTATGCTTTTGCTGTTTGTTTATGTCTTTTATTTCCTTGTTTTTTATTTGCTGATAAAGCAAAAGCCGAATACAAACCGTATTGTTTTAGCCCTTGGAATTATAGTTATTCTGGTCATATTGGATTTGCTGACTGATAAGAAGAATTGCAAATTTTCCACAGTTACCGGATCGTTTATATCGATCATGGTTATTGGAGCTATTGGTTTATCAGCCCGTTCAATCGTTGAGTATTTCAACGAGAAAGATGCCAAGAAAGAACTGGAAAAGAAGAATCTGCAAAGCGAACTGGGTTTGTTACGATCGCAGATTAATCCGCATTTCTTATTTAATACACTGAATAATATTGATGCCTTGATTCGGAAAGACCCTGGGCGCGCTTCGGAGGTGTTGATAAAGCTATCCGTGCAGATGCGGTATATGTTGTACGATTCCAATACGGACACAATTAGCCTGAAATCTGAGCTTGAGTTTATAAAAGATTATATTAGCCTGCAGAAACTGAGAATTAAGAACCAAAATGCCGTGGAGTTGTTGATTCAAGGAAATCCTGGCAGTTATGTTATTTCTCCAATGCTTTTCATATCTTTCATCGAAAATGCATTTAAGCATTGTACTAACAGAGAACAGGATGGAGCTATAAAAATTAGTTTTATCTTTGAAGAAGGTAATCAGTTGAAATTTTCTTCTTCGAATATCTTTGTTCCAGCAAATGTAGGAAATAAGGATAGTTCTGGTGGTATTGGCCTTGATTTGGTAAGGCGGCGCCTTGATTTGCTATATGCCGGCAAGTACAAGCTCGATATTAAGCAGGAAAACGAATTGTTCATTGTAAATTTAAACATTCAGTTGAATGACCATTAATTGTATTATTGTTGAAGATGAGCCGCTGGCTGCCGAAAAGTTAAGTGGCTTTATTCAGGAAATTCCATTTTTGCACCTGTTGCAAATCTTCAATAATGGTATAGAAGCAATGGGTTTCATTAAAACAAATCCTGTAGACCTTATCTTTCTTGATATTCAAATGTATAAATTTACTGGAATTCAGCTTTTAGAGGCACTGTCGGAGAAACCACAGGTTATCATTGTTTCGGCGTACGACCAGTATGCGATGAAGGGATACGAATATAATGTAACCGACTATTTACTTAAGCCTTACTCGTTCGACCGGTTTGTTCAGTCTATTGATAAGGCTGCCGAGAGACATAAAATCAAAACCTTGCCCCACACATCGGCTCCCAAAATCACCGACGATATAATTTTTGTTAAAACCGAGTACCGGATTGAGAAAGTGAACATCAACGATATTCTTTATATTCAGGGAATGAAGGATTATCAGATGATTGTGACGCTGAAAGAAAAAATTATGACCCTGCAATCGTTCCGCGAGATAGAGAACGTGTTACCGACTCCCGCTTTTGTGAGAGTACACAAGTCGTATGTTGTTGCCTTAAATAAAATTGAGAGCATTGAACGTTGTCGGATAAAGATTGGGGACCTTCTTTTGCCTATTGGCGATACCTACAAAGAATGTTTCTTTGAAACCCTGCGCACTGTGCGAAATCTAATTTAAATACCAATATAACTAACCTTAAAATTTTACAAGAATGAAAAAAATCCTATTCTCCGCATTAGCCGTAGTTTTATGTGGCTCTATGATGGCCCAAAACTCTGCTGTACTGAAACTAAACCTTGAGAAAAACAAAGTTTACAAACATAAGTCGAACAGCGACCTGAATATTACCCAAAGCGTAAATGGTATGCAGCAGGCTCAACAGATGAAGAATCAGTCGTATTTATCTATTAAAATGGTCGATTCCAAACCTGAATTTATGATTGCAGAAGTGCGCTTCGATTCTATTGTAACCAAAATCAACGCAATGGGACAAACCATTGTGAATAATTCCAACAAGCCCGGGGATATGAAATCGGCTAATGCTGCCGAAATTACCAGTGCCATATTGAATCGCTTTTGCAATAATCCGTTGTTTGTAAAAATGGACTACAGCGGCAAGGTGCTGGAAGTAGTTAATTTGAAAATGTTTAGCGATGTGGTTACAAAGGGCCTGGATTCTGCCAAAGTAGACCCTTCTACAAAGAACCAGTTAACCAGTATGGTAAAACTTGAAGCCATTAAGCCATCGATTGAAGGAGCATATGCCCTTTTGCCTGGTAAAAGTGTGAACATTGGCGATACCTGGGAAGTTTCGAATACTATCAATTCGAATGGTATGAACCTTACATCAACCAGTAAATTCAAACTGGTTAGCCTCAGCAATAACGTGGCCACGCTCGCTGCCGAAAGCAATATTGCAGCAATTGGCGGAAAACCAATGGAAACCAATGGTATGAAAATTAACTACGACGATCTGAAAGGTCTCGGCAAATCGACCATCCTTGTGGATATGAAAACTGGCTTAATTAAAGATGTAACAGGCAAATCGAACATTGCCGGTAACCTGAGCCTTGATATGGCTGGAACTAATATGCAAATTCCTCTTGAAATTCAGATTGAATCGAAAGTTGAACCTATTCAGTAATTGAATGTCTCGTCTCATTGAATACACCTATTAAATTGTAGAAAATTGAAAAAATTAATAGTTCTGGCATTTTTGTTAGCATCGCTAGCTGCCAGTGCGCAAAACATCAATGGTTTAGTATTAGCAAATAAGGATAAGTCGCCGGTGCCCTATGCATCGGTGGCTCTCCTTCAGTTACCCGATTCCAGTATCATTACTGGTGTAATTACTCTCGGCAGTGGAGAGTTTACTTTTGATAACATCAAACCTGGCAAGTACTTTGTTAAGATTAGTTATCTTGGATATGCTCCCAACGGCCGTTTCGTAGAATTGACTAGCCAGAAACCCAAGGTTATGCTGGATACGATTTTTCTGAACGAGTCAACACAAACGCTTAATGAGGTAACCGTTACCGGCGAACGCCTCAAAGGGCAGGAACTGGTCGATCGTACCGTGTACTCCATCCCTGCCAGCGTAGCCCAAAGCTCTTCCAATGGCTACGAAATATTGAAGAAAATACCGCAAGTTCAGGTTGATTTTCAGAATAATGTGACCATGAACGGAAGTACTAACTTTATCATCCAGGTAGATGGTAAACAGCGCGACAAAGAATTTCTTGCCAAGCTGAGTCCCGAGGATATTCAATCCATTGAGATTATCAATAATCCATCGGGCAAGTACGAAGGGAATATCGACGGGGTTATCAATATTATTCTCAAGAAAGAAGCTCGCTTTGGATTAAGTGGAACTGCCGGCGCGCAGTATAAGCCATTTAACAGGCCTACATTGGCTGCTACAGGTACCCTCGACTATGGAATGGGAAAGATATCGGTATATGCAACGGCATTTTCCTTCGTTCAAAACCTGAATATCAATACCTCTGCATTAAACCAGTATGGAGTAACAGATATTCTGTCGAAGGGGAGTGGTGATTTTAAAACGTCGAGCTCATCCATCAATACAGGATTCGACTATTATATCGACGATAAGAATAACCTAAGCTTTAATATCAACTACCGTCCCAGTGCGCAAGTGAACGGAATGGACAATTCAACCTTAACGAATGAAAATAACAATGTAATAAGCGCAACAGCATTAACTTCGAATTCGAGAACGCTAAGTGATGAAGGGTCTACTTCTTTGTTCTACAAAAGAAACTTTAAAAAACAGGTACAAGAGTTTACCGTTGAAACACAATTTTATCTTTTTAAATCGAAAGCACGGGATAAGTACAACTACGAAATTGGGAATTTGCCGGATAGGTACGAGGTAGGGCATAACAACCGCAAGTATTTTTCGGCTAAATTGAATTACGTTCATCCATTAGGCATGTCCGTAAAGCTTGAAACCGGTTACCAGTTGTATTACCAGGAAATGGATTACGATTTTAGTACTACCCTGCCCACGCCAATGAATATTTATAAGTATTCCGAATTCCGCCATTCTGTTTATGGGGGTATTACCTTCAATACAAAGAAGTGGGGACTTCAGGGCAATGTGAGGGTGGAGAATACCAATAATGATATCAATTCTTCACTGAAATCCGATTATACCTGTGTTCTTCCATCTGCCAATATTCAGTATAAAATAAGTCCGAAACAGAATGCCAAGCTTACGTACAATCGCAGGATTAACCGGCCCGGCATATACGATCTGAATCCATTTGAAAAGGTAGACCAAACCTATAATATAACAAGAGGTAATCCATCTCTCGAACCGGAATATCGCAACAGATTTCAACTCACCTATACGTTAAATATCAAATCGTATTATGTCTCTCCTTATGTATATTACGAAAAGATTACCGACAAAATAGGGGAACAGGTATCTACGGTTAAGTCTCCTGTAAACCAATCCAGTGTTACTTTAACTCAGCCGGGCAATCTTTTAACAGGGAATGAAAGAGGAGTCGGCCTCAGTAGTACATTTTATTTCGTAAGCCTGAATGCACGGTATTTTAAAGGGACTTACAATGAATATGTAAGCCCTGATCAGACCATACCTTCGCGCGATTATTCTTCATACAGCATCAATGGGTATTTGTTTGCGCAATATCCTAAGAAGTCGAAGATTACGTCGTACATATTTTTCCAGTATGCAGGGGTAAATACCAATGCGTACAGTAAAACATATAACCTGCCACTGTATGGCTTAGGAATACAAAAGCAAAC
>DATALJ010000198.1:0-13471 GCA_036261135.1 Bacteroidales bacterium
TTATAAAGAATCTGAAGAACAAAAACCATCATAATAGCATCAGGAGTGATGAATATGAATGATGCTGCACTGAATAAGGCGAGAATTAAGCCGAAAACGAATACATTTCTTTTTCCGTATTTTACAGCGATGAAGCTTGAAACAATAATACCAAGGATACTTGCAAGCTGTCCTAAAATGTTGGAAACACTATATAAGCTGTCAGCAACTTTGCTGGTATCACTAGAGAATACACTTGTAAGAACACCACCCACGCCGTTATTCATACTATCCATGAAACTCTTCATGCTGTCGGGATTCAAGTAATTCTGGAAATAATAGATCAATACAGAGTTACGGATACCAAGGAAGATAAACATGAGCACAAATACACCGAACATAATAACCCATGGGCGGTTTCCAAGTAAGTCTTGGATGTCTTGTTTGAGCGATTGTTTTTGTTCTGGATTGGGTTTAATTCTTTCTTTTGTCCATGAGAAGGTGCAAACGAAGAAAAGAACAGCCAAAGCTGAGAAAATACCCATTGTAACCTGCCATCCATGTGCTTTGTCGGTTGGTCCGAAATGACTTACCATAGGAAGCACAAAACCTTGAATTGCAAGTGTTGCAAGAACTACGAAAATGAAACGGAAAGAGAATAAGCTGGAACGTTGTTTTTGGTCGCCGGTAATTACACCACTTAATGCGGAATAAGGCACATTATTCATTGAATATACCGTCATTAAGAGAATGTATGTTGCGTAGGCGTAAATAATTTTACCTGTTAAACTAAAATCAGGTGTGGTAAATGAAAGGAAGCCGATGATACCAAAAGGAAGGGCAGTCCAAAGGATCCAGGGACGGAATTTACCCCAGCGAGTATTGGTACGGTCTGCAATACCACCCATAATTGGATCAGCTACGGCACCGTATAAACGACCTACAAGGAACAGGATACCAGCAACACCTGCAGTTAATCCAAAAGCTTCGGTATAAAAATTCATTTGATACATCATCATTGCCTGAAAGACAAAGTTAGCGGCTGCGTCGCCCAAGCTAAACCCGACTTTCTCTCTGATGGAAAGTTTTTCTGCGCTCATAATTCAATCTGTAGTTATTTGGTTAATATTTAATAGTTGTTTAATAGCTTAAAAAATAAGTATCTACGGCCGAAGCTATCGATATTTTTTTTTGTGAAAAGTAGACAATATTTTTGAAAAAGTGCAACTATTCGAGAAACATAACGTGAAAAATACATTAAGTGGAGAGCCTAAAATACTTTTTGTAGATTTAAAAAATTGTCCTTTAGTGGCTTATATGTTGATTAGGATTGCACACGTTCAATAAAATTTATATCTGGTTTAAATTTATTGTTTTTACTGTGTCGAAATTTGGGTTAACCTCGTATCTTCAGTTAAAAATTTCGCAATTTTGCAATAAACCGGATTACTATGGTAAATGTACGTTTCTTAAAAGCAAGCATCAATACTTGCAACAGGATATTTCGTTTTCGAATGAAATCACTTTTATATATAATAGTGGGTTTTCTTCTCATGTTTATCTCATGTAAAAAAGACAAGCCGGAAACCAAACTCGGGAAAATTGATATTACCGATGCTTATTCGCTCGCATTGTGCTACAACGATTCCGTTGGTAGTAATCCATTTGATAGTCTGAAACTTTATAAAATTATAACCGACGACAAGCTTTATTATGTGCGCCATTATAACGAGGATGGCGCTTTTTTGGGGTTTACTTACCAATCCGTGGCTATGTATGATCTTAACAAGAAATACTTTTTATATGTTGTCGCCAAAAACGGTAGTGTTAATACGGAAACATACCTTATAAATAAAGCCGATGGTACCGCACAGGAAGTTCGCGATTTTGATTTACCCCGTATAAACAATGGGTATTGGGACGTAAACCAGTCCAATCACGTATTTATTGAGGCTAATCCCGCTAATTATTATTATGTAGGAAATAACAGTATCAATTCACTTACCTTTGATCAGGCAAACTATCCCGTAGCCGCCAATAAAGCTGCTTTTAGTAGAAACTTCGATATTGATACTTTAGGGAATGTCCTAGCTGGCGGCATTCTTTTATTTAAGGACGGTACATCTCAGACTATTTCGGAGATTGACGATAATACCATTGTTAGCCGTAACACAAAACAAGGGTTTTATACCATTAAGGCAGGAACATCCGATGTACAAATCAGTAATATCAACATAGCCGATAACAATTATACGGTTGCACCCAAGGGCACTATAAATGAATCCGTAAGTAGCTGGAAATACCTTGGCAATGCAAGCTTCAAGAGTTCCAACAGCATTGTTTTGGTTTACGATTTGGGGCTGATATACATCGACAATACTACCCAGAAGGTTTTTCCATTGTCATCCTTTAGTTTAACCAGGATTAACAGCTTTTCGCAATCGAATACTTATTTGTTTGTGAATGGGAAAAATACGTTGCAGAACGAGGTAATGCTAAAAATAAACCCACAAGCGGGAACACCCACTTTTTCGCATATCATGGTACCTGAACGATACCATTATTACTTGTATCAGGTTGACGATAACAGCAACTTCTCTTTCTATGCCAGGGATAACGTTGAGTCTGCCGATATAATTGGCTATATATCGTCCGCTCAGTATGTAAACATTCTGGACAATAATCAGCGACTAGTTCCACGACAAATACTCTCAATAAAATAATAGAAATTATGATAGTTACTTGCGTACATATTTATGTAAAAGAAGATAAAATAGAGGATTTCAGGAAAGCAACCATCGAAAACCACAATAACTCGGTGAAAGAGCCGGGCAATTTGCGGTTCGATCTGTTGCAGGATGCCCACGACCAATGTAAATTTATGCTTTACGAAGCGTATGAGTCGGAAGAAGCTGCCAACCTCCACAAAAATACCCAGCATTATGCCAAATGGCGCGACACGGTTGCCGATTGTATGGCTCAACCCCGCAATGGCGTGCGTTACAACATTGTTGCACCTTTAAAAAGAGAAGAATGGTAAAAGCCTTTGAATTTGCCCGTTCGCCTAAAATTATTTTTGGAACTGGAAAGATTGAAGAATTAAGCCCGATTGTCAAATCTTTCGGAAACGATATTTTGCTGGTAACCGGCAAAAATTCGTTTTTGAACTCCCGGCATGGCGAATACTTGCTTCACACTTTCGATTTAACGGGTATACGTTATCATAAGTTCGTTGTAAACTCCGAACCTTCGCCTTATATGATCGATCAGGCAGTGATTGCCAACCGCGATAACCCTATTAAGTGCGTAGTTGCTATTGGCGGAGGAAGTGTGATTGACGCAGGCAAGGCTATTTCGGCCATGCTGTATAAAAAGGAATCGATAACCGAATATCTCGAAGGAGTGGGTAATAAGGAGCACCCAGGCACAAAGGTTCCAGTAATTGCTATGCCTACCACATCAGGAACAGGCTGCGAGACTTCTAAAAATGCCGTTATCTCTCAAATTGGGATACATGGCTTTAAAAAATCCCTTCGTCATGATGTGCTTATGCCCGATTACGCGATTGTAGATCCGGAGCTTACACTCAATTGTCCTCCCGATGTTACCGCAGCCAGTGGCATGGATTGCTTTACGCAGCTGGTAGAATCGTACCTTTCGGCAAAAGCAAACCCCATAACCGATGCAATGGTGCTGGATGCCTTGAAATACGTAAAAAGCTCGTTAATTCGCTCCTGGAAATGGGGACAGGATATCGAAGCACGTACCGGTATGTCGTATGCTGCGATGATCTCAGGTATAGGACTTACCAATGCGGGTTTAGGTGTTGTGCATGGCTTTGCATCATCTATAGGCGGGTTGTTTATTGTACCCCACGGTGTGGTATGCGGCACGCTCATGGCTGTTTCTAATAAAATTACAGTCGAAAAGCTGCGCAAGAACAACGATACTAGCGTGGCCCTGAACAAATACGCCACCTTAGGTAAACTCTTTGCCGAAACCGACGATAAAAGCAACGATTGGTATATCGATTTTTTTATCGACCATTTGTATGCATTGTCCGATCAGCTAAACATCAAAAAACTTGGTAAATACGGCATCGAAGAAAAGCATTTCCAGGGTATCATCGCCAAAACCGATTCCAAAGCCAATCCGGTAAAGTTTAGTTCGGAGGACTTTTACAAGGTGCTGGAAGAGCGGGTGTAATCTGTTGGTATTTTGTTCAATTGCTCATTTTTACTGGTTCAAGACAATGATTTACCCCGTTCGGACTAAGGTTTTTGCCGTCAGAATGGGAATTGCCCCCTTCAGAATAAAATTTTCGCCGTCAGAATGGAAGTTGACCCCTTCGGAATGAAGTTTTTGCAGTTCGGAATAAGGTTTGACCCGTTCAGAATGATTCTGGATGGGGGTATGATTTTATGTTGATTGAAATTTATGAAAAGCATATAAATAAATTACTTTATTTTCCAAAGTCATCTTTGTAAGGCGGCCAAGGCAGTAGGGTTAGATGAATCTTCTATAAATTCGGCCGCTTCACAGAATAAAACACCCTCATTATCCGTTTACACCATTCGAACTGAATCTAGATAGGAGAGAGAATGAAAAGAATAGGTTTTATTCGGTTGCCTCATTTAATGATTCTGGGCATCATTGTTGTTGCCACAGCGGCTTTGTTTTGGTTTTTCCATGAATCAGTAAGGTTGCCTTTGGAAAAGAAGGCCATTGTTACCGATGTAGTCTCTATAATGAAAGATTACAAGAAAAATGAAGAGAAAGCGGATGATAAATACCGCGAACGAACCATTATTATTACTGGTACCATCGAATCGATGTCTCATTTGGCAGGAGAAATAACCATTGCACTGAAGGAACCTAATGCAATGGCCGGTGTTCTTTGCTATTTCCCGGTAAATGTTATCGATACATCCTATATAAAGGTCGGTTCTGAGGTTACCATCAAAGGAAAATGCCAGGGTTACTTCATCGATGTGTTATTGACCGATTGTATCCTGCAAAAATAGGAGCGAACTGTCGCCATAGCTCAGGAACCGGAAGTTATTCTCCAGAGCGTAATTGTAAATCTGTTTCCAGCTATCACCAACAATGGAAGCCACCAGCAACAGGAGTGTACTGTTGGGCTGATGGAAATTCGTAATCAGCGCCTTAATACTGCGTATGGTATATCCCGGAACAATCATTATTTGTGTATGTGCGTACAGGGTATCAGTACCTTTGTCCGACAAATACTTTAATAACGCATTTACAGCCTCTTTAAATGGCGTCTTTCCTGGTAAATTGTATGGTTCCCACTGGTTAAGCGTAAAGTTATCATCCTTTATAAAGCCATGTATAAGCTTCACCCCAAGCCAGTAAATACTTTCGAGCGATCGTAATGTGGTTGTCCCTACAGCAAAAAGACGTCCGTGGTTTTCCGATAAGCTTTTCAGTGTCACTGCCGAAACAGAGAAAAACTCGGTATGCATTTCATGTGCAGAAACATCCTCACCCTGCATGGGTTTGAAAGTGCCGGCGCCCACATGGAGTGCGAGGCTAGCCGTGCTAACCCCATTACCCTGAATTTCGCCAAGCAGCGCTTCGGTAAAGTGCAATCCTGCAGTAGGAGCAGCCACCGAACCCTTCACCTGCGAATAAACCGTCTGGTACCTTACTTTGTCTACTTCCTCACTGGCACGGTTCAGGTAGGGTGGGATAGGCGTAATGCCTGAGGCTTCGATAATCCTTTCGAAGCTGATCTCCGGATGATCCCAGGTAAACCGAATATGCTGGTTCGATTGAAAGTCGGCCACTTTCGTGGCTTTCAGCGTTACCGTTTTGTTGTCGATTGTCAATTCTTTTTTCAGGTCGCCCGATTTCCATTTCTTCAGGTTGCCCACAATGCATTTCCAGGTGCAGGCTTTCGCTTGAAAAGCTTGTGCATAGTCAGCCGGATCGAGTGGCTCCAGGCAAAATACTTCAATTTGCGCCCCTGTGCTTTTGTTGAACTTAATGCGTGCCGGTATTACCTTGGTATTGTTGAATACCAGCATATCGCCGGCTTCAAAATACTGCGGAATATGGTTAAAAACGGTTTCGCTTATCTGGTTATTTTGATACACCAATAGCTTAGAAGAATCGCGTTCCGAAAGCGGATATTTTGCGATCCTTTCGTCGGGCAAATCGTACGTAAAATCAGAAACATTCAGTTGCTTTGGTATATTATTTACGGTCATTTATTTAAGATAAATTGTTTAAAAAAACATTAATTGGGCAAAATTAGTAATTTTGTGCTGCTATAATAAAAACAGCTAAAATGACATTCAAACCAGGAGATAAAGTTAAATTTTTGAACGATGTTGGCGGTGGCGTTGTGAAAAAGGTTCAGAACAAAATTGCCTATGTTGAAACCAGCGATGGATTTGAGATCCCGTCGTCGTTTTCGGAATTGATACTTGTTGAAGAAGCCAACCCGCTTCAGAATCAAACGCTCCGTCAGTTTAGCAAACCCGAGCCGAAAAGCTTCTCGGCGCAGGAAGAAGAAACCAATCGCGAATACCAGAAATTACTGGAAAAGAAAACCTCGGTTATGGAGGAAGAAGAGGAAGCTGAAGAATTAGCAGATACTACCGATGACGAAAACATTATCACCAACGAGAATTGCACGTTGAACATTATCCTGGGTATTGTTCCTGTTAGAACAAAGAAAAGTGCCGAGCCGGAATTCAGGATTTACATGATCAGCGATTGTGCTTACCGCATGTTTTACACCTTGTCTGTTATCAAGGAGAACTTTGTATATGGCCATTCGGCCGGATTGGTGGAGGAAGATTCGAAGACGCTTATTACAACCTTTACGGTTTCTGACCTTCGCGAACTCCAATCGTTTAAAATCAATTGTATTTTCTTCAAAACAGGAATATACCTGCCCCATGAGCCGCTCGTACACGAGTACAAGATTGATGTATTTCAACTATCCGATCCTGCAAACTGGCAGGAGAACGATTATTTCGACGAAAAGGCCATTATTGTAAACCTCACCGAAGAAAGCCTGCTATACGAGATCGAACGCATGGTTTCGGAAACCGAGGAAAAATACATCATTCAAAAGAAGAAAAAGGATGTGAAGGCCAAATCTGCCAGTCAATCGCAGCATGCTGATATGGAAGAAGTTGATCTTCATGTAGAGCAACTCGTGGATGACTTTTCAGGAATGAGTGCCGGCGAAATCCTCGACTTACAAATGAGCCGCTTTACCATAGCACTGGATGGCGCCGTACGCAATAAAACCAGGAAGATCGTGTTTATCCATGGCATTGGTAATGGCAAACTGAAATACGAAATCCGCAAAACCCTCGACTCCAAATACTCGAGACTGAAATATCAGGATGCATCGTTTAAAGAGTATGGTTACGGAGCCACGATGGTGATTTTGAAATAAGAATAGTGCGTTAAAAGCACATTTGTCATACCGGCGAAGGCCGGAATCCCTATGAAAGAGCTCCGTAGTGAACGGATTCCGGCCTTCGCCGGTATGACACTCATTAAATATTCAATTAAGCTATGCAATTAAAGAGAGGCTTTGCCAGCGACAACAACTCAGGCGTACATCCTGACATCTTAAAAGCCATTGAAAGCGCGAATTTACAGCACGCCATTGCTTATGGCGGCGATCCTTTTACCCAACAGGCAGAAGAAAAGTTTAAAGAAATATTTGGGCCGGAATCATCGGTATACTTTGTATTCCTTGGTACTGCGGCCAACGTACTTAGCTTAAAGGCGCTTACCAACACATTTCACTCAGTAATATGTGCCGAAACTGCCCATATTCACGTGGATGAATGCGGTGCTCCCGAAAAAATTACCGGTTGTAAGCTAATTCCCGTTGCAACAAGCAATGGCAAAATTACACCCGACCAGGTTTCTCAATATCTGCATGGTTTCGGTTTCGAGCATCATTCGCAACCCAAAGTGATATCGATAACGGAAAGTACCGAACTGGGTACAATCTATAGTCCTGCGGAAATTAAAGCATTAGCCGATCTGGCACACAAGCACAACATGTACCTTCATGTGGATGGCGCACGAATAGGCAATGCCTGTGCTTCTTTGGGCATATCCATACAGGAAATGATTGTAAATACAGGGGTTGATGTATTATCCTTTGGTGGTACCAAGAACGGCCTTATGTTTGGCGAAGCAGTTGTCTTCCTTAAGAAAGGACTGGACGAGAATTTCAAATATTATCGCAAGCAGGCCATGCAATTGGCTTCTAAAATGCGGTTTGTTTCGGCTCAATTCCTGGCTTATTTCGAAAACGATCTGTGGCTGAAGAATGCGCGTCATTCTAACGAAATGGCGCAATTGCTTGCCAAAGAGGTCGCGCAGGTGCCTTTTATAAAACTAACCCAGCCGGTTTATGCCAATGGCGTATTTGCGATTGTTCCAAAGGAGATTATTCCTCAGTTGCAGGAAAAGTACTTCTTCTATGTGTGGAATGAATTCACGTCCGAAGTCCGCTGGATGACCTCGTGGGATACCCAGCCCGAAGACATTCACGGATTTGTGGATTTGCTGAAACGTCTCGGGTAGTCGTTAATTCTCGAAAATTAGCTTCCCTGACGATAGCTGTTCTGTAATAATTACCGTGTCGGGCTTGCTGCTGCAATAAACGTTTCCTATCGACTTAAGAGAAACCTTTAGCTCTTTCGCCACATTTACGTGTACATCGCCTGCACTGCGGTGTTCCACGTTGCAATTTTCAATTCGCATGCTGTCGGCCAGGATAAATGCCGATCCCCATTGTATAAGATTTGCGTTTACGGCTTTGCCCCTAAGCGTAAAGCGTCCGAAGTTGTCGGATGACATTACTACATACAAATTGTAAACATCCAGGCACACGTCCATTTCTGTAAATTTGTTCCAGTCTACGAAATAGAAGTTGTCGGTTTTGAAAGTATCGGTAGTGAAGATATGGCAAGGTTTGCGCACATTGATGTACGATATAGACTTTAAATGGAGCTTAACCTGGATTTTGCTGTAATCGCGCGACCAGCTGTACTTTACATTATGGTTAAGGGTAAGGTTGTTATTTTCCGAAGTAACCTGTACATCGTTCATCAGGTTCTCGCCACAGGTTACAATGGCTTTATTTACCGTATCCTGTACCAGTTCAATGTCAAAATCGGCAGTAATTTCAATGTTATTGAAGGGCTCCTCAATACGGAATTCTTTGGTAACAGTATCTCCGCCATTAAAGAGTTCGTCTTTACATTGCGCGAAGCACAGTACTGTAAGTGTTAATATGATATAAAGTACAATTCTCATACATTACAGTTTATATCCGATTCCCCATTCCACCACATCGGCTATTGCCATCCAATGGGCTTTAACCATAATGCTGGCAGCCCAATGAGAGTTTACATAATAGCGCAGTCCCAGTTTGTTGCTGATTGTGCCGGGTTTTTTATAGGCGTTTTTCAAATATATCCCCGGTTGAATAAGATAAGCCAGGTTGCCCATCCTCATTTCGTAAGATAAATTGAAGGCTATGCGCAGGTTATCAATGGGCTTACTTGTGGCCCCCGGGTTATCGTAATCATTTTCAAGTTCGTACCGCAGCGATTTATCTACATAAAAGGTGAAAGCCGATCCTAAAGCGCCAGTCCGCGATACTTTCCTGGCATATTCAAAAGATAAGGCATAAACGGGATATTCGTTCCGGAATAGACGTGAAGTTCCTTTCCAGCCATATGCTGCGGTTACAAGGTACTGGTTTTTGGGTGCATTCGCAGGCTCGGGTTCGGTTGTGCCTGCAATGGTTTTCCTCAGGTCGGAAAATGAATAGATAAGACTTGCATTGGTTGTTATTACGTTGATTCCTTTGTTTGGTTCTTTAAAGTGACCGTTCGATGCGTGGGTTACGCCTAATCCTGCCTTGAAATGCAACAGGGGCATAAGTCGTATATCGGTTTCTATTCTATAATTGATGTAAACATTCAATCGAGAGCCTATGGCTATATTAAACGGATTGGAATACATATCAAATCGCTTATCGATATAGCTTAACCCAAAGGCAATCTTGTTCCCAAAGTTTATGGTTCTGTTATTATTAAGAAACATGCGGTCGAAGAAGAAATAGACAGCGCTCATGTTACCGTAAATGGCGTCGTTACCCAATCCGGAGTGAAAGAAACCAACGCCCATCTTCGGATAATTGTAATGCTTATGCCAAAGCTTGCTGCCATCGGTTTGTATACCAACATTCAACTGATATCCCTGAACATGTTCATGGATAAAGTAAGCCATAAACTCGTGATGCGGCATCACAAAGCCATAATGGTATGAACCTTCCACAAATAGTTTATCTTTTACATTTCCCGATTGTGAAAAGGAAAGAAAGGTGGCGCTTCCTAAGCAGGATAAAATGCAGATGAGGCGTTTTATATGTTGGTAAACAAAATGCATGTAGTTCTATTTATTCTGCGCGATCTTTATTTTCTGTGTAAAATAAAGTGAAAGTATTGTAAATGCCGCACCGAGAAGAAATGGAAATCTTCTGTCGAGCATCCACATAGCGCCACCAAACAAAGGAATTACGACAGCCGAAATATGATTAATGGTAAAGCCTACAGCGGTACTTGGTGCCATATCCTCAGGTTCTGCGGTCTTTTGCAGGTAGGTATTTAGCCCAATGGCAAAATTGAAGAAAATACTGTCCATTACATATAGGCCAACGATAACAAACACATTGTCGATAAAAGCATAACCTAAGAAAAGAATAACAAGGCTGGCACTTTCGAGCGATAATACCACGCGCTCGCCATAATTGTTAATGGCTTTGGAAATAAAAGGATTGGTAAGATAGGTGAGTGCATAGTTTAACACATAAATACCAGCCACCGTGCTCACCTTCAATTCAAATTTATCAACAAGAAGGAACGCGGCAAACACAATAAAGATCTGCCTTCGCGCACCACTTAGAAAATTGAGCACATAGTACAACCAATATTTCTTTTTCAGCACCATCTTTTTGTTCTGATGTGTCTTTTTCTCTTTCACAGGATGCTGGAACAGCATATAAATACCTGCACCCGATACCAGAATTCCGAGCATGAGAAAATTGATATGATAAGGCAGGTAGTAGGATAACACCCATATAATACTCCCAACGGCAATATTGGCAAGGGCTCCGTATCCACGCAAACGCGCAAATACCACCGGCGCCTCCAATTTATCGAAATATTGAATGGTTAGTGACTTATTGGTTGTTTCGAAATAATGAAAACCAACAGACATGAGGAAAGTAGTAAATAATAATCCTGGAAAGGTCTTGAAATAGCCTGTAAGACCAATACCAATTCCCATAACTAACACCGACCATGCCGATAAGCGATGTTCTTTCATAATGAACAGAACATAAATAACAAGGAAGGTAAGAAATCCAGGTATTTCGCGTATTGACTGCGATACACCCATCTGGAATCCGTTAACCCCAATTACTTCCTTGGCAAAGTTGGTGTACAATGCCATCCATCCCTGTAAGCCCGCTGTAGCAACAATTACCAGTACCATCAGGTACATGTACATTGGGTTCTTACTTAAATGCTTCATTTATTTGCAATTAATTCTGTTTTTTACTGGCTCATTGTCATTCCGGCCTCCGTCGGGATGACAATTTTTTAACATAACAATTCATTTGTATTTACTTTTCATCCCCTCCAAAGGGCGCTAGTTCTATAGGTTGTATAAAATACAGTGAATCTTCCATTGTTGTTGAATCCTGTTTTTCGAGGAATCGCTTGGCCTCGCCCTTAAGCTTGATAACCGGACGCAGGTTAACTGTATCTTCGGGTGTTATTTGGTTGCGGCGTACCATGATGCCGCTAAGCAGCTTGTAATAAGGACTAATGAATTCTCTCAAATTCCCATCTTCGTTAAACATGTAACGGAAGCCTTTGGGACGAGGGATGATGCTGGTTAGGTAAATACTTTCCGTTAGGGTTAGCTCGCTGGGTTGTTTCTTGAAGTAGAACCAGGCTGCGGGTTTTATACCGTAGATTCCGGGTCCCCATTCAATAATGTTAAGGTAAACCTCAAACATACGGTCCTTGCTGGTGAGCCGCTGATTTTCGATGAGCCATACAATGAGCGCTTCCTCAATTTTACGCGAATATGTTTTTTTACGGCTCAGAAATACATTCTTAACCAGCTGCATAGATATGGTACTTCCGCCACGGGCAAAGCGTTTTTCTTTCACGTTCTTTGCAATGGATTCGCGGAAGGCTCCCATATTAAACCCTTTATGATAGAAGAAATCGCCATCCTCGGATGTTAAAACGGAGTATCGCAAAAAGGGCGAAATTTCGTTCAACGGAACAAAATCAGGATTCTCCGGGCCAACCTGGAAGCGGGCTGCCAGCATATCATTCTCATATACTTCGTGAAAGAACGAGCCATTCATGAGTCTGAAATCGGTAACCCCGTATTTTTTAATTGAAAACCCTTTATTTTCGAGATCAGAATAGAACTTTACAGAATCAGGATTGGCCAGGTCTATGGACAATTTCATCTGGTATTCTAAATCTCCTGTGGTTTCTAACCCTTCAAAGTTATTGAACAACCCTTGTGGCAACGATTTGAAAAGGTCGTCAGCCCTAAACTGTTGTTTAATAAAAGCTACCGTAATTTTTGAAGACGTATCGCGTTCAAATTTGATGTATGGCGAAAAATGAAACCTGTTAAATCTGATTACCGACGAACTATCTACTTCGACAAAGCGCGGTCCCAGTTTCATATTAAATTCCATTTCTCCAAACGGCAACTTTACAGTATCGGGGCCTATTTGCTTGTGGAAAACAGCCAGG
Source organism: Bacteroidales bacterium (assembly GCA_036261135.1). Lineage (GTDB taxonomy): Bacteria > Bacteroidota > Bacteroidia > Bacteroidales > JAAUTT01 > JAAUTT01. The sequence continues at coordinate 12,843 of DATALJ010000198.1, forward strand.
TTACTGACTTTTATATCGCCCGATATGTACATTTGGGAATCTTCTTCTTTCGAAAAGCCACAGTCGAATTGAAGTGTATCGAACCCGAATGAAGCGTGCCATCTGGGACCAATATATGGTAAGCGCAGGAGTTTCTTCTGGCTCTGGCTCATACGACAAATAAATCTGCCCGACGAAGGAATGATGCTTCCTTCCACAACACAGCGATCAGACGATTGATTGTCGATGAACAGTACCTCGCCAAGGTATTTTTCATTATTATAAAGAAAGTTCTCGAACCGGATGAGGGCCTGTATTTTGTCGTTTTGATACGAAAAATCGAGGTTGCGGAATGCCATCTTATTGGGTAAATAGTCGAATAGCTTCGTTTGCAGCGCACTTACAAGTTTGGAATAGCTCACAGGCATTAAGTTCTGTGTAGTATCTGACTTCATACCCTGTTTGTGCCGCAATAACTGCAAAAGATCGTAATCGAGGGTAACTCGGGTATTGTAAACCGTGAGGCTGGCAAAACGAATTTTTCCGAAGATGAGACTAAATGGCTTAATGGCAACAGCGATAGAGTCGGATTTGATGATGGGTTTACCCTCTTTGGTTACAATGCGGAGCTGGTTTAAAACGATGGTACG
>DATALJ010000202.1:0-5489 GCA_036261135.1 Bacteroidales bacterium
TGTACCAACATTTTTTTGGTAGATGTTGACATAACGCTGTCACTGGTTGTTGCTATACTTGTAAATACAAACAAGAAAAACAAAACATCATGACAAAATTCGCATATCTCTATGTACTAGACACTATGTCCGACTGGGAGCCCGGATACCTTGTAGCAGAACTTAATACGGCCCGCTATTTCAGGAAGGATGCACCTCAATACCCTGTAAAAACCATTGGGTTATCCAAAGACCCATAACTACTATGGGAGGAATCCGCATTATACCAGACATTACAGTGGATGAATTTGATACAAACCTTGCTGATGCCTTAATTCTTCCAGGAGCTGATACATGGCTCGAACCTAAATATAAGCCCACACTTGCTATTATTCAGCAATGTTTGGAATCCAATGTCTTGGTAGCGGCTATATGTGGAGCAACATCCATTTTGGCACAAGCAGGAATTCTGGACAATCGCAAACATACCAGCAACGATTTAACTTACCTCCAGGCAGTAAGCCCGAATTACAAGGGCGAGTCTTTTTATGTCTCCGATCCTGCCGTAACCGACGGCAATCTTATTACGGCCACGGGCCTTGCTCCTTTGGAATTTGCGCATGAGGTTCTGAAATACCTTGATGTAATGAACCCTCAAACACTTAATGCCTGGTTTAAACTCTTCCAAACGCGCGATCCAAAATATTTTTTCGCGCTGATGGGGAAAGACTAATAGTTTACCACCTGAAACAAATTTGCCTTCAGGTCTACCACCAGCATTTTGCCGGATAGTACCTCCCCGCATCCGGTAATTACTTTAATTACTTCAGCTGCCATCAGTGTCCCAATTAAACCCGGCAAAGGAGCAAATACTCCCTTATCTGTTGGCGACATGTTTGAGGGATGAAGCGGCTCAGAAAAAAGATCACGGTAAGTTTTACCACCCTTGTAATTAAAAACAGTTACTTGTCCTGTAAAGTTAGAAATGGCGCCATGTATATACGCCTTACTTTGGCGTATGCATGCGTCGCTAAGCATATAACGTGCAGGAGCATTATCCAATGCACCTATAATAACGTCATAATCCTTAATGATGTTGTCTACTATAAACTCAGTGAGGAATAGCTGATAGGGATGTAACTGAATAAACGGATTTTGTACTGAAAGTTTCTGCGAAGCCACGGCGACCTTACTTTTACCAATATCCGAGTAGCTATACATAATCTGGCGCTGCAAATTACTAAGCGACACCACATCGGCATCAGCAATTCCAATATTTCCGACACCTGCAGCGGCAAGATAGATAGCTACAGGAGAGCCCAAACCTCCAGCACCAGCAATAAGAATACGGGCTGCTTTAAGTTTTTCCTGCGCCTCAATCCCAAAATCAGGAATGATCAGATGGCGGTCGTACAAGTTTTTTTCAGTATCCGTAAGCATACATGTTAATGATTGTTGTTATACTAATTTGGTTTCAATGCGTTCACACTAGCTGCATATAGGCATCCCAGTCTTTCCAAACGGTTTCGTAGCCCTGACTTTTTATCATCTCCATTACTTGTTCAGGAGAACGGTTATCATTGGGCTCGAACTGCTTTAATGCACCATTGTCGGCAGCATACCCCCCAGGCTCCGTATGAGAACCGGCACTCATAGATGTTATACCAAGCTGCATAGCGTTATCCCTGAACCTTGGACTCTCCCGAGTTGACAACGCAAGTTCCAGATCGGTATCAAAAATCCGATATGCAAAGATCAATTGTAGCAAATCGCGTTCAGTGGCATGAAATGGCGGATTGAAGCTCCCTGCATGTGGCCGTAAACGAGGAAATGACACTGAATATTTGGTTTTCCAGTATCTCTTCCTTAAATAATCAAGATGCATAGCGAGATAGAAAGAATCGATACGCCAATCGTCCAATCCAAGAAGCACACCCAAACCCATTTTATGAATACCCGCACGTCCCATTTGTTCAACCGTATCGATACGGTGGGCATAATTGGCTTTCAGTCCTCGTGGATGATAGTCCTTATATTTCGTAGCATTATAAGTCTCCTGATAAAGATATACTGCATGTAAACCTGACACAATGAGCATTTCATATTCATCCTGTTTCAGAGGCTGCACTTCAATGGATATTTGCGAAAATAAAGGCCGGATAAGCTTTATCGCATCGTTTAAATATGATGCGCCACATTTGGGAGACTCTCCTGTTACAAGAAGAATATGTCCAAACCCCAGAGATCGAATCGTTTCGGCTTCGTTACGTATATCATCGGCAGAGAGTATTGTACGCGTAATATCATTGCTGTGGTTAAATCCGCAGTACACGCAATGGTTAGTGCAATAATTGGAGAGATACAGCGGAACGTACATCTGTATAGTTTTACCAAAACGCTTCTGTGTTCTTCTGCGGCTTTCCTGAGCCATATATTCCAAATAAGGAGCAGCAGCAGGCGAAATCAATGCCAAAAAATCATGCAATGAGCATTTTTCCTTGCTTAATGCTGCTTCCACATCAGTCGATGTTTTGGCGTATATCTGTTGCAAAATATCTTCGTGATCTAGTTTTCCAATAATATCTATAAAGTCCATAGTACAATTAATCAAGAAATGAAGTTAACGGACTGGTAGCATTAGCAGTGATCGAAACGGGGGCTTTCTCGATTTCGTAAGCCATGCGGCCAGCCTCTAAAGCCATCTTAAATGCTACAGCCATTTTAACAGGATCGGATGCAGCAGCAATTGCTGTATTAACAAGTACAGCATCAGCCCCCATTTCCATAGCTTGTGCAGCATGAGACGGAGTGCCAATACCTGCGTCAATTACCACCGGTACGTTGCTCTGTGCAATGATAATCTGAAGCATATCCTCGGTTTTCAGGCCCTTATTGGTACCAATAGGGGCGCCCAAAGGCATAACACATTGCGCACCAATGTCCTCGAGGCGTTTGCAAAGCACCGGGTCAGCATTTATGTATGGCATTACCACAAAGCCAAGCTTTACAAGTTCCTCAGCTGCTTTCAGTGTTTCAATGGGATCGGGCAGCAAATATTTAGGATCGGGATGAATTTCAAGCTTGATCCAGTTTGTTTTTAGTGCTTCTCGAGCGAGTTGTGCAGCAAATACAGCTTCTTTAGCGGTTCGTACGCCTGAAGTGTTTGGCAACAGATTAAATTGCGGTTCATTCAGGTGTAACAGAATATCATCACCCGGATTATCCAGGTCTACCCTCTTCAGAGCGACTGTTACCAATTCCGAACCCGAGGCTATAAGAGCCTTACGCATCAATTCGTTCGATCCGAACTTACCTGTTCCTGTGAACAGACGCGAAGTAAATGTTTTACCTGCTATTACCAGTGGCGACATAGTTTTAAAGTTTAAATACCCCAAAAATCCTCTAAAAGGGACTTGAGGTAATGGGTTATTTATAGGATTTATTGAGTTATTATTTATTTAATAGTGCATTTAAAGCTTTGATAGTTTGCACCGCATCAGTTGATTTGGCAATAAGTGAAGACACTGCGATGCCATGAATGCCAGTTTTCATTAAGGCAGGAAAATCGTTCTCCTCAATTCCGCCAATGGCATAAACAGGTTTATACATGTTATAATGCTGCATCTTTTGCAAAATTGCAGTATATCCACCGATGCCAAGAATAGGAGCAAGATTTTTCTTGGTTTCGGTAAACCGGAAAGGTCCAATACCAAAGTAATCGACGTATGGAAACAACTCAGCAACGCGTTCAAAAGTGTTTGCAGTGCCTCCAATGAGGATGCTATTACCTAAAAAAGTTCTCGCTTCACGAGGATGCATATCATTCATTCCCAAATGAACGCCACAGGCATTCACCTGAACAGCTATTTCCGGGCAATCATTAATAACAAGCTTTGCGCCATATGAATCAGTGACCTGCTTCACTTCCCCGGCGATACGAAGAACTTCATCCTTGGAAACATCTTTTAACCGAAGCTGTACAAGCTGTACCCCTCCCCTGCATACCTGATCAACTTGACTTGTATAGGATATACCTGGCAGAGGTTGCGTTATATAATATAGTTTGGGTAACATAAGCGCTATGAATGATACCCTAAGAGGGTTTGGTTACTTGAAATAAAGTGCTCGACATACGCCTTGGCCGATTTACACGCAGCCGTAAGCGAATAACCTGACGCCAGGTTGGAAACAATGGCAGACGACAATACGCAGCCCGTTCCATGCTTTGCGCCTGAAATGCGATCGCCTTTTAATAGCGTTTTCGCTCCATTATGATAGAGAACATCGCAACAATCCTCGTCAACAGCATGCCCGCCCTTTAAAAGAATTGCATTGAGATGGGTTTGATCCAACAAATCCAATATATCTATAGAATTTACTTGCTTCTTAATAAAGTCGAACTCCGGAAGATTAGGTGTAAGAAGGTATATACGGGATAATACCGACCGTAACAAACTATTATCAAAGTCTGAATGAATAATGTATCCAGCACTTGCCCTCAAAATTGGATCCCAAACCACCTTGCATCCTTGTAGCTGTAAAAAGTCAACAACCCTATTAAGCACCTCCAGATTTTCTATAAGCCCTATTTTGGCAAAAGCAATCGTGTATTTCGAAAACAGTATATCCAACTGTCTCATTATACTTTCTGGCGATATCCATTCTACGCCCTCGAACTCGCTTTCGTTTTGAAAGGTTATAGCAGAGCAAACGCCCAACCCATAAACCTTATGCTGTTCAAAAGTCTTTAAGTCGGCGGTTATTCCGGCTCCTGAGCTGGGATCGAACCCAGCAATGATTAAAACATAAGGTCTGGCTGGCATACCTGTTTCATTCGTAAAAATTTATCGACCAAAAAACTAGCGGACGCGCCGGCTTGAAAGGGCGTCCAAATCGCTCCCAACACAGCAGCTCCATACAATCCAAGATCCTGTAGGGATGCAATATTATTTTCGTCAACTCCACCCAAAGCAACAATTGGATTGACACAGCATCCGGAAGCTGTAAAATCCCTTATCTGCTTCAAATTAAAGCCTGCATAATACCCCGGCTTTGAAATACTTTCAAATACGGGACTTATAAAAATATAATCAAATGCATCCGTGTTTAATCTTAGGATTTCGCGAAAAGAATGAGCCGAATAGCTTTTATGGGTAAACCCTTTATATGCAAGCCAGTTTAGGCTATATTGGTTGAAATGAAAACCTACCTGAGGAAAATGCCTTAGCATTTCGAAATCGTAATGCACAACCACATTACTAATATAGGCTGAATCTATCTTTTTAAGATACTGAATAAGATCAGCAGTTGGCAGATTGGGTTTACGAAGATGAAACTTTGTAAGCCCTTCCTTTAATAAGGTATTTACAAAATCAATCTCGCCAGATAGCGTCTCCGGAGGCGAAATAACAATCAGTTTCATTCCTCCTCCTTATTCTCCATTAGCGATGCAAACGACGTTGCTCAATTTTCTGAACTTAAAACCCTTGGCGAATTAACGCATATAGCGC
>DATALJ010000205.1:0-65572 GCA_036261135.1 Bacteroidales bacterium
GAATTATTTTCCGCACCTGTGTGCCGGACAGAATTTCTGAAGTGCCAATAATCAAAGGAATAATAAGAAAAGGAAGTTTAATTTTCAGGTCATGTGCGGCATAGGAAAAATCGGAAGTATTAAGAAGCCAGACCAGATGAACCACATAAAAAAGCATAATAACCCAGATGGTGGGATTATGGAGAAGACGGTTCCATTTAATCCGCCAATTAAACTCTGCAAGCCAATTCAAAATAATTATCGCCTGCCCCAGGCTAATTAAAAAAACCGAAAGAGGAAGTGCAAAGGCGATTATAGCAAGGCCCCAAGACAATATCCCGGACCGCTGTTTCTGTGAAAGCGAAATCATTGTAAACATTTTCATTACAAAAATGACAATAAATCTGATTTTATAATAATTTTGCACCGCGTTTTACAATAAAACTTTGGGCGAAAACCCTATAAAGTTTTTTTTACAATAGTGTTGAAATATTAAAATAAATTGTATTTTTGCAGTCCATTTTCGGGTGGAGAATGTTGTATTTGTATATTAATTAAAAACTTAGATATAAAGTGAACACTTTAAGTTATAAAACGGTATCGATGAATAAGGCTACCGTGAATAAAGAGTGGTTAGTAATTGATGCTACCAACCAGACATTAGGTAGGTTTTGCTCAAAAGTGGCTTTAGTATTGAGAGGTAAACATAAACCTTCGTTTACTCCTAACGCTGACTGCGGTGACAATGTGATTATTATCAACGCCGACAAAATCCGTTTAACTGGTAACAAGTGGGCCAATAAGGAATATATCCGCCACACTGGATACCCCGGAGGACAACGTATTGTTACTGCTGAACAAATGCTTGCTAAGAAGCCCATTGCTATTATCGAAAAAGGCATTAAAGGTATGTTACCTAAAAATCGTTTAGCTAGTTCAGTGTATCGTAACCTTCATGTTTATGCAGGTGCACAACACCCACACGAAGCTCAGGAACCAAAAGAATTTGACATCAATACAATTAAATAATCAGTATGGAATTAATTAACGCAATAGGAAGAAGAAAAGCTGCCGTTGCCCGTGTTTACCTTGGCCAAGGCAAAGGTAACATCACTATCAACGATAGAGATTTCAAAGAATATTTTCCCGATGCAATTCTGCAATATATTGTTGAACAACCTTTAAACCTGCTCAGCGTTGCACAAAACTATGATATCAAAGTTAACCTCGATGGTGGCGGTATCAAAGGTCAGGCTGAAGCTTTACGTTTAGCAATTACACGTGCGCTTATCAAAATAGATGAAACCTGCAAGCCAAAATTAAAAGAAGCTGGTTTCACTACTCGTGACCCACGTGAAGTTGAACGTAAGAAACCAGGTCGTCCAAAAGCACGCAAACGCTTCCAGTTCAGCAAACGTTAACAAGCAACTTAACTGTTGTTTAGTATCTAAATTATGCAGACTTCTGGCAAGTTTTGCCCAGGACTACTGCATAATTGATTTTAAAAGAATGTAAACAATTAAATAAAATTTCAATGTCTGTAACAGTACAACAATTATTAGATGCAGGTGTGCATTTTGGTCACCTCAAGAGAAAATGGAATCCTGCAATGGCTCCTTATATTTTTATGGAGCGTAATGGTATTCACATCATCGACCTTCACAAAACCCAGGCTAAGCTGGAAGATGCCGCACAAGCATTAAAACAAATCGCAAAATCAGGACGCAAGATACTCTTCGTAGCTACCAAAAAGCAGGCTAAAGATATCGTGTCTGAACGCATAAACGCTGTTAACATGCCATACGTTACCGAACGCTGGCCAGGTGGTATGCTTACCAACTTCCCAACCATTCGTAAGGCTGTTAAGAAGATGGGCTCTATCGATAAAATGTCTACCGACGGAACTTTCGATAACCTTTCGAAACGCGAAAAATTACAAATCTCACGTCAACGCGCAAAACTGGAAAAGAACTTAGGCAGTATCGCCGATCTTACCCGTTTGCCCGCTGCATTATTTGTTGTTGATATATTAAAAGAAAACATTGCTGTTCGCGAAGCAAAACGTTTGAACATCCCTGTTTTTGGAATGGTTGATACCAACTCTGATCCAAACACAGTTGATTTCCCAATCCCAGCTAACGACGATGCTTCAAACTCAATAGCTATTGTTATTGAAACCATAGCAGCTGCTATTCAGGAAGGCTTAGGCGAACGCAAAGCTGAACGCGAAAAAGAAGGCGACAAAGCCGAAGGCAATGGTAAAGCTAAAGCTAAAAAAGGCACATCGAAATCGAAATTCGATAACATGATCGATGAAGAAGAAGTTGTTGCTGTAGCTCCAAAAGCTAAAATTGCTGACAAAGCTCCTGCACGTAAAGTGAAGAAAGTTAAAACCAAAGAAGATTAATCTAAAAATATTAAAATAAAATGGCACAAGTTACTGCTGCTGAGATTAACAAACTCAGACAAATGACAGGCGCAGGGATGATGGATTGCAAAAAAGCCCTCGAAGAAGCCAACGGCGATTACGAAAAAGCACAGGAAATTATCCGCAAAAAGGGACAATTGGTTGCTGCTAAACGTGCCGACCGCGAAGCTACCGAAGGTGTTGTTCTTGCAAAAACCAATGCTGATGCCTCTTTTGGCGCTCTTACTGTTGTATGTAGCGAAACCGACTTCGTTGCTAAAAACGAATCATTCATCAAGTTTGCTTCTGATATCAACGACGTTGCTGTAGCAAGCAAACCTGCTGACATCGATGCTTTAAAAGCACTTAAGGTTGGCAACTTAACTGTTGCTGATGCTGTAATGGAAAAAGTTGGTGTGATCGGCGAAAAAATCGACCTCATCATTTATTCAAAAGTTGAAGCTGCTCAGGTTGTTGCTTACATCCACCCAGGTAACAAATTAGCTACTTTGGTTGGGTTCAACAAAAAGCTTACTGACGTTCAGGTTGGTAAAGACGTAGCTATGCAGATTGCTGCAATGAACCCAGTTGCTGTTGATAAAGCTTCAGTTCCCGAAGCAATTGTTGCTAAAGAACGCGAAATTGCTAAAGAACAAACAGCACTCGACAAAAAGAACGAAGGCAAACCAGCTAATATCATCGAAAAGATTGCTGAGGGTAAACTCGAAAAATTCTTTAAAGAAAACACATTGATGAGCCAGGAATTCGTTAAGGATTCAAAACATACTGTTGGCGAATATTTAATGAGTGTTGACAAGGATTTAAAAGTTACAACCTTTGTTCGCTACACACTGAATGCATAATTCATAAAGCATATAGAAAAAGAGAGAGCTCCATAGGCTCTCTTTTTTTTTGTTATTAATGGCGAGGTTTTTATTTTTACACTTATAAGGAGTGCGTAATACATCCGGCACTTCGACAAGGCCGTGTAGTCATACGTGTCATTCCGGCGTAGGCCGGAATCCGTCGCCTACGAAGCAATGCGGATTGTTTACTGCAAACAGGCTCCGTAGTTTAGGGATTCCGGCCTGCGCCGGAATGACACGTAAGGCTGAGACAGCTTGTGCCACCGCTTGCGCGCGTTTGTAACGCGTGCACAAAACAAGAAACAAAACAAAAATTATATGGCAACCTACAAACGTATTTTACTAAAACTTAGCGGCGAAGCCTTAATGGCAGATAAACCCACAGGTATCGATACCGGCCGCCTTATGGAATATGCTGAACAGATAAAAGAAGCATCGGCACTTGGCGTAAAAATTGGCATTGTAATAGGTGGTGGCAATATTTTCCGCGGCCTTTCGGGTGTTAACAAAGGATTCGACCGTATTAAAGGCGATTACATGGGTATGCTGGCAACCGTAATCAACGGGTTAGCTATTCAATCAGCATTAGAAAGCATTGGCGTAAAAGCGCGTATGTTAACCGCAGTTGCTATGGAACCTGTAGGCGAACGCTACAGCAAATGGCGCATCGAAGAAGCTTTTGCTAACAACGAAGTAGTAATCTTCACATTTGGCACGGGAAACCCATTCTTTACAACCGATACTGCTTCATCGTTGCGTGCTGTGGAAATGCAGGCCGATGTACTGCTTAAAGGAACCCGCGTGGATGGCGTGTATACCGCCGATCCCGAAAAGGACCCGAAAGCCACAAAGTTCGACGAAATTACTTTCGACGAAGCCTATTCGCGCGGTTTGAATGTAATGGACCTTACCTCTTTCACCATGTGCAAAGAAAACAAGCTGCCAATCATTGTTTTCGATATGAATACCAAAGGAAACCTGAAACGGTTGCTTTCGGGCGAAAAGATCGGCACGCTGGTAAAATTATAATTCAAGCTAAAACTCGTTGCAATTTTGCCGCCCTGGTTTCCAGGCAACAAATTGTAACCCTACAAAACCTCCCCCAGGTTTCCAGGGAACATATTTGCAGCCTGCAAAACCGTCCCCGGAATTCCGGGCGACACTTTGCAGGGTTACAATTTGATGCCCGGAGTTTCAGTCGGCATTTTGCAGGGTTGCAAAGTGTCGCCTGAAATGTCAGGCATCGTTTTGCAGGGTTACAAAGTGTCGCCCGGAATGTCAGACACCGTTTTGCAACCTTACAAAGTGCTGCCTGGAATTTTTGACAGGTAATTGCAGTTTAAAGATCATATTACCCGGAACCATTTTATTATATTTCCGAACCATTATATTGCCTTTATAAACGTTTGCCTGAACTTGCGACTTACGCTTTGGACGAAACACTAAAATATAATATATTTGCTCCTCGATAAACAGTAAACCTAATAACCAATGGAAGAAGAAGTTCAATTATATCTCGACGATGCGAAGGATCAAATGGAAAAAGCCCTTACGCACTTAAACAACGAAATGATTAAGCTGAGGGCCGGAAAAGCAAACCCCAATATGCTCGATGGCATCATGGTTGATTATTATGGCGCAAGCACACCACTCAGCCAGGTGGCTAACATCAATACGCCCGATGCCAAATCCATTGTTATTCAACCTTGGGAAAAGAAGATCATTGGCGAGATTGAAAAGGCTATTCTTGCAGCAAATATTGGTATTACCCCCATGAATAATGGCGATATAGTTCGCTTAAACTTACCTCCGCTTACCGAGGAACGTCGTAAACAACTGGTGAAATCGGTAAATCACGAAGGCGAAAATGCAAAAGTAAGTGTCCGCACTGCCCGCCGCGAATGCATCGAAGAGCTCAAAAAAATGCAGAAGAACGGGTTACCCGAAGATGCACAAAAAACAGCCGAAGAAAAGGTTGAAAAGCTTACCGAATCGTTCTACAAAAAGATAGAAGAAATATTGGCCAAGAAAGAACAGGAAATAATGACTGTTTAATTGGAGCTGACAATAAATTAAAAACCCCGTTTACACGGGGTTTTTTGTTCTATCAGGCAGCGTAATTCTCCGCCTTCTTAATCTTGCTCAATTCAGCTTGCTTATTTCTCAAAGCCTCCTCCAAATCAAAATCGTCCTGCAGACCTAACCAAAACTTGGGAGAATTCCCAAAATACAAACTTAATCTCAGAGCTGTATCGGCTGTAATACTGCGGTCTCCTTTAAGAATAGACGAAGTCCTTGTTTGAGGAATCCCAATATCTTTCGATAATTTATAGGCTGAAATATTCATTGGCTTAAGAAATTCTTCTAAAAGAATCTCTCCCGGATGCACATTTGCTAAAGTTTCCATAGTCATACCTATTAATGATAATCAACAATTTTATAAGTAGCCCTTTTGCAATCTCAACAACCTATAACCGTATCCTTTGTATCAATTCATTAAAACCTTGCCTGTATTGATTCCCGATAGGGATTTGCTTTTCTCCCAAGGTTACGCAATTGTACTCGATGGCGCGGATCTTGGGAACGGATACTATGTATGATTTGTGAATGCGTATAAACTTGTCGCGTGGTAGCTTTTCCTCTATATGCTTCATTGTGCTCTTTGTCATGATGAACTTTGCACCGGTGTATATCTTCACATAATCCTTCAATCCTTCTATATAAAGAATGTCGTCCGCATTGATCTTAACCGTAGTATATTCTACTTTAACCAGGAGGTACTTATCCGGCTGCTCTTCAGCTACCGGTTGGGTAGCCTTTTGCATTAAATTATAAAGATTATAGGCTTTACCTGTAGCCTTAAGAAACCGATCGAAGGCAATGGGCTTTAAGAGATAATCCACGGCATCCACATTAAAGCCTTCAAGCGCATAGTCGGAATAAGCCGTGGTAAAAATAACCATTGGCGGGGAACTCACGGTTCGCAGAAATTGAAGGCCTGTAAGATGAGGCATTTGAATATCCAGAAAAACCAGATCGGTCTTATTTTTGGAGATATAGTCTATAGCCTGTATGGCGCTGGTAAACTTGGCTTCGAGATGAATAAAGTCTATTTTCCTGCAGAATTCTTCAATTATATTCAGCGCCAATGGCTCATCGTCAATAGCTATACAATTCATCGATGGAGGTTGATTATCAGATTAACCGTAAAGATATCGTCTTTTTCGTGAATACGGAACTTGTATTGCTGTGGATATACCAGTTCGAGACGGCGGGCAATGTTTTTAATTCCAATACCTGAATCCTGATCGGATGTTGGCCTGAGAACAATTTTATTGCGAACAGTAAAATCCAGTTTTTCATCGCGTATAACAATGCCAATATCAATAAAAGACTCGGTTATATTATCAGCGCCATACTTAAAAGCATTTTCAAGCAGGGGAATTAGAATATGCGGTTCTATTTCGAAGTGCTCGTCGCTGACTTCCATCGAAAAATTAACTGTTACTTTATTGGTAAGGCGAAGTTTCTGTAATTCGAGATAGTTTTCCACAACTTCCAGTTCGTTGCGTAACGAAACCTTCTCGTTATCGGCAGCATACAGCATATACCGAAGTATCGAAGACAACTTGAGTATAGCATCCGATGCAGGCGAAGGGTGGCTTATGGTCATAGAATAAATGCTGTTGAGCGAATTGAATAGAAAATGAGGGTTTATCTGCTGTTTCAGATACTTCAGTTCAGCCGTTGTGCGTTCTTTCTCGCGCTCCGATTTGGCTTTCTCATCTTTGCGCCACCTTTCGATAGAAGAAATACTTAATGCAGCTAAAAAAACAACAAGAATTCCGGTAAAAGCGCTCAAATCCCGAGCTGTAAAGAAGCTATTCCATTGCCCCGGAGCACGCATTCCGGTAGCAGGCGGTCGCCCGGGAATCCGGTATTCGCGCCCTCCCGCGCCAGCTTCAGGAGCCCGATGCATTTCTTCTTTTACAATTTTCTGAAAGTGCCACCGCCGAAACTCTTTCTTCATATAAAAAGCGCCAAAAAAAAGCGGAAGTAAGCATAGAATAAACAGAAGGGTTTTCCTGCGAAAAAGAAGTAAAGGAATTAATACCAAATAACTAACATAAAATATGATCATGTAAATAACCATATCGCCCAGTAAGAAATCCGGTTTAATATTTACCCAATAACTTTTCAGGAAAATATAACTCAATAAAAAATAGATAGCCCACAGGGAAATATGCAAACCAATTTTGACCCACAGGCTGTCTAATATTCTTTTACCATCACCATTTTTTTCTTTTGACATAATTGATTGTGCTATATGATATAAAACCTCCATAAAGATAACATTCAAAATGTTTGCTATAGATGGAGGTCCTATAAATTAAAAGCAAGATATAAATTTCAATTATGCAAAGATCAAAATGAGGGAAATGTTTTAGCCTGAATAATTCCTAACCCATTTAGAGACTTCAGAAGGGATGAAGTTGTTAAGGCTATCGGAATTATTCAGGCTAGGTTTTCTGTCATTTAATAGGAAAGTAAATCAGGGTTTGGTTATCTTCCGGCTTCTTTACCTGCGCGGGGTCGGTTAAGTATATTTCCCAGACCGCCATTGTAGATTGAAGTCCCTTGTCTTTCATATATTTTTCCATTGACTCGTAAACTTTCGTCATTTCGGTGTATGCTCCTTTGTATAGCGTACTGAGTACTTTCATGGCAGGGTATTCTTTGTAAACGACGTCTCCAATGCCTTCCATCTTAGAGGAAACAGGAACACCTGCTTCAAAGGTGGTATTGGCGTTTGGATCGAATTGCGTGTAAACTGCAAACGGAGCGCCTGAGGGTTGAACGCCCTTCTGCCCCAGATAACCGAAAAGTTTACCGTAGGCCTCTCCCATTTTGGCTGAGATTTGAGACGAAGGTGCAGTCATGGTTATGATAACTGTTTTCTGAGCACCTATTTCTTTGATTTCAAATTTTTCCTGCGAAAAAGCAACACCTTGGAATGCAGCAAAAACTGCAATGGCAACAATTGATTTACATGTGAATGTTTTCATGGTTAAATGATTTTAAGGTTAAACGTTAATTTAAAATTACAGCACAAAGAAAACGGGAGGCGATGACAACCGTATGTCAACAGAATTTGAAGTGAATTAAAATTATGGATTTATTTTATAAAACTCAAGCGGATAATTTGGATATTTGTTCACCAGGAATAGCAAAGAGAATAAACGGATGGGAAAAAGTAAAAAAACAAGGTTCGAGATTTGTCCGAATTGCAGTCAGGCACTCGACAGTAGTTGGGAGTATTGCCCAGTTTGCGGGCAAAGTGTGTACCAGGTTCAGGGATCGTTTAGATACCTTATTTCGGAGATTTCTGGTAATCTGTACAGCTTCGATTCGAAGTTATTCAGAACAATCAGGTGGCTTTTTACCAAACCCGGCTTAGTAGCATCCGAATATGTATCGGGGAAAATGGCCAGCTATGTGCCTCCTGTAAGACTTTATATATTTGTGTCGCTGCTACTTCTTTTTTCAACTTCGCTTAGCACCTGTACCAAAGAAAACAAAGGACACGAGAATGTTGAAATAAATGTCAATCCTGCATACCAAGGTCAGGTATTTACTAAAGAACTAAGCAACAAAATACTAAGCTACAATGATAATCAGTTAGATTCGTTTATCCGTAAAACGAAGATTGAACCGGGCTATTTTAATAAACAAATGGTCATCCGCATGGCTAAGATTAGTATGTACGGTCTGAGTCCTTTTATCGACAAAATTAAAGCAAATGCTACATTGGGAATGTTCCTGCTTATGCCTTTATCCGCATTGATACTAAGGATCTTTTACCGTAAAAAGCGCAAGCTCTATTTTGATCATTTAATTGCAGCACTGTACATGCACACAGCCATATTTATATTGTTTATTCTGAATGAACTTACCGGATTACTGTTTAATTTCGATTGGTTTTTGTGGGTACTGGTCATTTTCTATGTATACTTTATCTGGTCGCTCCGGAATTTCTACAATACAAAATGGAAACCGGCAATATGGCGCTCTATTCCCATTGTATTTACCTATTTTGTGATTCTTTTACTCTATATGGTTGGGGTTACTTTTACCAGTTTCCTTACTTTTTAGAACCGGGAAATTGCCATGATCAAGCATTACGAATTCTTCAGGCGTAAGTATGGCGATGAATTGCTGATCGATCTCATCCATCTCGAAACCCTGGAGAAATACATTATCGATGGCGCTGCCCACACCTTGTCGTATTACGACATCACTTTAATTGAAGAAGGTTCCGGCAATTTGTACCTCGATCAGGAGGAATTTCCCGTTGTCCGAAACAATATCTACTTTTCTCTGCCGGGTCAAATAAGGCGCTGGGAAATCAATAAAGTGCCAACAGGCCTGGTTCTCATATTTGAAGAAGCTTTCCTGTGCGAGTTCTTCAACGATACACGGTTTGTGCAGAACCTCGCCTATTTCAATCCGGCCCGCAAAAGCCCGACCCTTACAATAAACGATGAAGAATATAAAGTACTAGAAGGCTTAATGCTTCAAATTGAAGGAGAAATCAAGTGCATTAAAGAAAATGACAACCATATATTACGTGCAATCCTTTACCAGGTATTAATCTGGTTGAACCGACACTTTAAGAATACTTATGATCCGGCAGAAAGCCATGTTCCAAACCGCCACATTGCGTCGTTTGCTGATTTGCTCGAAAAAGAATTCTTGAACAACCGATCGGTAAGCTATTATGCGAATAAATTGAACATAACCCCCAATCATTTAAACGGTCTAGCGAACCAACACCTGGGCAAATCAGCCAAACAATACATAACCGACAGAATCATACTGGAAGCAAAACGACTATTGGGATCTTCCGAACTTAGTGTTTCGGAAATAGCGACAAGACTTAGCTTTGAGGACAACTCCTATTTTACCCGTTTATTCCGAAAAGCTACAGGTGATACTCCCCTTGCATTCCGCAAGAAACAAAATCCCTGAAAAGTGCCATTCTCTCCCCGTTTCGTTCTTTAAACGAGCCATGCAACGGTATAATTTTGCTGAACAATCAACAATAACCGCAAAATGAAATCAATATTAATCCTTGTATTTATGACGACAACAGGAATTATCCATGCCCAAACCGACATGCAATTGGCTGACAAACTTATTGCGCAGGAAAAAGCAGCACTCGAACGCTGGAACAATGGCGATCCTTCGGGATACCTCGAAATTTATGCTGATGATATCACGTACTTCGACCCTTTCCTTAAAATACGTATCGATGGAAAAGAAGAACTGACCAAACTGTACAACACCCTTAAAGGACAGGTGCATGTAGAAAAGTACGAAATGCTTAACCCACTGGTTCAGGCAAAAGGCAAGATGGCCATACTTTCATTTAACCTGGTTTCGTACGAAAAAGAGAAGCAGCACAAATGGAACAGCTCTGAGGTATACAGGCAAGAAGCCGACGGGTCCTGGAAGATCGTCCATTCGCATTGGTCGTTAACCACACCCGAGCTGAAGTAAAAGCTACTTATTGGCAGCGGCCAAAATTTCACCCAGGCTCGAGAATTTATCCTGATAATCTTGTATTGAACATTTGATAACCTCGTGCGCCTCGTCAATACCGTAAATATGCGTTATTTCGGTATTGGCTTTGCTTCCTGGAAGATCCTTGTAGGTAAGAAAATAATGTTTCAACCGATCAATTACTAACTCAGGCACATCGTGTATGTCCTGGTAATTCCCATACACGGCATCGCCAAAGAGCACGGCAATAATTTTGTCGTCAGCTTCGTTACCGTCGATCATGCGAAAACCTCCAATTGGGCGGCAACGAACAAGGATGTCGCCATGCGTAATATCCTTTTCAGTGAGAATACAGATATCCAGCGGGTCGCCATCGCCGTCGATTCCTGTTTTTCCGGTTTTACTCATTGCAAATTCAGCCACATGCGGGCCACAAAACGTTTGAGGAATAAAGCCATACAGCGCGGGCACAACGTTGGAATACTTCTGCGGACGATCGATCCTTAAATAACCCGAAACTTTATCCACTTCGTATTTTACGGTATCGGTTGGGACCACCTCAATAAAACAGGTTACCAGCTTCGGAGCATCAGGTCCATTATCGACACCATGCCAGGGATGCGATTTGTAGCGAAGACCCATAAGTCTGCCTATAGGATCGACAAAATGATTTACCATATTGTTTAATTAACATTTACCATAAACTAACAACAGGGTATTCAAAATGTTTATTCCAGGTAACAACCTTTGTTTTTTGTCAAGTTATTCTTAGGGAGTAATCAACAAAGAGAATTATTTCTTTCCCAGAAACTGGGCTATTTTTTCGATCAGCACCTGCGGCCGAATGGGTTTTGTAATAAAATCGTCGAATTCGGAATCCTTTATCATTTTAATGTCCGATACCATGGCGTAGGCCGTTTGAGCAATTATGGGGACATAGGGATATTTTTCCTTTATCAGCTTAGCCGCGGTAAAGCCGTCCATTTTCGGCATTTTTATATCCATCAGCACCACATCAATTTTTTGAGGCGGCTTATTGGCAAAGAAATCGACAATATCTGTTCCGTCTCCAAAGCTATAAATCCGTATTCCGGACTTCCGCAGCGATTCCTTCAGATATTGAAGGTTCGATTCTTCATCTTCGGCTATAGCTATGGTATAGTTCTCCCAGTTTTGCTCGGGGGATTCAGTAACTGAAGGTAAACTCTCCGGTTCGGGATGCCGGATATAAAATATGTTCGACAGGGTGAAATAAAACGTTGTTCCGCTATTCAGAACGGATTCGACCCAAATACTACCGCCGAGTAATTCACAGAATTTCTTGCAAATGGCAAGTCCCAAGCCAGTTCCTGAAAACAGCCTTTCGTCATTCCCTTCAGTTTTCCAGAACCTTTCGAAAATATTGGAGAGGTTTTCAGGCCTGATCCCCATCCCCGTATCCTTCACATAGAAGATTAGCTGTTGATTCTCAATCGAAAACCCAAGTTCAATAAACCCTTCTTCGGTAAACTTAATGGCATTGGCCAGCAGGTTGGAAACAATTTGCTTAAACCGGATAGGGTCCGATTTCATCATCAGTTGGTTGTTCTGGGCATAGGGTGAAATCCGGAGATCTACATTGGTATTCGTTAAACTATGCTTTGCCGATGTATACAACTCCAAAAGAATGTCGTTTACTGAAAAAATTTCGTTTACAACTTGTATCTGTCCCGATTCAATTTTCGACAAATCGAGAATATCATCAATGAGTCGCAGAAGTTGGTCGCTGTTCGATTTCGCCACCTGGATGAAGTAATTGCGCTTACTTTCGGAAAACGAAGTATCGGCCGATAATGTGGAAAATCCAATGATGGCATTTAGCGGGGTACGGATTTCGTGCGACATGTTAGCCAGAAATGAAGATTTCAGTTTATCAGCATCTTCAGCCCGCTGTTTGGCAACCACGAGCGCCTGGTTGGATTCCGAAAGGTTTTCATTCAATTCCTCCAATCGGGCATTCATATTATTTACCATGTCGTTGGCATCCTCAAGCTGCTTGTTCTGCTTTTGTATTTCTTCGTACTTTGTCAGCACATTCTGTTCAGCCCTTCTTCTGCGCCCAATATTAATAATTAAGTAAAATATAATTAAAGCCTGAAAACTTGCAAATACAACCAACGCTATGATATACTTCAGGTAATCTTTCAACGAAAGGGGTTTGTTTATAATTACCGATCCGTTGGGCAGCAACGACTCATCAATATTGAATTTTTTCAATACATTATAGTCGAAATAATAGTGGAGATCTGGCATATAAATCCGCTGGGCCGGTTTGTAACCAGGATGATCAATGAACTTAAGTGCCAGCGTGGCCATAGACCTTCCGTGCGTAGACCCTTTATTAATTACTCCCCCTATAACTCCTTTACCTAAAAGTGCTTCAGTTCCTGTAAAAACAGGCACTTTAGACAGGGCCAGTACTTTTTGAAAAAGAACGTCCTGATTAACGGGCTTCCCTTCCGAATCGCGTACGAAATTTACCATAGCTATGGCGCTGTGCGCATTTAAACTGGATATTCGTTGCAGAAGAGAATCCATGTTGGCGCTGTAAATGTACACGAATTCAACCCTGCTCGAAAACCTCGGTTCTATTTCTTCCTTGATATACCTGTTCAGAACGAGGTTTGTTGTAGTGGAATCGTTGATAAAATAAAGTGTTTTTACGGAAGGAATAATGTCGAGAATAACTTTTAAAACCAGGCTTTGGTCCACTTCTTCCTTAATCCCATAAAACCATGGCTTTTCCTTCAAAGGATAATCCTGAATGTTATTAACACCGCAAAAGATAACAGGAACATGAGGTGCAAGCTGTTCGCCGTACTTATTAATAAAGTCGAGGGCATCGTTATCGCTCACCAATATAACGTCAAAAGAGACGTTGCTGTATTTTTCTTTATATAACTTGTATAGATTCTCGAAATTGGAAGTGCCAAACCGGTTCGCATCAAGGTATTCAATATAAAGAAGGACATCGGGCCTGGCAGCCATTGTTTTTACAACGCCACTGGTAATACTATCACTCCAGGAATAGGTAACATTATATGAATTAAGATATAAAACCTTCTTTAGATCCGAATTCTGGGAAAATACAGGATGTAAACAAAAAGTTAAACTGATAAATAGGCTGAAGACAATGAAAATAGGTAATCTTATATACGACTGATTATCTTTCATAAAGAGTCTATAACCCCGGAAAATTAATGAAAGTTTTTGAAAAATAAGACATTATTACCTTTTTATTTTACATTGTCCGCTTAAAAGAATATCCCTGGAAGATGAACCCACCGAAATGGTAAAATTGCCGGGTTCCACAATCCACTGATGCGACTTCACATCCCAAAATGCGAAATCGTTCTTATAAAGTGTAAGCTGTACTTTGGTCGATTTCCCCGCTTCCAGTGTCAACTTTTTAAAGGCTTTCAGCTCCTTCTCAGGGCGAAGAACCGAAGATTCTTCATCGCGAACATAAACCTGCGCAACCGTTGAACCCGAAACCTTTCCGGTATTTTTTATTTCAAACTCAACAGTAACCGAAAGATCGGATGAAGGTTTAGAAACCTGTAAATTTTTGTATTCAAACCCGGTGTACGAAAGCCCAAATCCGAACGGGAACAAAGGTTCAATCTTTTTTGCTTCGTACCAACGATAGCCAACAAATACACCTTCCTTATATTCGCAATTAATAAAGGGATTGGCCATATTACCATCCTCGTTCCAGCCTTTATAGAGCTTTCGGCCTTCGGGTATGTATCCAAAACCCGGTGAATCTTCAAATTTCTTTTCTATAGAAATGGGCAGTTTACCCGACGGATTAGTTTTCCCTGATAATATTTCTGCAAGTGCTACATTTCCATTCTGGCCTACATACCAGGAATAAATGATTCCGGGAACCTTTGATGCCCAACCGGACATTTGTATTCCGCCGCCAGCATTAACTATAACAATGGTACGGGGATTTTTGGAAACGATGTTATTTACTGTCTTGTCAATTTCGGGTTGTTCAAACGGCTTGTCCCAGCCCTCGCTATCCAGCGTTCCAACACTTAAAAGTACTACTGCGGCTTCTGCAATCTGCTTATCGGTAGGTTCGCTCACGTATTCAATGCGGTCTCCAAACTCGTCCTTAAATGCATCAAGCATGGTTACATTATTATAACCCAAAACCTCAGCAGAACCAAGGCCACGGGCAAGTTCTTTAACGAAATCGCCGGTCAACAGGATTTTACCGGTTTGTTTTGAAAGCGGAAGAATGTTTCCTTCGTTCTTTAATAAAACAATGGCTTCGCGGGCGGTTTGCAGGGCTACCTTTTCGTGTTCGGGCAAATTGGCCAGTAACGATAAATCCTTTACCGGCCGGTCGTATAATCCCATAGCAATGGATGCGCGCAGAATGCTTTTTGCCATGCGATTGATATCTTCTTCGGAAACTTTGCTTTCCTGAACAAGCTTCATTGCGTTCTTCTTGATATTGGCATCTTTAATAGGTTCATCTGGCTTCGCCCAGCTCCGGGGGTCTCCTGGCATTTCGAGGTCCTGACCCGATTTGATAACTTTCTGCGCATCCCAAACCGACCACCAATCAGTCATTACCAGCCATTTAAAACCTAATTGTTTCCGCAGCAGATTGTTTATCACATAATCGCTTTGTCCGGTCCATTCGCCGTTCACCTGGTTGTAGGATGTCATTACAGCCATAGCACCAGCGTCAATCCCTGCCTTAAAAGCAGGAAGGTATATTTCGTGTAAGGTACGCTCATCCACAATAACATTAGTGGTACGGCGGTAATAATCTGTATTGTTGCACAAAAAATGTTTCAGTGTAGCCATGGTTCCTGTGCTTTGCAAGCCCACCACATAGTTCTCAATCATCCGTGCAGCCAGGTAAGGGTCTTCGCCGAAGTATTCAAAATTACGACCATTCTGAGAGATCCGGTATATATTCATTCCCGGGCCGAGAAGCACTGCTACATCGCTTGCACGGCATTCTTCGCCGATGCATCTGGCATATTCCTTTGCCAAATCGGGGTTCCATGTTGCAGTTAAGGCTATGGGGCAAGGAAAAGCAGTAGATTTCTCCATAAGATTACTCAGTTCTTTGCGAATATGAACACCTTGTGTGGCATCGGAGAGATAAAGCTGAGGTATATTGTACTTTTCAAAACCTTTTATGAAGAACATATTGTGTCCACCAATGAGCAGGATTTTATCCTCAAGCGACATCTGCTGAAGTATGGCTGCAGCTCTTTCGTCGGCCTTTTCAAAACTTACAGGGGGCACAAATGGCTTAATATGCTGACTTTTCATAACCGGACAGTTTACAAAACAAGATATAAGAATAAGGGCAAAGCAAATTCGTTTCATGGGTAAACAATTTTAATGATATCAGATGATGACTATTGTAGCATTTACAAAGTTCAGATTGCCTAAATTAAATTAAAAATTGCAAAACACATGGGGTCAACCGTGCTTTTTTATCAAAGCATCTGTATTTACAAAGGATTGGCACAGATATATTTAATTTTCAGCCTTGTATCGTAAATTAATATTTTTGGTTAATTTTGGAAGCTATTTATTAAACCGCTACAGTTCCGAAAATTATATTGTTGGTTTAATTGTATTTTGATTGGGTATTTATGTGTATTTACTGCGTTTGCATGTAAATATTTTATGATTTTGAAACTATCATATCGCTATAATAATGCCCATATTTACCAAACTATCCATTGTATCGCTGTTTGTATTTGTAAGTATCACTTACCCACTTCACGCGCAACCCAAGTGTATCGACCTGGGTGTCGGTATCAACATCTCGAATGATGAATTGGCCCTTATCGATTTCTTTAAAAACGGAGGAAAATGGGAGCCCGTAGGAAACAACGGCCACCCGTGGTATAAAGTATACAGCCTCGACACGTTCAAAGTGGTTAATGGAGCCTATTACAACTGGGACATTGACTGGAGCGGCACAATAAACAACGAAGCCTGGGGTAACAACTGGGCCGACTGCTTCATTTCCTTCTGGGATATGATGGTAGACCAGCGAAAAATAAGACCCGACGGCTATCCCGTGCAATTCCCTGTAACCGTTTACAAATACAAACCCAAAACAGCAGACCCCAACCAGGGATTGGATTTAACGAAACCCGTTACGATCAACCGTATTTCCCGCCGCATTTACTTCCCCAAGGGATTAACAGCCGATGGATGGGTACTGCGCTGGAAAGGGAAAGGAAAAATCAGTTTCGAAGGAATGGAGGTTACCGACAGCAATGTACCTTACACGAATATTGGTAATAGTTGGACACCCACAGGAAGCTATGCTGGTAGAAACTACGAATTTACCTCAACCAATGGAGGCCGGGTTGTTAACAAGCATTTCTGGATGATTCATGGCTGGGTTCTTAATATTCTTGAATCGGATCCTGCAGACCCCATCCGCGACATCGAATATCTGTACCCTGGGCAGGAAGCCAATTACGATGCAGGCCAGCGTTTCACGCCATTATTCCTTGAGCGTATGCGGCAGTTTAAGAGCCTCCGGTTTATGGGCTATCTCAACAGTAATAATATCGAAGGAAGAAGGGTAATGGCCGAGGGGCATCCATTTCATGATATATATATGCTTGATTGGCTTCGATGGAACGAACGCACACCTGAAAATTACTACACCATAAACAATGGCAATGGCGGAAACTACGAATACATCATCGACCTGGCCAATCAAACCCAAATTGATCCCTGGATAAACATACCCTACTGTGCCGGCACCAGCTACGCCGACAGCATTGTGCGTTTATTCATGGAAAAGCTTAATCCGGACCGAACGCTTTACATTGAAGTGGGAAATGAATTATGGAATTTTGCGAACGAATTCAACGGATTTTTCTGGCAGGCACGAAAAAGGGTAAGAGAATACCCGGGATTGGGCGATGTTGAAGCACGCGGCGCTTACCTGAACACCATATTCGAACAGGTAACAGAAACGGCAGGGCCACGTAACCTGGCCAGGATACAAAGAGTTGTAGGTGCTTTCCCGCGCTATTACGATGTAAACAACCGCACCGTGCAGATGATCAATCCACAATATTGGGATGCATTGGCTACAACCTGGTACTTCTCGCTTAGCGCCGATAACAGCAGCAACAATGCATGCCGCGACCCACAGAGCGGAACCAATTGGCGAAGTGTGCTGTATAACTGGCATCTTGCTCACCCTAATGATCAGGCAGGGTTTAATCAAACATACAGAAATTGCCTGCTAAGTGAATTCCGTTGCCAGGGCGGTTATCGCAATAATGTGGATGCAGTACTGGCCAGGTATCATAACAAAAAATTAATTTGCTACGAAGGCGGCAATCACACATTCTACGGATGTTCCAATGGGCCAACGGGAGCAAAGCTAGACGGAGAAGGCCCCAATTTCGAAACCCCAAAATACCCAAACTATATTACGGATAACAGCTTTATCAATGCGGTATGCGTAGCCGATGAATCGCCTGAAATGGATGAAGTTTTCAATGAGGTTATCGATAGCTTGCAGGCTGCCGGATGCTCATTAGCCAATCATTTGGCTTTTTCGGGAACTTCGAGTTGTTATGGTGTCTGGGACCTCATCCAATCAAGAGATATTGAGGCACCGCTATCAACCTTATTGAACAGATACAATAAATTCCGGGTATTTTCGGAACGCATACGAACGAACAACTGCACCCAGGTAAACATTACACTCGACGCAGATACCGTAGGCCCGGGATTATCTGTTATGCTCGATGGTGTTGACGATTTCATCGAAGGATCCACCGCTTTTACACCCAACGAAACATCCAATTACACCATGGAAACCTGGTTTAAACCGGCGTTTTTTGATTGGGAACAGGTAGTCCTGTCGCTGTCGGCAGCAGGAGCAAATGATAGTTTCAACATATTGAAAATACGAACAGATAAAAAGATCGTATGGGAAACAGGTAACAACAGTGCTACTTTTTCGAAACTCGTGGGCCCGGAGCTAATAGCAGGAAACTGGTATCACATTGCTGCGGTTAAAAATGGCAACAGATACACCCTTTACGTGAATGGAGTAAACGTTGCAAACAACAATTATACACTATCGAGAAGTACACGTAACCGCTTCACCCTGGGAGCCTTTTACAAAGTCAATGCGGCTCAAAAATTCTTCAATGGAGAAATAGACGAAGTGCGCCTATGGAATACAGCCCGCACTGTGGAAGAGATCCGAAGTTACATGTGTAAAAAGGTACCATCTACTTACGATCAGTTCGGAAACCTCCGTGCATACTACCGTTTCGATCGTCCTGATTATGGAAGCATGCAGTTATTGGATTATAAAACAAACTCACCTACCGGAATACTAAGAAACATAACCTATACCGAACGTTCACGATTCGCTGTTTCGGGTGCTCCTATAGGCGATTATAGCAATTATATTTACCCTTCTTCTTGGGCTGGGGTTTCCATTAGCCTCACCCACCCGCGTGGCGACAGAGCTGCCGTATACAATGTTACCAATGCGAACCCCGCAGGCATCCACGTTTACATGTTCAATGGCAAATCGCACTTCAACGATAAGCCACTCTCCTATATCGATATATCGGAAAGTAGCTGCGTAGGCGTATTTTCAGCCAACGACCCCAATACAAGATATGATATATCGTACATATACTCAGGCAACCCTGACGCAAACAGCGGTGGCGGAGAGAATGACCTTCGACTGCTACATAGAGACGATTATAGCACGAACGAATGGCTACATGCCGGAGCAAAACTCGATGCAACGGCCAATTCATTAACCGTTTCCTGTAAGGATAAGTACAGAGCCGAATATACCATTGGGCATAGGCACTCAATCAACCAAATACGACCCGGATCGGGAACGGCATTGCTCGATAACCAAACCCCTACAGGCAATGTAATGGGCAAAGTTCAATATCTGCATTTGAATGATTTCACGGTAACATTCTGGGCCAAAGGTTACGGCGAAGTATTTAACCTAACCAGTAAAATGGCCGCCAATGCGTGCCGGTTTACGCTGGACAATACATGGGAAGGACATACTGGTGCCAGCCTCCGGTATGGCATCCATTGGAACTACGATATTACCATAGCACCGAACACTGCCATAGCTGAGCATACCGAATGGCACCACTACGCAGTAACCAAGAATAATTCGAAGATAAGGATTTACCAGGATGGTATGGAAGTGGTCTCGGGCGATGTTACCCGGAACTTCCTCATCGAAGAAATGTATTTGTTTAATGCGCCGGCATGGCAGGCAGGAAATTTCCCTAACCGGCGCGCAAACCTGGCGCTGGATGAGCTGACCCTGTGGGACATTCCGCTTGACCAAAACACCATTCGCGAGTGGATGTGTAAAAAGATCAACCAGAATCATCCCTTCGAATGCGAACATCTGAAACTCTATTTCAATTTCGACGAGAACAGCGAAAGTATTCTCGAAGACAAACGCGGGCCATCTGATATAGTTTTAAGTACCGATTCGCAAGGCTTTCAGTGGGTCACTTCAGGCGCTGCCATTGGAGATGTGAGTGTAGCCGACTATACTACCCCAGAAAATATCTCCTTTACTCATCCCGATGGCGATTACCTTGAAGCAATAAGAACTTCCGGGAACACCTATGGCGCGCATCTATACAGGATTAACAACAGGGCACCTGTTCCTTTAACTTACAGTAGCACGGGAATTAACTCCATCGATTCCTCAAGATATTGGGGGCTATACCTTGCACGACCCTATGGAACAAAGCCGCTTTATTCCATCATTAACCATTATGAAAAAAATTCGCAGGTCAATCTTTTAAGGGAAAATGGACTGCGAATGTTGAACAGAACTGACAATTCCACTTCTCCGTGGAATATCAATATTTCATCATCCCCCGTCATTACTACCCACACAATAACGCTAACCGGACAAACACGCGGAGAATACATTCTTGGAGGAACATCACCCAATTCTTTCAATGATTACGAGACTCCCGTTCAACCGGTATTTGTAACTGAAAGCGCAACGGTTAACCGATCTGTAATATGCGGAAACAGTACGAATTTAATATACAGGGTTCAACGTAATCCGCTGGCTACATCATATATATGGACATTACCTGCGGGTTTGGAAGGTTTTTCAGCAGGTGACAGTATAATTGTCAATTCATCCTACACAGGAACAACGCCGCTCAATGCATCCATTACAGTAAAGGCTGTAAACGCTTATGGCGAAAGTCCTGAAGCAAGCTATGCAATTACAATTAATCCACCTACTACGGTTGCCGATGCAGGCCCCGACCAAATCATTCTGCCACCCTCTAATTCAACAACATTGGACGGTAATACACCCTCTACCTTTGAAACAGGTGCATGGACTATAACCCGCGGATCAGGTATTATTGCAGATTATAGATTACCCAATACGCAGGTTTCCGGCCTTGCAACAGGTACAAACGTTTTTGCATGGCAGATTGAGAATACCTCATGCCCTCCTTCGATAGATACCATGAGGGTTCTGGTAGCACCATCGCCTGTAAATATAGTAACCACCAACAATAAGCCCTTGCCTCAAATTCTCTGCGCAGATACCGAAATAAAGATCATGGCCATAGCACCTGAGGACATCACCCCCGACGATTACCGGTGGCAGCTGCCCGATGGATTAACCTTAATTACTCAGAACGGAAACCAGGCTACTGTAAGAATAAGTAACGGATTCGGTGGAACAATCAATGTTTCGGCAGTATACGGAACGAGCACCTCCCTCCCATTCCGTTCGCAGCCGGTTAGTATAAATGCTCAACCTTCCAAACCTGTATTTACGAGCAAACCGGCAGTTCTTTGCCGCAATGTAAATGCAGTTGCCAGTATACAGTACAATGTAAATACCGATTCGGTGGTATGGACACTGCCCTATGGCATTTACCCAGTACAATTCCCGAAGTCAACAAAAGAAACCATCGAAATTGAAGCACTGGATCTTACTTCAGGATACATAAAAGCACAAACCTATAACAATGGATGCACAAACATAGCCGCCATTGACAGTTTCCTTGTGGATGTAAACCAGGCACCAGCTAAACCTGAGCTTTACCTAGGTACCGATGGCGGAACTGCCGATGCTGTTTGTGTAAACAGCGATGTTCTTTTATGGGTAAGAAACCCCGACCCACTGGTGACTTACGAATGGCGTTGGAATACCTCGGTTTCTTTCATTCAATATTTTAACGAAAATCGCTCGGGCGCTTTGTTCCATGTTCCCGACGAGAATCAAGACATTTGGGTAAGAGCAGTTCAGGGAACAGGAACTTGCAATGCCAGCGAATGGTATAATTTCAACGGTTGGGTACAGAACCAAACGCCTGCAAGAGTTACCAATGTTACAATTACTAAGCCGGCAGGTCAAAACCCGCAAAACTTGCAGGTAGGCACTACATACACCTTTACGGTAACCGGTAATGCTACAAACTATTACTGGTATGTTCCCGAAGGCTTTGAACTCGTAAACGATAGCGATTTGGCTGACAATACAAACCAGATCCGTGTGGTATCTCCTTCAGCCGGATTCCTGGAAGTATACCCGGTAACAATGAGAGGCTGCACAGGGAAAGCATTCCAACGAAGCATCGGCACAACAGGTGCTCTATATCCACCGGTTTACCTGTCCGGATTAACAGAAATCTGCCAGGGCCTGAATTTAAACATCAACCTGACAAATATTTCAGGTGCTACCGAATATGTATGGACCTTACCCGACAATAGCACCTATACAACCCGCAATGCCACTTTCAACCAAACAATAACCACGCCTATGAAAGGCATATTGCAGGTTGTTGCGCGAAATACAAGAACACAGAGCCTGCCTTTACAGATTCCGATTAAAGTAAATCCTGCATCCGTACCTCCGATTGTGTTTGTGGATGCGGCAAATAACCCAATAGATGAACTGGAAATATGCAGCAGCGATAGCCACCGACCTGTTTACATTCGCGATGGCCTTGCGAGCGAATATATATGGGATATCGAAGGAACAGCCCTTCAATTTGAACCGAGAAATCAACCAGGCCATGAGAATGACATTCATTACGAACTTACCAACCGTATTTCGCCCGTAGACACCATGATGCCAGTGAGCTGGGTAAACTGGCGATGCTTAAACGATGGCAAAGACGGTGGCTACATAAAAGTTCGTGGCATGAGCCAATGTGGTGGAACCAACCGCGTAGACTCAATCCATTACTACTGGGCACAGCCACTCAATGTTTTCGTACCTGAATTCACCCGGTCTCCGGAAAAATTATGCGTTGGCTCAACAGCTAACTTCGCGGTTAAACCCATTCAGGGCGCAGAACAATATGTATGGCGATTACCCAATGGATTGAATGCTGCCGATATTATCACTTCCCAGCCGTCCATAACAGCTGATGTTACAAACGGAACCGGTGGTTCGGTTCTCGTTTTTGCAACCAGTTCGCTATGTGGAGGAACGCAAACAATAGAAAACGCAAGCTTGCCGGTAACTATATCAGGCACGCCTGTCGATTTTCATTTTATCGACCAGCCCACAGCAGCCTGTCCCGGCACGCCGCTAACATTCAGCGTTAACGATATTGGTGCAGGTAGCTATTTGTGGCAATTACCCCAGGCTATGAACGCGATTATTATTGACGATTCGGATGTTGCCCCTACGGATATTGTGGGTTCCTGGACTGTAGAAACCCGTAACAATCTTGTAAACGGTCAGTATCGTCGCACCAACAACAATTCAGCAACCAAACACATTACCTACCGGCCAAACCTTCCTGTTACCGGGAAATACAGGGTATCCATTTCATATTACCAGGAATACCTTGCCAAACCGGACATGCCGGTTATAGTAACTTCGGCCGATGGAGTTTCTGCACATTATGTGAACCTGAGTATCCGGCCAAATGATGGTATATGGCAGACCTTAGGTGATTTTAGCTTTAACCAGGGTATCTCTGGCACAGTAACCATCGGTACCGATGTTTCGAACAATGGAAGTTCAATTGCAGATGCAGTCCGGTTTGAAATGCTTGGAGTACCAGATGATACAACTATTCAGGTAACAGCAAATGCAGGGATTGGAGGAGCTATATGCGTTTCGGCTACAGTTCCTGAGTGTACTTCGGAATATACCATCTGCACCCAACCCGTAAACATAAGCGGAACATTGGGAACACCAGTATTTTCAACCCAAGAAAACTCGGTTTGCGTGGGACAATCCTATACATTCAGAATTAATGATATCAATGCAGAATCATACACCTGGCATCTTCCCTCAGGTATGAGCATTGGTGGCCGCACAGGAATTGTAAACGGTCAGCGACGGGAAGTTGTTATTACCATGAATGACAATAGCGGAGCATCAGGCAGTATTGGAGTAAATGGCGACCTGCCATCCTGTGGCTTAAGCAGTAGCATTGTTTATACAAACCCTATACAATTCAATGGATCAGGTTGTGCGGCACCAAATCCCGTATTTACAGCCCAACCCACAAGAATATGCGCTACAAGCAACCAAACTTACTCGGTTATGGCAGTTCCATCGGCCGATTATTACGAATGGACTATTCCAAGTGGATTACGACAGGTAAACACGCTGGCAACAGGCACTATCCAAACCATCGATCCCTTTATCACAGTAGAACCTGTGCCTGCCAGAACGGGAGCTGTAGGTATACTAAGCGTAAGAATACATACAGCCTCAGGCTACAGTGAAGTGGTTTCTACCATTAATCCAATAACCATTATCACCAATCCGGCTACATTTAGCATATCGTTTCAAGATATCAGTACCTGCAATTCAAGAGATGGGGCCATTATTATAGAAACCCTCTCACCCAATACTTCATACAACATCACTTACAATAATAGCTCTCTTGTAATCGGTCCAAGCAGGTATATGACGAACCCCGATGGAACTATAACCATACCTATATTGCAGCCGGGCACATACGGTAATTTAACAATAGACCTTGACGGGTGCTCTTCTACCGACGCAACAATGGCTTCTATCCGCAATTCCTCTGGCGTACAGATTACCAGTACCCAATCGTTCGATGCGCCTGTATGCAATAGCTATGGAAGATTACGCATGGCTATTTTTGGTGCAAGCGCCGGCAGCTCTTACCAAATAGACTATACAGGTGATGGAACAATTGATAACATTGCCACTGTGATAAGAGACACCATTACATTTGCGAATTTACCGGTAGGTTTGCGGATAAACAATCCCGAAATCATCCAGTCGGTTTCCAATTGTCGCACAACCGTTGCTTTTGCCGATACCATACAAGCGCCAAATTCACCTACCATAACGAAAGTAAACTTTATAAACGCTGATACCTGCGGAAACAACGGCAGAATGCAAATTATGCTTTCAGGCGGTAGCAATGGAGACAATTACGCCATTGACTTTAACAATGACGGAACCGCCGAAGGATCGGCAAATGTTGACAATGGAAGTATTTCACTCAGCGATATCCCTATAAATACTACTTTAACCGGCATTTACTTAACCAATACACGAAATGCATGTAAAGCCGAATACGCTACCTCAAACGAATTCAAACCACAGCCAAACCTACAGATTACAGGCGTACAATTTATTAATCCCAACGGATGCAGCGAATTGGGCCGGATAGAAATCCAATTATCAGGCACCAATGCAGCCGACGAGTTTGAGGTTGATCTTAACAACGATGGTGCAATTGATGGAACAGGGATAACCGGTTCAGGACTTGTAACCTTATCGCCTGTATTGGCAGGTACATCGGTAAATGGAATTACCTTAAGGCATACACAGAGTGGTTGTGTAAAATTCACTGCAACCACAGGCGTTATACCTCTCCCTATAAAACCAGACGTGTCTATTCCGGATATACAACCGTTGTGCTCGAATTCGCTTCCGTATACCTTAGAAGGAGCAGCACCTGCGGGAGGCAACTATTATGTAAATGGCGTTCTTTCTAAAACTATAGACCCACAAAAAATTAATCAGGGCAATGCAGAAGTAGTTTATGAATATACCGACGCCAACAACTGCACCAATACGGATACTACACACGTGGTTATTAAGGAACTTCCTGAGACAGGGCTTACAGGAGAGCAGACCACCTGCCCCGAAGCTACAGGAGTTATCTACTCAGTTAATTACAACTCCCAAAACCTTTATGAATGGTCGATTACAAACGGTTCTTATACTCCGGGAATCAATACCGGAACCATTTACGTCGACTGGACAGACACGTACCAGGGAGAAGTCAAGGTAAAAGTTACGGACCCAACTACGCAATGCACCGATTCATCCACTATGGAAGTGCAACTGGTGGACAACAATCCTCCGGTTTTATACGATTGCGATGCTGTCTTACATTTCCCGGCAGTAAGTAGCCCGTCGATGCAGCGAACGTATGTATTTACAGAGGCTGACACCATTTATTTACCCAAAGCCATGGACTTGTGTTCTCCTGCAGGAATTACCATTGAGTTTTCGATGGATGATGGGAGTATGCAGCCCATCAGCGAATTTGTGGGCTCACGATTAACGGGACAGGCGCCTCACCAAATTTACTGGCAGTCAGTTGATCGTGCCGGCAATATAGGCACATGCATTACCAACGTAATACTCGATTTCGACTTGGTTGCGCCAGGGGCATTCTCACCAAACGGCGATGAAATCAACGACACATGGGAATTGAGTTTCCTGGTTGAGTACCCCGAATGCATTGTTCAGGTCTATAACCGCTGGGGAATGCTTGTGTACGAAAGCGAGAAAGGATATCCGCGAAGTTGGGACGGCCGAAGTAAAGGTAACCTCGTTCCGCTAGACACTTACTATTATGTAATTTCCCTGGGCAAAGGAGAGAAACCGCTCAAAGGAATTGTAACTGTAATTTATTAAACCAATGCAAGTAATGAAACTAAGTACACATATTTTCCTGATCATATCTATTCTGTTGGTTATTAGCTTAGAAGAAGCTAAATCCCAGCAAGTGCCCCGCTTTAGTCAATTTATCCTGAACGAATTTATTATAAACCCGGCAGCAGCAGGATCCGACGGACGTACAACGGCAACACTGGTTGGCCGAAAAGAATGGCTTGGCTTCGAAAATGGCGTACCCACGCCCGAATCATATTGCTTGAGTTTTCAAACCCGCTTTTTAAAAAGGCGTCTGTCGGTAAAGTCGAACAATTCGGGTAACAAATTGATGAAAAGAAGCAATGGCCGTGTGGGGCTAGGAGCAAATATAATTAACGACTACAACGGGGCTATGCAGCGCCTGGGCATTGGTGCAACCTACGCATACCATCTGCGCCTTAACGAATCGCAACTGTCGTTTGGATTAACTGCCTCCATTACGCAGTTGCAGGTTCGCAGCAAATACCTCAGCTTTAAAGACAATAGTAACGAAACGATGCTTGCACTGGCCAATGCATCGATATGGATTCCCGACGTTGCCGTAGGTATCAATTATATGTACAGGAGGTTTCGTGCCGGATTCGCTGCTGCACAGCTCCTTGAATCGTCAGTCATCTGGGGCAATTCATCGCTCAACCTGAGCAATGCCAATATTCATTTCAGAAGGAACTATTTTTTGCATGCCGCCTACTGCAACCGGTTCAATAATACTCAATGGGAGTATGAGCCATCGGCACTTCTCAAGTTTAACGACCCGGTGAATCTCAATGCAAACTACAATGGTGCAAAAATACAGGCCGACATGTTACTCCGCCTTATCTACGATCAGAGCTACTGGTTTGGCGGCGGCTACCGCACAAGCAATGAATTCATATTAATGGGCGGACTGAAATTCAAGAACATCTATTTTACGTATTCCTTCGATTATGGGAGTAACGGAATAACCCGCTATTCCTATGGCTCGCATGAAATATCTATATCGGCTAAATTCGGAGATAGCGCACGGCGGTATTTATGGGAAGACAGGTATTAAGGTAACGTGGACAATGAAGAAGTTGTATATTCGCTTCACCTAAATTCAAATAACCAGTGAAATCATTTCTTAAGAATTACGGCATACTATGTTTTCTTGTACTTGTAAAATTTGGATTACAATACATCGTTGTAAATCCAGCATACGAGTTACACCGCGACGAATTTCTACATCTTGATCAGGCTCAGCATTTGGCAGCCGGGTTTCAGTCAGTTCCTCCACTTAGCTCGTGGATTTCAGTAATAATAAACCTTCTGGGAGGAGACATTTTTTGGGTACGTTTCTTCCCAGCTTTATTCGGAGCTTTAACCATTGTTTTGGCATGGTTAATAGTAGAAAAAGCAGGCGGCGGAATACATGCAAAGATATTAACAGCCACTAGCCTTATATTCTCTACATTAGTTCGCATAAATATCCTGTATCAGCCCAATTCATTGGACATACTGGCATGGACCATTATTTACTATTGTTTTATAGGATATGTACAATCGGGCAAAGGTAAATGGCTCATTACAGCAGGCTTAATAGCCGGAATAGGCATGCTCAACAAATACAATATTGTGTTTTTATTTGCAGGGTTAATTCCTGCACTGCTATTAACAAAGCATAGGGTTGTATTCTCGAAAAGATCTCTATATCTGGCTCTCGCAATATTTATTGCCATTATAACACCAAATCTTGTATGGCAAATTGCGAACAACTATCCGGTGCTGCATCATATGAAAAAATTAGAGGAATCGCAACTCATTCATATAAACCGTGTCGATTTCATATTGGATCAGCTCAAATTTTTTGCCGGTTCGTTAGTGGTTATACTCTTTGCCTTGGTTGCCTTTGTGCGCTATAAACCTTTTGCTGAGCTTAGATTCATAGGAATTGCATACGTATTTACATTGACGATATTCTGTTTGCTTCGGGCAAAAAGCTACTATGCCTTTGGGCTTTATCCTGTACTTATAGCGCTGGGTAGTGTTTACCTCGAATCGTTACTATTTAAGGGATGGAAACGATACATTATTTACGCACTTGTGCTCATCAATATTCTTTCGTTTTATCCCGTATACAATGTAGTAGTTCCAAGAGAAACGCCATACCAAATATCATCTCATCCCGATAAATATAAGGCATTGGGCCTTTTGCGCTGGGAAGACGGGAAAGATCATCAGCTTCCGCAGGATTTTGCTGACATGCTTGGATGGCGCGAAATGGCAGAGAAAGCCCGATTAGCCTACTTGTCGTTACCAGAGAATGAAATGGATCAAACACTTATTTTTACCGATAATTACGGACAAGTGGGGGCTTTGAATTATTATAACCGGGGAAAAACACCAGCGGCATACTCTTTCAATACCGATTACATATTCTGGATACCAGAAATGCCCCATATTATGAACATCATTTTGGTAGGCGACAGACCTGATGACAGAATTATAAAACAATTTGAATCGGTAACCCAGTTCGGTAAGGTCGAAAACCAATTTGCCCGTGAAAAGGGCACGGAGATATGGATTTTAAGACATGCGAATAGTTCTGTTACCCGGCACATCTACAAAATGCGGACCGAAAGAATTAAACGATTTGATTTTTACTAATAGCGGAAGGTGCAAATTGCCTTCCGGAAATGGACTAGTCTCAATTAACAGATTTGACACTGTCAGGTCTGTTAATTGAGACTATCTTGTAGAGGCACAAATTCCTTTTTATTCACCTAAACCATTTGCCCAGGCTTCACCCTCCGCACTTCTTCTCCATTTGAAATACGAATCGATTACTTTGAGCGACTCTAAACTAGGAACAGGCCCAACGTATGGCTTCTGGTTAAAGTACATTACAGAAGGCTGGTTTTCGTTGAATACGGGCCATTCAACACTACCTTTGCCATTGGGTGTGCCGTACTTGGCAAAATTAGTCCAGTATGTACCCATAGCGTCCGAAATTTCCAGGTCAGTTTTGGAAGTTTGCGGATTCGAAGGATCCAGATTCATGAACACATAGCCAACATCCTGTCCATGAGGAGAACCATAACCATATTGTGGCGAACCTTTTGGATAATCGGGATGTTGATCGAAGTAATAATAATAAACCTTGGATTTACCAGTTTTTGCCTGAAGCTTAGCCCAAGCCCATGTTTGCCAGCCAAAAGCGGCATCACGGGTAAGGTCGCGCGCAGTTTTCGGAACAGTATTTCCTTCGGTAGGATATGCTTTTATGAGATCGTCGGCATATTTTCCGTAGCGTTTTTTTACGTTACTAACGTATTCTTCGGGCGTTTTTTCACGCGCAAAGCTTAAGCCTTCGTCGGAATTGTACCCGATAAGTACAGCTACATCATTATATTTGCCTGCTTCGTAGAGTTTATATTGATCACCTGGAATAACATAGCCATCTACAATGGGCCAACCACCAGGCATTCCAAATCCCATGGGAAGTTTATCAGCTTCAATTTTCCGAAGATCAGCTATAGATGTTGCTCCTGCTTTTTTTGCGAACTCCAATCCGTCATTTTCAGCCATTTTAAGGGTTTTCATGTTCTCGCCAGGATAGGTAAATACGCGTGCAGGGCCAAATGAACCACCACTTTGCGAAATAGCACCTTGGAACAAGCCTTTTGCCAATGGCGATGCACAAAGCTGGCTAATAGCAATAGCTCCGGCCGATTCGCCGAAAATAGTCACTTTATTCGGATCGCCACCGAAAGCTGCAATATTCTTCTTAACCCATTGCAAGCCGGCAATCATATCCAACAAACCATAATTCCCTGAAACTTTATTGGGATTTTCGGCGCTCAATTCGGGATGTGCCAGAAAGCCCAACTGCCCAACCCTATACGCTATGCTCACAAGCACAACGCCTTTCTTCGCGAGGTTTTCGCCACTATATGCGGGGTCGGAAGTAGCACCAAAGCTGAAACCACCGCCATAAATCCATACCAACACAGGAATTTTGTCGTTGGCAGACTTTGCAGGTGTCCAAACATTCAAGTAAAGGCAATCTTCGCTTTTACCCGATGGGGTATTACCGCCTTGGAAAGGAGCGGGTGCGAAAGTTGTAGTTTGTTTTACTCCGTCCCAATTCTTAGCTGGTTGGGGAGCTTTCCAGCGAAGATCGCCTGTGGGTGGGGCAGCAAATGGGATTCCTTTATACACGGTTAATCCCTCTTCTAAAGTACCCTGAACTAACCCGTTCTGTGTTTTCACAGGCGCAGGCTGCTGGGCATTGACAGAAACTGCAGCAATGAGCGCAAATACTGCAAGTAATGTTATTGATTTATTCATCCGTAAATTTTTAAAAGCTGGACAGAACCCGCATAATGAATTTCCATCCGTTTGTGTTAACGAATCATGCTCGTTTTAGAGGTTCTAAAT
This sequence comes from Bacteroidales bacterium, assembly GCA_036261135.1. Taxonomy (GTDB): domain Bacteria; phylum Bacteroidota; class Bacteroidia; order Bacteroidales; family JAAUTT01; genus JAAUTT01. Next base: position 31,217 of record DATALJ010000205.1, read on the forward strand.
TAAACTTTTTTAGAACAACCTAATGCATTGCAAAGTTGTTTATAAGATGTTTCAAAATATTCATCAATATGATACTTTCCATCTTACTGTTTATCGTATCTATAGGCATCTTATATCTGGGAGCAGAGATGCTCGTTAAAGGAGCGTCGTCGCTGGCTCTTAAACTGGGATTATCGGCCCTGGTAGTTGGCTTAACAGTAGTTGCCTTTGGAACCAGTGCCCCCGAACTTGTGGTTAGTTTGAATGCCGCATTTACAGGGAAAGGCAATATCGCGATCGGCAATGCTATTGGTTCGAATATATTTAACACAACTATTATCCTTGGATTAGCTGCATTAGTAAAGCCTCTGCTTGTTCAAAGGCAATTGCTACGTAAGGATACACCAATTATGATTGGTGTGATGATTGTTTTTGCGGTATTCTTCTTCGATTATAAGATAGGCCGCCTTGAAGCCGCCACACTTTTCCTTTTACTTATTGGTTATACCACATATCAAATCAAGCAATCAAGAAAGGAATCGAGAAAAGTAGTGCATGATTTCGGAAGTTCTATAGAACCTGAGCTACCTAAAAGCAAATTGTATTTGGATGTAATTCTAGTAATAGCCGGGTTGGGTGCCTTAGTTGGCGGCTCGGAATTAATGGTTCACCATGCAGTTATTATGGCCAAACTACTTGGGATGAGCGATGCACTGATAGGACTTACGATTATTGCTGCAGGCACTAGTATGCCAGAATTGGCAACTTCGGTACTGGCATCGTTTAAGGGAAAATCAGATATCGCTATCGGAAACATAATTGGATCGTCTGTATTTAACATACTGGCAATAATTGGCTTAAGCGGTGTAATTACTCCCATTGAAGCACCCGAAATCCATTTCCGTGACATTTCAATTATGATAGGGATGTCTGTCCTCATGTTCATTTTTCTCATCACCAAGCGCAGTTTATCCAAGCAGGAAGGTCTTGTTCTTGTGGCGGGCTATGTAGCTTACATTCTGTTCCTGCTATTGAGGATGTACTAATTACCAGTTTTAATCCGCTTATCAATTTCAATTATGGCTCTGTTCAATGGATAATCGTTACCAGAAGAAAGTGCTTTTAAGTAATCGGGAGCATAGTAATCGGGCGCCAATCCATATCCTTCAATATATTTACCGTTCGAACTGCGGTACAGTCTTCCGTCCGGCGTATAGATAACCTGTGCTCCCAGCTGATACACCCAGCCATTGGACAATACCCGCTGGTGAACTTCCGAGAAAGCCCCACGTGTTGTATCGCCTACAAGAATAACATTGTCCTGCGATTTCATTCCCAGAATAAAATGCTCGGCAGAACTTCCGGTATAGCTGTTTGCAAGAAGGGCAATAGGCTTATTCCGCACCGATTGGGGATCGGGATGGGTGTAATGCTCAATAAAGCCGGTAAAATCGCTGTGCTTCGGGCCATTTCTCAGCCGCGACTTAAGGTAAAGCCGCGATTCGGAAGTGAACATGTTCTGAGCAAACTGGAAATTACTGGTAATTCCTCCCGGATTAAACCGCAAATCGATGATAACAGCATCCACGTTCTGAAATTCAGCAGCAGCCTTGCGTATGAAGTCTTTGGGAAAATCCTGCCCATCGAATGTAGGAATAAACAAATATCCAAGCTTATGGGTGTTATAGGAAAAAGTGCCGTAAAAGAAAAGATACCCTGTACTTTCATCGCTTTTATAATTGCTTTTCAAATAGTCGGTCAATATGGTACTGAATATCTGATTGGCATGACTGGCGGACGTTGTATTGACATCGGCAAAATACGACTTATTTCTTCTGCTCCATGAGCTAAAATTACCAAACTTCTCTGCAGACAATACAGCATGCCCATCGTTTAAGGATACAATTAGTTTACATAGCGCATCGTATAATTCGCGATCGGTCGACGAATTGCTAAGGCCCTGCGCTGACACAATCCGTAACGAATCCCAATTAATGTTTTTTGCTTCAAAAGCCCCGTAAAATCTGTCGAACTCACTCCAAAATGCATTAAAAATGCCCGTTGGAGTATCGTCAAACTCTTCCTTAAGCAGTTTATCCTCGCACCCAAAAAATGTCAAAGCAATTATGATGAACAAAAAAGAGCGCATTGATCAGAATTTATAAGTTAAACCAATTGAATAAAGCCCCGAAACCGATTTAAGCGGGCGTGGCTCCGGAGCTGAAATATAGCGGAAGCCATACTGAATTCCTGCATTAAACCGTTGCGATAGCGCATACGAATAAGCAACCTGGGTATATACAACGAACAACTTATCGGGAAAATAAAACCGCCCATTTTCCTTCACATATTCAAACCCTGAGGATTGTTTTTCCTGAGCACTCGATGTATGGTAATTGTTCCGCAGCACAAAAGAAAAAAGAGGAAACGAAGATGTAAACCCGATGGTTTGGCGCTTGTATGCGTAAGTAATATATAAACCAGCACCAATACTCGAAAAGTATATTTCCGGATTACCATCATTGCTCAAATTAAAATGATTGAGCAAACTGCCTGAAATATAAATGCCGGGATTACCCTGACGCACCTTTCGCATAAAACTGTAATTCAGATCATAGTTGGTTGTATAAACACCTTTATAGCGCGATTCGTAAAACCGGATGTACGAAGGAATTGCAGCTATTTGAGGCGTACGCCATACCGAGGAAAACGCAGTGTAAACCTGATGTATATATTTACCCGACGAATAAGTATAAGAAATTTCGCCAAAAGCATTCGCTCCTGAATACTTCTGAAAAGAATACAACTCATCAATCGACGAAAGCGTTAAATAACCAGTATAAATTGCGATTTCGTGCTTTCGCAACTGGGTAGAATCTTTCACTGCATGAACAGAGCCCCACATGAATGATAATAAGAAAATGAAAAGCAAGAATCGTTGCATCGAAAGTAAATTAATCGTTTACGAATTTGTATACCGCCAAATAGTTGTCGCTCGTGTAAAACGTCATGTGGTAATGTTTCTCTAATATGCATTTTAACGATTCCCACTTATTTTCGTTCAGCTTTGCCAGGTTTCCGTATAGAAAAATATAATCAATCTGCTTTATTGGAGCCGCAGTGTTAGTCAACCATCCTATACCATTGATCTGGTCGGCACCGCCCGCTTGTAACCGAGGGAAATTGACCCCATCCCATTGCAACGGAAACCAACCTAACGATGCTTCATAATTGTCAAGGATAACCATGGGTTTATCAACACCAAGATAATTGGAAAAATTAGGTTCCATCCAATTGTCCGACATATTTACCGGCAGAACAATGCTGTTTTTCTGGATATATACCGATGCCCCGTTAATTTGGACCGCGTGTTTATTCAATTTTCGTATCCCCGAATTATGATGTTTCAGAAGAAGTCCCATATGCAATAATACAACCACAGCTATAAAAACCCTACCTGCATTTCGGGGAATCTTCAGCGAAGAAGCCCAAAGAACAAAGAATATATAAACCAGCAGGCAGTAACGGTCGGACATCATTCCGGCGCCAGCACTGTTGGGAACGCAAAAAAACAATGCCAAAGCCAAGAAAAAAGGAATAAGTATAACATCGGCCGGTTGAAAAAAGCTTCCCGCTTGCCGTTTGAAACGAAGAAAGATAGAAATTGCAGCAATTATAAGAAGAAGATAGAAAAAGAATTGCGTAACCCACTGGTCGCCATCGTAATTGTAAACAATGAGACTCCGCACATCCACAAGCCATTTTAGTAATTCATGGGTTGTAAGCCTATCCGATGCCGGGGAAAACTGCACTGAGGTAACAAAAAGAATGGCCAATACCAAAAGCGGCAGGGATATAAAAAATAGATAAAGCAATGATTTCCCTGCTTTTTTGAAGGCTTCACGGCTATGACCGCCATTTGCACTGAGGCTCCCCGCCGAAAGGGCAAGGGTAAGTAAGCCCATGCTCAAACCAGCAAAAAAGAAGGTAAGTATAGCCGAGTAATACGTTAACGTAAGGAAAATAAAAACCTTGAAGTAAGCCCCAAATCCACCGCTTACATAAGCCTTAATCCAGAAATACAGTGTAAAAAACAAAAAAACAAACGACAGCGCAAAATTGTAAAAGCCCAGATAAAAAAGAAAAGAATAGGCAAAAGGGAATATAAGGATACTCAAGCCTTTCCATTCATTATTCAGCGTAGAAACCAACAAACGGAACGAAACTGCAATTCCTGCGATATAAAAGATAAGCAGGACCTTCTCTGCCAGCCATGCAGGCAAAAACAAATTAAACGCAGCAAGGATGAAATGCCCTGTCCAATTGGGCAGTACAAAGCCATTGATTGAAAAGAAGCGGGTTAGCGCCGGCTCACCCATAAAAAGTCGCCCCAATAGATTTGAATTGTGCAGGTGCGCAGGGCCATCCATCGATGGATAGAACTTTACAGACAGCAAGAGGATAACGTTTATGGCAAGTACCGCATAAAATGTATGCCTTTCGCTCACGTATTGCCATATTTTTTTAATTTCCATCCGTATTCTCTCCCCTGGCTGAATTTATTCAAAGTTAGCAATGGAATACAAATAAACAAATGGCTGAAACTTTTAGATAGCTTATTAAAAACGGTGACTCAAGGAAGTTTAGCGAACCTCATACATAATGCAAACATACCGGGAAAAAAGCAGCGCAGCTTTTACCAAAAACCTAATGTAGTTTTATCTAAAACCTAACGTGCTTTTCCTAAAAAGCAGCGCAGCTTTCGTATTCATAAAACCTTATTTGTTGTAATCGGATTTTGCAAATCCGCGCAGCTGGAGGATCGCTTTCAGTGAGGGTTTCGCCGGAATGGCACGCTATAACCCATAAAAAAAGACCATCCCAGACAATAGCCTTAGAGATGGTCTTTTCTATATAGATGCTGATTCAGGTTATTTCTTCATTCCTTTTTTCTTTTCTTCGAAAATGGCGTCAATTACAGCAATGGTTACAACATTTACTATGTCGCGAACAGAGCTGTCGTTGTTAAGGATATGAACCGGCTTGTTCAAACCCATTTGAACAGGACCAATGGTTTCGGCCATACCGATTTCGAGCATCATCTTATACGCAATGTTCGATGAATTCAGGTTAGGGAATATGAGCGTATTCACATCTTTACCATCAATCTTCGAGAATGGGAATTTCTCATGACGCAAATCGCGGTCCAATGCAAAGTTCACTTGCATTTCACCATCAATAAGCACGTCAGGATTATTTTTGTGCAAATGAGCAATGGCTTCATGAACCATAACAGGGCTTCCGCTGGTACGTTCGCCAAAGTTGGAGTACGAAAGCATGGCCATTACTGGTTCTATATTGAAAAGCTTAACGGTTTCGTTGGTGAGTAAAGCGATATCGATGAGCGTTTCCTTTGTAGGATGGTTGTTAACCATAGTGTCGGCAAAGAAGAATGTGCCAAGCTTTGAAGTTACAATGTTTAAACCGGCAATGTGACGTAAGCCTTCACGAATACCTACGATATCAATAGCAGGCTTAATGGCATCGCTGTATTTTGTGTATACACCGGTAATACATGCGTCGGCATCGCCCATTTCAACCATCATCATACCAAAGTAGTTGCGGTCGAACATTTTTTCGAATGCATCATCGTACGTAACTCCTTCGCGCTGACGTTTTTCTGCAAAGTATTTGGCATACTTTTGTCGGCGTGCTTCTTCGCGATCGTGACGCAGGTTAATGATTTCAACACCTTCCAATTCAATATTGTTTTCGCAGATCAAGCGACCTATGCGTTCTTCATTGCCTAAAAGAACGGGAACGCAAATACCTTCGGCGCGTGCAACTGATGCTGCCTTTAGCATATTCACATTATTGCCTTCGGCAAATACCACACGTTTGGGATTCGATTTAGCCATTTCAGTCAATCCGCGGAGCAGTTTATTATCCAAGCCCATGCGGTGGCGAAGTTGATCGGCATAAGCAACCCAATCTGTAATAGTCTTGCGGGCTACACCTGACTCAATAGCAGCTTTTGCAACAGCCGAGGCTACAGTTATCAAAAGGCGCGGATCGAGTGGTTTTGGAATAATGTATTCGCGACCAAACGAAATGTGCGAAGCATTATAAGCTGAAGCTACCACTTCAGGAACAGGTTCCTTTGCAAGGCCAGCAATAGCACGTACAGCTGCAACCTTCATTTCTTCATTGATACTGCTTGCGTTAACATCAAGTGCACCGCGGAAAATATAAGGAAAACCTAATACATTGTTTACCTGGTTTGGATGATCGCTACGACCAGTAGCAAAAATAATATCAGGACGGGAAGCTATTGCATCTACATAGGAAATTTCGGGATTAGGATTAGCCAATGCAAACACAATCGGATCCTTCGCCATGCTTCTCACCATATCCTGCGAAAGAACGCCTGCTACCGAAAGACCAAGAAATACATCCGCTCCAACCATAGCTTCCTGGAGTGTATTAATCTCGAGACTTGTAGCAAATGGTTTCTTGCGTGCGTTAAGATCAGTACGACGTGTGCTAATAACACCTTTGCTATCTACCATTACAATATTTTCGAGCTTTGCCCCCAAACGCATGTAAAGTGAAGTACACGACGAGGCAGCTGCCCCTGCACCGTTCACAACGATTTTAATATCTTCGATTTTCTTACCATTAAGTTCCAAGGCATTAAGTAAGGCTGCACCTGAAATAATAGCAGTACCATGCTGATCGTCGTGCATTAAGGGAATATCCAGCTCTGCTTTTAAGCGTTCTTCAATATCGAAACACTGAGGAGCCTTAATATCTTCGAGGTTTATACCTCCAAAAGTAGGCGCAATGGCTTTTACAACCTGGATAAACTTTTCTGTATCCTTCTCGTCCACCTCAATATCAAATACATCTATGTCGGCAAATATCTTAAACAAAAGACCTTTACCTTCCATAACAGGTTTCCCGGCAAGTGCACCTATGTCACCCAATCCAAGAACTGCTGTACCGTTAGAAATTACTGCTACCAAGTTTCCTTTAGCAGTGTATTCATAAGCATCCTGAGGGTTCTTTTCAATTTCAAGACAAGGTTCTGCTACACCTGGAGAATATGCAAGCGCCAAATCGCGCTGAGTACTATGTGGTTTTGTTGGTACTACCTGTATTTTACCTGGCCTGCCCTCGGCGTGGTAGTTTAGGGCGTCAGAGCGCTTTAAGTTAGCCATATATATAATTATTTAATTATTATTAAAAAAATCAAAAAGTCCAAAAGTAAGAAAAATCAAATATATTATTGATACCTATTATTAAAATGCGTGAAATTCGTAATATTTTTCTTTATCTGCTTATTTTTGCTTTTTAAATTTAATCCATGCATACAAAGGTTTCTATCAATGAGCTAAACTCGCGCCTTTACCGCTTTAGAAAGGCAATGGACAAATATAACCCGGGTTGGGAATTTGCGGTAATATTCAGTAAAATAAACCTGTACTATTTCACAGGCACCATGCAGGAAGGCATGCTGATGATACCTCGCGATAATGAGGCTGTTTTATGGGTACGCCGCAGTTTCGAAAGGGCTATCAACGAATCGCTTTTCCCAACGATTAAACCTATGGAAAGTTATAGGGATGCAGCAGGTTCTTATAAACAGCTTCCCAAAACGGTTTATCTCGAAACTGAATTCGTGCCTATGGCCATGTATCAACGTTTCCAGAAATACTTTCAGTTTTCGGATGTAAAGCCGCTCGATTACCAGATTGCCATTACAAGGGCAATAAAAAGTCCTTATGAATTGTCGCTTATGGAAGAAGCTGGCAACATACACCGCGAAATACTTGAAGAACACGTGCCCTTTCTTTTGAAAGAAGGAATGAATGAAGTGACACTTGCCGGCGAACTTTATTCAATTATGTTGAAGAAAGGCCATCACGGGCTGGTTCGCTTCGGCATGTTCGACACAGAAGTTGTGCTTGGCCATATTGCTTTTGGCGAAAGTTCTATTTATCCCACCAGTTTTAACGGACCCGGAGGTAACTACGGCATGAGCCCTGCAGTGCCACTAATTGGAAACCGCAAACGCCTGCTAAAGAAAGGTGATCTGGTATTTGTAGATATAGGCCTGGGTGTAAACGGCTATCATACCGACAAAACAATGACTTACATGTTTGGAAAGATTCTTTCTCAGGAGGCTATAAAAGAACACCTACGTTGTGTAGAAATACAGGACAGGATTGCAGCTATGCTAAAACCCGGTGCCATTCCTTCGAAGATATACGAAGAAATCATGAGCAGCCTTGAACCATCGTTCCTCGAAAACTTTATGGGATTTGGCCCACGCCAGGTTAAGTTCCTGGGACACGGCATTGGGCTGACTATTGACGAAGTACCTGTGATCGCTAAAGGCTTTGACGAGCCTTTGGAAGAAAACATGGTGCTTGCCTTGGAACCTAAAAAAGGCATTAAAGACATTGGTATGGTAGGAATCGAAAACACCTTCGTAGTTACATCCCAGGGAGGACGATGCATTACCGGGGAGAACAAGGGTTTGATAAGCGTGTATTGATTAATTCCCAAACACCTTCCTCAAAATTTCCGAAGTACGGGCAACAGGGTCTTTCCTGATTTTAAGCTCTTCCTTGGCAATCATCACAAAAAGGCCATCAATGGCTTTGCCGGTAACATACTCAGTTAAGTTGGGATTGATCTTCGTTACAAAGGGAATTTTATTGTAAATATTGGCCAGGTCGGTCCAGTACTTTGTAGCATCCACTTTATCGAGCGAAGTTTTTATAATGGGTTGGAATTTCTTATTAAGTTCCGGAGATGTGGACTTTTGAAGATATTGGGTAGCGGCATCATCCTTCCCCTTAACAATATTCAAGGCATCGGTAATGGTCATATTGGTAATGGCTGCCACAAATATGGGTTTGGCTTCCTTTGCGGCATCTTCGGCGGCACGGTTAAGAGACAAAACAGCCTGATCAACCTGTTTGCCCATACCCATGGAACGAAGTCTTTTGGCCATTGCATTTGCTTCGGATGGTAGTGGTATTTTTATTTCGGGATTGCCAAAATAGCCATCGAGCTTGGAAACCACCTGCACTCCTTCTGAAGTTCCCTTTATCAAAGCTTCCTTAATACCACTGGCTGCATCTTGTTCAGTTAATCCGGTACTTTTCGACGAAAAGACCTTCTTAATACCTTTCAGTAGTTGGGCGTTACTATTGAGAGAACTTCCAAATACAATAATTATAAACGATAAAAACAGAATCTTTCTCATACTGCCGATATTTTTCCCATCATACTTCAAAAACCATACTAAATTAAAGATAATACATAAGATTCATAAATGTCGCTTTCTGTTTATTTTTATACTTTTATAGAGATTAATCCTAAATAGAGGGAATGAAGGCTTTTAGTTTTTACTTTTTTTCGGGAACGGGTAATTCCAGGAAAGTAGCCACATGGTTTTGCAACGAAATGAGCAACGGAGGCGTAAATACCAGCCTTACAGACATTGCCAAAGAACGCGAAACACCAAATGCACCTGATAAGGATGTTACAATTGGCTTTATCTCGCCTACCCATGGATTTAATTACCCGCCATTATTCATCTATTATCTTTTGCGCTTCCCGAGAGCAAAATACAGAAACGATGTTCTGCTAATGAATACGCGTGCGGGTATGAAGCTGTCGAAGATTTTCCTTCCAGGTTTTTCGGGTATTTCCATGTGGTTTGCGGCCATTGTATTGCTTATAAAGGGATACAAAATTATTGGCATGCGATCAATCGATTTACCTTCGAACTGGATATCGCTGCATCCGGGACTGCGCTCCAAAGTAGTAACTTCAATGTTCGAACATTACGAAATAGTTACACGCAAACTAGCCCGCAACATAATGCTTGGAAAGAAAGTATTCCGACCGTTGCTATGGATAGGAATGCCACTCGACCTTGCCGTTATGCCCATTGCAGCCGCCTATTTCTTCGTAGGTCGCTTTATACTTGCCAAAACGTTTGTTGCAACCCATGCTTGCGATAATTGCAATGTATGTATTAGTCAGTGTCCTATCAAAGCCATTTCAATGGTTTATAACAAGCCATATTGGTCGTTCCGTTGCGAAAGCTGCATGCGGTGTATGAACAATTGTCCAAAACGAGCCATTGAAACGGCACATGGTGTACTGGCTTTAATTATTCTTGTTCTTTATGCAGGTATATTGGGACTTCTATACAAATATTTTCCAATAAACAGCTGGCCTATACTTGGGTCCGATTCCGCTATCGATAGTTTTGGCAGGTTTGTTATCGAATCGGCCCTTATATTTGCTTTGCTTCTACTGGTTTACCGCTTGGTACATTATTTAAAACGCTACACCTGGCTCGATGCACTGGTGTCTTATACTTCATTAACCAAGTACCCATTCTGGCGCAGGTATAAAGCACCCCGGAATTAAATCTTTAATCCTACAACCGTAACATCATCTACTTGAAAGTTAGCGCCCTTCCAACCTTCAAATGTAAAGTCGAGTATGCTCTTTTGTTCCTCCAAAGGATAATGAGCAATGGAAGTAAGTAATTCCTTGAAATTCTTAGCCAGAAATTTCCTGTCGTTGGGGCCACCAAACTGATCTACATACCCATCGGAGCTCAGGTATATAATATCATTTTTATGTAGTTCCAGTATATAGTTGGTAAACTCGGCGCTGGAATATGATTTACCAACGGGTATCGGATCGCCCCTAAATGATGTTAATTTATAGGCTCCTTCCCGGCCCGGACGAAGGATGTACAAAGGGGCATATGCAGCGGCGTATTCAAGCGTCATTTTATCGAAATCGAAAATGCACAAAGCAATGTCCATTCCATCGTGAACCTCAACGGTTGTGCCTTGCTGGTGTAGCGACTGAACAGTAAATTCGCGCAATTGCTGAAGAATTTCGGCAGCAGTAAACTCTTCGCTACCTGGCAGGGTAACAATCTGGTTTAAGAAAGAAACGCCAAGCATACTCATCAATGCACCAGATAGTCCATGGCCGGTACAATCGGCAACTGCCACATAATACTTGCCATACAGCTTCTTAAACCAGTAGAAATCGCCACTTATCACGTCGCGCGGTTTAAAAAGAATAAAATGTTCCTGAAAAATACTTCCTATGTCGATAGAAGGAATAAGGGCCGCTTGCTGAACAATACTTGCATAGTAAATATTATCGGTAACCAGTTTTTTCTGGCTTTGAATGGACTCATTCGCCAACTCAAGGTTATTGGCCGATGCCTGCAACTCTTCCTTTTGGGTTTGGAGTTCCTTATTCAGGAATTTAAGATCCTCCTTGGTTTTTAATAGCTCATCAATTTTTCGGGTAAAACTTTCGCGCTGAATAAAGAAACGGACAATTAACCGTGCTATCTTACCGTACTCATCGTGCTTAAACATGAGCTTCCGGGCTTCTTTTTCCGAATTGGTATCAAGAGCACGCTTAATGATCAGCAATGGCTTTAAAACGGTCCTGTTATATGCATAAATAATGATAAAAGCAATGAGAATGAAGGTAATAATTACCAACCGGTCGATATAGGCATTGAGGGGTCGTACAATATCGTTGTAAGTAGTGAGCTTGGATACATAGATTCCTCCCATCTTACGCTGGTTGAATGAATACAAGGGTAAAACAATTCCCTTAGCGGTATTGGTTTTAGCTAACTGAACCGAATCAATAATTTGCATCCTGCAGGTAAGCAGTTTTTCAATTTTACTGAGTTGTAAAGAGTCGATTAATTTGCCAATTACCAGGTAACCAGCCGGAGGAACCCTTTTGTTTATATCAATTGAAGGATGTATTGTGGTTGCTACAACCTGGTAAAGTTTACCTTCGTGAAGGCTGAAAAACTGTAAACGCCTCGAACCGTAAAGACGGGCAAAAAAGTCGCTATCGTAATTCAGTTCACCCTTTGAACAGGAACATTGAAGCGTTGACCGCTCCAGAATATTTTTTTTCTGTAGGTTAAAAACCTGGAAAAAATCCAGATCAAGTATTTCCGGGGGACTAACAAAATTATCAACAGCAGACGTATCAGGATCTTTAACAAAATGATACATCCAGTCGTAGCAGGAATAATCGGTACTTACCCTGTCTATAAATTCACCCTGCGACTCAAAGATGGCATGAACCGATTTATAAAGCTCTTCGTTCTGGATTTTAGTATTTATGCGTGCTTGCTTATTTATTAGGTTATGATATAAAATAAATCCTGTCGAAAACAAAACAAGTATAGTTCCTATAACGAAGTATACCTTAAAACGGATACTCAAATTAAGCAATGTATTCCTCAACTTCATGCAAACAAGCCTCTCTTAAAAACAACTTGTTTACGATCCGGAATGGGTAAAGTTATTTTTTATCTAACTAAAATTCGAAAATATCTCAAACCGCTACAAATAAAGAGCCTTCCGGAGCTTCAACAGCTACGGAAGGCATATAAACCTAAATCACAAAATTAAAATCGTTCTGAAAAACTTTGTCCTAAGCCTCGTTATATTTTACACCAAAGAAAGTAAACAATGTAGGGTAGTTCACGTCAGTAACTTCAACCCAAAGCTCATCACCTTTGTAAACTACATAATAGTCCATGGTAAAGCCATTCACATTAAAACCTTTTGAGCCATTTGCATGGGCTAAACTACCGGTATACTTAAAAAGCTTTAAACCTCCGCGTGTAGCAACAAATTGCATGAACTCTTCTTTACCAGTTTTTTCGTTATTCTTATATACAGGAAGCTTTTCGTAATACATATTATTCAGGAGTATTGCTTTCACTTCATTTTTTGGTATAAATACCGCAGTTCCGTTTTCGTATACCACTTTAATATCGTTGGCCCTGAAAAGAATTTGCTTGCAGTTGGTCAGTTCGCCTGTGTTCTTTACGAAGTAGGTAGATTCGAGATTAGCAGCCATAGTTGCTGTAGCTATCATTAATGCGCTTATGATCAAAATTAAATTCTTCATGGTTTTGTCCTCCATTGGTTTGATTTACGATGTAAAAGTACAACCAGCTACAACCCTAAAACAAAAGAAATCTACCACTTACGAGAACAAAACGGTGAAACCGGTTACCGGACGATTCAGCCATTTCACCGTTTAAACATCGTATCATGGCGATTCGATTTCCGTTTTGAATGAAGTTTAATTACCTTTGAATCAAATTTATAAACATGAAATCCAGAGTTTTAGCGGTAGTTTTATGGATCGGATGTCTTGGACCGGTTTTCGGACAAATCGGATGGGGATCTTTTACAAACTACAGTATAAAGGATGGATTGTCGCAAAGTACCGTTACCAGCATATTCCAGGATAGTAATGGTTTCATATGGCTTGGAACGTCTGACGGATTGAATAAATTCGACGGGCAGAAATTTACCATATACAAGAACAATTACAAAGACCCGAATAGCCTGTCGGACAACTGGATATTCGCTATTCTTAAGGAAGATTCGAAGAATAACCTGTGGATATTTACTGCCGACTGGAACCTCAATAAATTCAACCTACGAAACCATGAGATTAGGCGATACTCCCTTAAACTGGAAAGAGTGTTCATACATCAGCCGCTAAAGCAAATTTATTCGTTCGAAGAAGATGCTGAAAAAAATTTGTGGCTTTCTACCAACCGTGGCGTTTTCAAATACATATCAGCCACCGACAGTTTTAAGACCTATTTCCCGTTCCCGACGCAGGAAGCAGCTACAGATAATATAGTGTGGTCATTTACCGATACCCATGGTTCTATCTGGTTTGGATCAAACCTTGGTCTCTGTAAGTACAATTCCCACGAAGACAACTTCACCTATTACGCAGAAAACAAAAGCAATCCCACCTCACTGCTGTCCAACCATATCTTGCGGATGGTCACTTTCGATAAAAAAACTTGGGTGATTACCAAGGAAGGGATTAGCTTATATAATGAAAAAAGCAACAATTTCACCTCATTTCCTTACCCACAGGCTATTCTGTCGCAAAAGCCGACCTTCCGCTTCAAAACCATTGTGGCCGATAAGGCAGGAAACATTTGGGTGGGAACCAATGTGGGTCTGATTCAATTCAATACATCCAAACAAGTGTACCAGGTTTTCCAGCAAAACAAGACGAAAAAGGGTTCTATTTCGTCCAATGAAATCTCGGCTATTTTTCAGGATAAATCAGGAAACATTTGGGTGGGAACAATCGATGGCCTTAATAAATACGAGCCCGGAAAAGAGCATTTTATGCATTATTTTGCCGAGCCTGGCTTCTCGGAAAATAATTTTGTGAGTGACATCCTGGAGCTCAGAAACAACGAGATTTGGATTGTTCGGAAAGAGATAAACGACGCCAAAATGTGCCGCTTAAATAAAGTTACAGGTTTTATAGAATCGCTTCCATCTAATACCTGCGACCCAAATTCATTGTCAAACAGCCAGATAAGTTCCGTTTTCGCAGACAAAAGCGGAAACCTTTGGCTGGGCACATTTGGGAATAGTGCATTTAAATATACCCCGCGGTCGGGCAAGTTCGCGCATTATTTTTCTGTTCCGGGAAACCAAAACACATTGAAAGAGAATTCGATATGGGGCTTCTCCGAAGATAAAAAAGGGAATATTTGGATTGCCATGCACGATGGGACCATTGCTAAATTCGATACCGTAAGTAAACATTTTACCAATTATCCATTATTTAAAAATGGAATAAAAAATTTTACAATTACCAACCTTGTAGTCGATGCCAACGGCGAAATATGGATAGCCTCGGTAATGGGCGGCCTTATCCGCTTCAATCCACAAACCGGTAGGGTTCGTCATTATTTGAATAATCCAAATGATTCTACCAGTATTTCGAGCAATCTGCTTTTCATGATAACCATAGATAAATCTGGGAAAATCTGGATTGCACATGCAGTAGCGGGGATCGATATATTTGATCCCCAAACCGAAACATTCACCCATCTTACACATAACCCAGGTAATACCAATAGCTTGTCAAACAACAGCGTGTGGTCTATTCTACAGGATTATAAAGGAAACATGTGGATTGCAACCGATGGGGCCGTTGACTTTTATGAACCTTCGAAAAAACGTTTCACACACTATTATGCGCGAAAAGAAATCTCGGGCGGGTTACTGAACGATAAAGCACTATGCATATACGACGACCGGAAAGGTAATATCTGGTTCGGTACATCAGGCGGTGGGTTAAGTAAATTCAATACTTCCACAAAGAAATTCATACATTATACCGAAAGCGAAGGCCTTGCCAACAATGTTATTTATGGTATTGTAGGCGACAATGAGGGTAACTTGTGGCTGAGTACCAACAGAGGATTGTCGCGGTTCAACATACAAAACCAGACATTTACCAATTACCGCGAAAACGCTGGCCTACAAAGCGATGAATTTAACCAGAGCTCCTATTTTCGCAGTAGTACGGGGAAGATCTATTTCGGAGGAATTAATGGTTTCAACGTATTCACGCCCACGCATATTACCAAAGATTCGATAGCTCCCGAAACCTTAATCACCGGATTATTGGTATCGGACAAGCAGGTTCGTGTAAAGGCTCGCCATAAAATGAAACAGAACGACACAATATGCGACTGCAAGCTCATGCGCGATAGCTCAGGTTACTATTTACCTATGGATATAGTCTTTTCGCAGCACATTACAATCCCTTACAGCGCCAAAGTGCTCACATTGCAGTTTGCTGCTATAGCCTACAATAATCCTGAAGGAACTGCCTTTCGTTACAAAATGGAAAATTTTGACGACGACTGGCATTACACAAGCGATATAAACGCAGCCACCTACACCAACCTGGCACCAGGTAATTATGTATTCAAGGTATCGGCCGCAAACAGCGATGGCGTATTCAATACACGAACCCGCGATATTGTAATAACCATCACACCTCCATTTTGGAAAACATGGTGGTTCTTAATCCTCGAAATTGCTGCTATTATTGCCGCAATCTGGCTTTTTATCCGCTTGCGCGAGCGCAACTTAAAACATTCCAAAGTGAAGCTGGAAGCCAAGGTTAAGGAGCGTACACGCCGAATAGAAGAAATTAACGAAGAACTCCGGCTTCGCAATGCCGAGATAAACAGGCAGAAAGAAGAAATTGCACTTCAAGCTGGCCAGTTAAAGAAAGAACTAACCAACCAGAATGCCGTAAGCGAAATGGGACTGCTCAAATCGCAGATAAACCCTCATTTTCTCTTCAATACGCTGAATAACATCTATTCGCTCGTATACCAAAAATCGGAAGACGCACCCTCTGCCGTAATGAGGCTTTCGGAACTGATGCGCTACATGGTGTACGAAACCAATTCGGTTAAAGTCGCACTCGAAAAGGAAATTAATTACCTGAAAAGCTTCATTGAACTGCAATTGCTGCGACTTAGGAATAAAGATTATGCCGAATTCAACATCGAAGGCAATATTTACGGGAAAACCATAGCGCCCATGCTCCTCATCCCCTTTGTAGAGAATGCGTTCAAGCATGGCAACAAAAAAGCCCCAAATCCGGGAATTATTATAAATTTGGCTATTGAAGACAAAGGCATCCGTTTTGATGTTACCAACTATTATCAGAACGGAGCGGTGAACAAGGATGAAATTGGCGGCATAGGCATCGAAAACGTGAAACGACGCCTGGAGCTTATTCATCCAAACAGTCATGTGCTGAATATCTCGCAAACAGAAAGCCAGTATAAGACACATCTGGAAATAACACTTCAATAGTGCATTGTATGAATACCATTAACTGTATAGCCATTGACGACGAGCCGCTGGCACTTGATATTATAAAGGATTATGCCAAACGCGTGCCATTTCTTAACCTCATGGCAACCTTCGACAATGCTGTAGATTGCATGAGCTATCTCAAAAGCAATCCTGTGGACCTTATGTTTCTTGATATTCAGATGGAAGAGCTCACGGGAATCCAGCTCTTGTCTGCCTTAAAAGAAAAGCCCCAGGTGATATTCACGACAGCGTACGACCAGTTTGCACTAAAAGGCTACGAACTGGATGTGCTGGACTATTTGCTTAAACCCATTTCGTTCGAGCGGTTCCTGAAGGCAGCCGATAAGGCGTACGACAAACTCATGGCAAAGCCCGAAGCCAAAGCGGCAGTTACAGAAATAATCCCGCAAAAAACAATAGACTACTGCTTTGTAAAATCCGAGTTTCACCTCGAAAAAGTTAACTTTGCGGAGGTCCTATACATCGAAGGAATGGGCGACTACCTGATGATACACACCCCAACCCGAAAAATAATGACCTTACAAAGCTTCAAAAAGGTGGAAGAAACCTTTCCTGCGGAGAATTTTTGCAGGGTGCATAAATCCTATATTGTAGCCATCGATAAAATTGAAAGTATCGAGCGAAACCGCATTAAAATAGGCAATATACTCATCCCTGTGAGCGATAGTTATAAGAAAGACTTCTTTGCAATGATAGAAAAAAGGGGAATGTTGTAAATCTAAGATCATAGTCAGCAGACTACGATCAGCAGAGGGGTACCTATTGCAGTTCCACATTGCCATTCCGGCGAAGGCCGGAACGGTAAAACCCTCGCTGAAAGCAATCCTTGCAAAAGCATCTTTTCAGCTCCGCAGTTAAGGGATTCCGGCCTTCGCCGGAATGACAATTAATTACAAATCAGTATAATATGTGAATCTCTGACTAACCACTACAAAGCACCTGTTACATTAGTTAAATTCAACATTGCCAATTTTAAACAGATTCCAACAAACGCTGTTTATAATACCGAACCTGCCAAATTAATTACAATAGTTCGCTGCGAATCATTTTTAATTATAAATTTATATGAATTAATATACTACAGCATGAAGAAACTGGCCGATTTACTGTTTTCCTACTATTTAATGGGTTTTGTATTACTTGCCTTTGCCGTATCTATTGCAGCAGCTACATTTATAGAAAACGATTATGGAACAGAAACCGCCAGAGCTGCAGTATACAACGCACGATGGTTCGAAGTTCTTCTATTTATTGGTATTATTAATTTATCGGGAGTCATCATTACCCGAAAACTTTATCGGAAGGAAAAGTTCACCATTTTTATTTTTCATTTCTCTTTCCTGGTCATTCTTGTGGGGGCTGCAATAACCCGGTTCTTCGGATCGGAAGGCACAATGCACATTCGCGAAGGCGAATCATCCAACCAAATTGTGAGCGAAGGAACTTACATTTATGGGACTGCCATAACCAGCAGCGATACGGCTTATGCCGAAAAGAAAATCATTGTATCCCAATATAATACTAACAAGTACGAACTTAAGTTCCGACATGCCTCTAAAAACATAACAGTAGAATGCAACGATATTATTCCGAACGCGATGTCTGTTAGCAAAGAAAGCACAGATGGAACGCCATTACTTGAAATTGTTGTGGCCGCCATGTCTGGCAGGGAAACAATACCTTTCCTTTCAGGCGATTCAAAGCAAATAGGAAATTTTACACTTTCATTCGACGATACGTTGAAAAGAAACACAATGATGGTGTGGCATACAGACAACGGCTTGTTTTTCAAAGCTCCGTTTGTAGTTATCTCGTCAAGCATGATGAGCCAAACAAGCGATACTTTACAAGCCAATGCTATTCATCCTTTTCATATAAAGAACTTGTACCTGGTTGGCAATTCGCAGCTTGTAGCAAAAAGCTTTTCCCCTTCGGCCGAAATCGATTATGTTCCAGCATCTCTCAAAGACCAAAGCGGCCTACCTACGGCATTCAAGCTAAAAATTAATGTGGATAACGAATCTAAAACCTTAACCTATCTTGCTGCCGACCAGATGGAGAATTCGCCCGCTCAGGTCAGCTGCAACAATGTATTTTTTAGCCTTTCGGTAGGGCACAAACCTGTACAGGTTCCATTTTCACTTAAGTTGAACAAGTTCATTGTGGAACATTATCCCGGATCGAACAGTCCATCGTGGTTCGAGAGCAAGATAACCATTATCGACCCCGAAAAACCTGAGCCCAAGGATACCCGAATATACATGAATAATGTGCTACAATACCATGGGTACCGCTTCTACCAATCATCGTACGATAAGGATGAGAAAGGAACAATCCTATCCGTAAATCGCGATTTCTGGGGGACACTGGTTACCTACCTTGGATATATACTTATGGCTGCAGGAATGTTGATGGCTCTCTTCAGCAAAAACAGCCGCTTTATGAGGCTTACCAAGGAATTAAATATGCTAAACGAAAGGAAGAAGGAGCTATCCGCAATCCTCATCCTGTTAATGCTAGTTGTGTTTGGCAAACCCAGCAACCTTTCGGCTCAGGAAGTTCCCGATTCTGTGAAAATGAATAAGGAGCAGGTTGAAAAATTTAGCCAGCTCCTGGTGCAGGATGTAGGTGGACGAATAAAACCTGTCAATTCGCTCAGTTCGGAGCTTGTTCGTAAAATAAGCCGCAAGACAACCTTTCTGGGTCTCAATTCCGATGAAGTGCTGCTGAGTATGATTACGCATCCTGCTTATTGGCAAACGGTACCCATGATTAAGTTTTCGCATGCAGGAATTGCTGAAATGCTAAATATAAAAGGCTCCTATGTCTCGTTCCAGGGACTTTTTGATCCGCAAAATCCCAGCCATTATATATTAGGCGATGTTGTAGGTGAAGCATACCGCAAAAAGCCCGCTTACCGCAGCAAAATGGAAAATGAGCTGATACGGTTGGATGAACGGGCCAACCTGTGCTATCTGATATACACCGGCGATTTCTTCAGAATCTTCCCTAAGCCAGAAGACGAAAATAATACATGGTACAGTCCCGAAAATGCAGCAACAGCCTTCCGGGGCGACGACTCTCTTTTTGTAGTAAATGCATTTAACCTGTACCTGGATGTGTTGCGTATGAAACCTACACACGACAACCTAGCCCAGGCAAACGAAATAATAAATGCACTGCAAAACTTCCAGTTCAAATATGGGAAGGAAGTTATTCCCTCAGATTTCAAAAGAAAGCTGGAGACCATCTATAATAAAGTGAATATTTTTGATCGGTTGAGTTCGCTTTATGGCCTGGTAGGTTTTGTATTGCTTATCCTCCAGTTCATTGCCCTCTTTAAACCGCGAATGAACCTCAAAACAGCGATAGATGTTTCCAGAATCCTTATTGTAGCTGGCTTTATCCTGCATTTCTTCGGATTAGCAGCACGCTGGTACATTTCGGGCCACGCACCCTGGAGTAATGGGTACGAGTCGCTTATATACATTGCTTTTGCAACCATCCTGGCCGGTATTATATTCTCGAGGAAAACGGGAATAGCGCTTTCATCTACGGCACTTCTGGCTTGGATTATACTGTATGTTGCTCACCTAAGCTGGATGGATCCTGAAATTACGAACCTTGTCCCAGTGCTTAAATCGTACTGGCTAATGATACACGTTGCCATAATCACTGCAAGTTATGGTTTTATGGCACTTGGCGCGTTACTTGCCTTCCTTAACCTAATTATCATGTTCGCTCAATCGGCAAAAAACTACGAACGCATAGGAATAACCATTAGTGAGCTATCTGCCGTAATCGAAATGACCTTAATTGTTGGTCTGTACTTGTTAACCATAGGTACATTCCTTGGCGGAGTTTGGGCCAACGAATCGTGGGGGCGCTATTGGGGCTGGGATCCCAAGGAAACATGGGCTTTGGTTACCGTACTGGTTTATGCATTTGTTGCACACATGCGAATGATTCCGGGATTACGGGGTCCCTACCTCTTCAACCTGCTAGCAGTTGTCACGTTTGGATGCGTAATCATGACCTATTTTGGAGTAAACTATTATCTTTCGGGGTTACATTCGTACGCCAAAGGCGATCCGCTGCCGGTTCCATCATTCGTGTATTATACCATAACAGTAATCGCCATTGTAGCGTTGGCAGCATTCATTAACCAGCGCATGGTAAGGAAAAGCATTAGCTAATAATTTTAAAGGCTGAGCTAATAGTCTCATAGAGACTACGCTACTTCGAAGCATTTTTGCACAAACTCTCAGGATCTCATGTTTGGTTAAGGTAGGAATCGTTTGAGACCTAAGCCAAACAGATCTTTGTAGGTATCAACACGCACTTAGTCAATATTCTGTTATGATACCGGGCCTTCGACAAGCTCAGGAACCTGTATCATGGTTCCATATTCAATTTCAACAACTAACTTCTGAACAGGAACCGGATAACCTTATCCATATACGATAAATTCTTTGGGGATTCGTTGTAATAATCCTGCCCATAAGCATAATTATAGCCGTAACCATAGCCATAGCCGTAGTTATATCTGCGACCATAACCATAATAGCTGCTTGCTTTAATATCGTTTATCAGGATACCAATATTCTTAATGTCTTTCTTTGTATGCAAATCATCCACCAAATGAATTACATCCTTGGTTGAGTAATTCTGACGCACTACAAATATAACAGCATCGGAGAAACGGCTCAGCAGAACAGCATCTGTTACAATAGCAATGGGTGGTGTATCCATCACAATGATGTCAAAATCCTTGCGAACCTTCTGGATAAAAGTCTCCATCTCCTTAGTTTCAATCAACTCTGCCGGATTGGGAGGTATAGGACCAGCAGGTGTAATATACAAGTTGTGAATGTTGGTTTTGATTATCACATCATTGTAATCGGTCTTACCAATAAGATAAGTACTGAGACCGCGCTCATTTTCCATATTGAAAACCTTGTGAACTTTAGGCTTCCGAAGATCGAGACTAATTAATAAAGTCTTTTTATTCGATTGCGCAATGATAGAAGCCAGGTTGACCGCACAGAAGGTCTTTCCCTCGCCGCTAATTGTGGAAGTTACGCAAATAACCTTTTTATCCGGGTCGCGCATTACATATTGAAGATTCGTTCGCAATGCTCTGAAAGACTCGGCCAATGACGATTTGGGATTTTCGGCCACAGGCATTTCCGACTGTTTCTCATTATGACCTACCGATCCAAAAACAGGAACCTTAGTAATCTTATCAATATCTTTAGGATCTACAATCTTCTCATTAAAAAACTCGATGAGAATGAGTATAGAAAGGGGAATCAGTATCCCTATAATTATGGCAATTATCTTATTTCTTCCAGGTTTTGGTGAAACCTTAACAGGATTTTCGGCCGATGCCACGTCCAAAATTTTATTGTCCGCAACGTTTGAAGCACGTGCAATATCGGCCTCGGCACGTCGTTGCAGCAGGAAGTTGTAAATCTGGTCATTCAGTTTATAATCACGCTGAATATTCAGGTATCGGCGTTCGGTAATAGGCAATTGCATTACTTCTTTCTCAATATCAGCCTGCCTGCGCGAAACTTCATTCTGCGCTATCTCTGTAGACTTGATTATTTCTTTAATATTTTCATCCAGTGCATCCAGCGAACTTTGTATTTTGGCATTAACCAACACAAGCGCCGGATTGTTATTCTGCGCGCTTAGCATAAGTACATTTCTTTCGGCATATAACTCAGACAGATCAGATACAGTCTTATTAAGAATAGGATCGCTGATCCCCATAACCGACGGAGCCATAACCTGTCGGAAATCCTTTCGCTGATCGATGTATGTTTTTATGTATTTGTAGTACCGTAATTGCAGATCGTAATTTACTTTATCGGTCTGTACTTTAGCCATCCGGGCCATAATGGCCTGCCCTTCCGAAGAAATATCGATGATTTTGCTATTCAAGCGGAATGATTGCATTTTATCTTCCACTTTACTCAACGAATCGACCACAGTGGAAAGCTGTTCGTTAATAAAGTTTATGGTATTGATAGCTGTTTGGTTTTTCTCATCAAGTCCATTTTGAATATAAACCTCCATGAGTTTATTCAGATAATCGGCCTCCATTTGAGGAACATAACCTGTACTGCTCAGAATAAGGACTGTACCTTTCTTATCATTGGTAGTTAACGATAGTTTGGAACGATACGCATTTGTAAGTTCGTTCAAATCGTTGATAACGAAAAAATACTTATTCGAAATGGGCGATTTTTCATCCTTCTGAAACTTCCTGAATAGAGTAAAGTTGAAGCTTGGATTACTAAAGCGCTCACCAAATAATAATTTCTTTTTCACACTCCCTTCAATTTCCAATAAGAATTCTTTATCGGAAAGAATAGTTATGTGAACCGGCACACCATAAAGGTTTTTCGAAGATGTATCTACCACCACCTTAAACGGAGCCGTTTTGTACATTAAAGGCTTTCTTACCCTGCCAATACTGTAGTAACTGATTTCAAAATCGGGAAGTTCGCTTAATGCCTTACGGGCGACTTTATACGATTTCAGGATTGCGATCTCATTCTCAACATTTCGGCGGGCATTGAACCGGTCCAACGCATTGATAAGAATCTCAGCAGTTGATTTCTTTTCATCATTTACAATTAGAGTTGCGGTGAGGTTATATCGTGGTTCGGAATATCTATTAACCAAAAAAGCAATGGAGTAAGTAATGAAAATGGATATCGCAAACCAATACCAGTTGCGGAGTACCGTTATTAAAAACTTACGTACATCAATGGTTTCCTCTTGCGGGACATTATAATTTGCTGGCGAATTTTCCATTCCTATTTAAAAGCATTATTTATTAATAAAACGGCTGTAATGGTAGACGTTATCAAGGTCATAAAAACAGCATAGTCGGATATCTTTGCACGAAAAGCGGCAGTTTTAAAGGGCGCTACGTAAATAATATCATTGGGTTGTAAAAAATATTTTTCGGAGCTCAACAAATCGCGTGAAGTTAGATCAACTTTAATCGTTCTTGTACCATCTTTAAACGAACGAAGTATTAAAATATTTTTACGCTGTCCGTTGTAAGTTAAATCGCCAGCCATAGACAAACCTTCAAGTAAGGTTGCCCGGGTACCGTAGATGGTATAATAACCCGGTGCTTTAACTTCACCTACAATGCTCACCCTGAAGCTTAGAAGCTTTACATCCACACGGGCATCGGTGCTATATGTAATTGCTGTTTGATAAATCTTCTCACGTGCTTCTTCCAGAGTCATTCCTCCTACCATAATTTTTCCTACCACGGGAAGAGAGATATACCCCTCGCTGTCGATGGTATTCCCCATTAAATACAAACCTGCCGTACCCGAAGACATACCGGTAGGCATATTGGTAATGTCTGAACTAAATAATTCCCTGGACGCTTTATCCAGCACACTCGATACTTTCACCTGAAGAATATCCGAAGGTTGTAATAAATAAGGAGTAAGCTTCTTAGCATACAAGGTATCTTTCTCGGGGTATTTTGTCTGCAGATAGGTATACCGCTTGTACTGCCCACACGAAGCAAGCAACAACGCGAAAAAGAGAAAACAGATAATTAATCTCATTACGGTTAGGTTAATTCGAATTTACATAAAACCAAGAGTGCAAATATATGTAAGTTTTTTACATTATGTTCGATAGCCCTATTGTTGTGCACAATTTTGTTCATAAATTGCTGCAACATTGCGGATTGTTTGCTCTATAGGCGTAAAAGAATACCCTATGGTTTTCGTTAATTTAGTGCTGTCATAAAAGGATTTTGCATAGGCAATATGCGTGGTTTCCTTTGTAATACGGGGGGATTTGCCTGTTAACATACCCAGCGCAGCTTCCAACCGCCTCAATAGTTCGGCTTTCCACCGTGCCAATTGCTTTTGAGGAATGGGCTTGTTCAGTGCAGCTGCTACATAATCGAAAAACTGCTTATAGGTAAGATTTTCAGCCGAAACAGTAAAACGTTCGTTTACGATGTCGCTCTCCATCAGTTGCACCATTACATTTACGAGATCACGTACATCGACATAACCTGTAACTCCGGTTGTATAATAATCAAACCCTTTGTCTATAAGACTGAATAACAATGGGCTGCCATTGGTCCAATCACCCGGACCCAGGATTACCGAAGGATTAACAATTACCGCATTCATTCCCTCGGTTATTCCCCTCCAAACCTCCATCTCTGAATGATATTTACTCAGTGAATAGGCAGAAACATTTTTGGATGGTTTCCATAGCAGATCCTCAGTAATAGCCATTCCTGGCTCGCTTTGACCAAGTGCTCCTATAGAGCTCACATGGCAGAACTTCTCTATACCTCTCTCCAAACAAAGATTAACAAGATTAGCTGTTCCCCCGATATTTGTCTGCAAAACCTTCGCTTTATCTTTCTTTTTAAAAGAAACAAATGCAGCAGTATGATAAACCCTGGTAACACCATCAAGCGCAGCTTCGAGCGACTGTAAATCCAACAGATTGCCCTCCGCCCAAGTGATATTTTTCAGTAATTCCGATGGATTCTGGGTGTAGAATGAAAAAGTTCTTGATATATTTTCTTTATTAGAAGTAGGCCGCAGTAATACTTTCACTTTGTATCCCCTGTTCAATAAATTAAACAACAGATGCGAACCAACAAGACCTGTGCCTCCCGTAACTAAAATCATTCGGTATATTTTTTTGCAGATAGCTACAAATGTAGAAAAATAAAACTTAACAAAAACTTCATCTGCAAAACGGGAATAATTACAATAAATAATTTTCATTTGCAGTGCAGAAAGGATTGTTATAATTTAGCAACAAAAAGAAAAGCTATGTTTTCAGGAATTGTAGAAGAAGCCGCTACCGTGGTGAAATTGGTGAAAGAACAGGACAACCTTCACATAACCATGCAATGCTCATTTGTTGATGAATTAAAGATCGATCAGAGTATCGCACACAATGGGGTTTGCCTCACTGTGGTAAACAAAGAAAATGACACATACACGGTAACCGCTATCAAAGAGACGTTATTAAAGTCAAATCTGGGATATTTAAAGATTGGCGACAAGGTGAATCTCGAAAGAAGTATGAAACTCAACGAACGGCTCGACGGGCATATTGTACAAGGCCATGTAGACCAGACAGGCAAATGTACCAGTGTTGTGGAAGCAAACGGTTCGTGGTATTTCACATTCGAGTACGACAAAACAATGAATAATATTACCGTTGAAAAGGGATCCATTACTGTAAATGGCGTAAGTCTTACGGTTGTAAACTCACAACAGTCTTCTTTCCAGGTTGCCATTATACCGTATACATACGAACATACCAATTTCCATCAAATAAAGGAAGGAACTGTTGTAAATCTCGAATTTGATATCATAGGCAAGTATGTAGCTAAATTACTCGCTCAACATCAATAAAATTATATGACAGGAGGTTCCCCAAAGAAAGTAGCCCTCCGGATTACCCTGATTGCTACTTTAATTTTTAGCGTATCCATCATACTTGTATTAAAATACAGTAATACAACCTTATGGGTATTGCTCTGGGGCGCTGCGCTGTTTATTTCAATATTTCTGGTAAGCCTTTATTTTCTGAATGGGTTTATTGCTGAAAAAATCAATCCGCTGTACAAAACCATCTACAACGCAAATCTGCAAAAGCAGAAACTGGGCGACATGAATAAGGACGTTCTGTCCGAAGTAAAGGAAAACGTTGAAAACTGGGCAAACGACAAAACCAAGGAAATCGTCCAGCTCAAACAACTCGAAAAGTACCGTCGCGAATTCCTCGGCAACGTTTCGCATGAGCTCAAAACGCCTATTTTCAACATACAGGGATATATTCTTACATTGCTTGATGGTGGGCTCGAGGATCCTACCATTAACAAAGCCTACCTTGAACGTACGGAAAAAAGTATCAACCGGATGATCAACATTGTAGAAGATCTGGAATCCATATCGCGCCTTGAATCCGGCGAATTGAAACTTGAATTCGAGGACTTCGACATCATTGCCTTAATCGAGGATGTATTCGAAATGCAGGAAATGCTGGCCAATAAGTACTATATAGCACTCGAATTTGCCACCAATTCCCCACGTTCGATCAAAGTGAATGCCGATAAGAAAAGAATAACCGAGGTACTGAACAATCTGGTTGTTAACTCAATAAAATACGGACGACAGGGTGGTAAAACAACTGTTTCGTTTTACGATATCGGCGACCAGGTTATGATTGAAGTTGCTGACACAGGAATTGGAATCAACGATAAAGACATTACCCGCATTTTCGAAAGGTTCTACAGAACGGACAAAAGCAGATCGCGCGACCAGGGCGGAACAGGGCTTGGACTCTCTATCGTAAAGCACATCATTGAAGCGCATGAGCAAACGATTAACGTAAGATCCAGGATGGGAGAAGGCTCTTCTTTTACTTTTACATTGAATAAAGCAAAAAAAAGCGGGTCCTAACCATTTACTTGTGTGTTTATGCCTATAGCATTTACAAGCTTCGCAATCGCTTTTAACTCATCAACAGGAACTTTCCGAAGGCCTTCGTAAGGAGTATCTCTCTCAATAGTATATATCATCACCATCTCGGGCCGAATTTGCTTTAAGCTCTCAATCCAGGCAGTAATATCTGCCTCTGTAGTATTGTCAATTTTATTGTTTCCAATAGTTCCACGGGTAAATAGCGACTGTATGATCAGTTTGCCTTTAAATTGCTGAAATTGATCAATCAATTTACTAACAGATAACGATTTAGCAGGTTGATTAATGTGATTTATAGATGATTCGAGCCCCGAATCAAGCTTCAATATGCTCTGATCGGCTTTTAACAAGGCCTTTACAATATCTTGCTTATGAAGCATTGTAGCATTCGATAATACCGATATTTTAGCCTTGGGGAAATACATATCTCTCACGGCAATTGTATCGTCAATTATTCCAGCAAATTGCGGATGTATAGTAGGTTCTCCGTTGCCTGCAAATGTAATTACGTCGGGAGCCTGGGCGTTGACTTTCATCTCATCGAGTTTTTGGCGCAAAGCAGAAGAAACCATTTCACGTGTAGGCAGTTTCTCATCAACACTGGTACCAGGCGTATTAAGCCCGCACTCACAATATACACAATCGAAATTGCATATTTTACGGTGTAACGGAAGCAGGTTGATCCCCAGAGAAACCCCAAGCCGCCTGCTTTTTACAGGACCAAAAACAATTTTATCGAACAAAAAAGTAGCCAATGGTAAAAAGAATTAATTTCAGGCAAAAATAACTGTTTCTAAACGATTACCCTAATAGAACTTGTTTCTGATAAACTCATGGAAGCATAGTCAACTCCTGAAATCACATTTAATCCGGGTTGCTTATTAGGGGCAATAGTTCCATATATGGCATCAATACCCATACATAGCGCAGGGTTAATTGTGGACCATTTCAGGAGATAAGCAAAATCAATTGCTCCAGTTAAAGCCAACTTACGAATACTCCTGAAAATAGATGATTGAAAATTTGCCGGATCAGCATCAAATGTAAGAATGATATGTGCTCCTTGATGCTCCAGCGTCAACAAACGAGCAACCTCGTCGTTATCAAAAAAAACGGGATTCTCTATAATCAGGAATTGAAAGGATCCGAATAATTCCCCGTGCAGCCCATCTTTTAAACCATCTGAAAATATCCGTACTGCATTGGTCTTAACTTGCAGCAAGTCCACATCGACAAAACCAGGAATTATAATCCCATTAAAGAATTCGAGACTTTCAGATTCCTCCGGAATTCCTTTATTATCCTTAACACTAGTAATAACCCCATTTTGGGAGAAAGTAACAACGCCAAATTTCAGAAAGGTTTCCCTATTGAGGTAAATATAGTGTGCTGATATTTTGCGGGTCATTGGGCTCTTTCCCTCAAATTCCTGCGGATAGCAATCATTTTCACTTCAATATCGCGGTGGATCGATCCGGCAGATTGGTCATAATCCAGAATCCATCCTCTTAGGCGTTTTACTTTTTTATCAGAAAGAAATTTAGACGTAGAGTATATTGCAAATCGCTTCCCTGGCTCATAGGTAGCTTCAGGAAAGTAGTCCGTATGTTCTTTATTGGAAGCGCTATCTTTGTAATAGTAAAAGGCTGTAATCCGGAGATCCTTTGACTTGTCATCCAAACCCTTCTTAGCAAAAACAAGAATGGTGTATTCTCCCGAATCCTGAACAGCTATATCGAATGGAACCCTTTTGGTAGGGCCATCTTTAGGTAAGATCCACCGTTTTTTGCCAGTATACAAGTTCGAAATGGAATCATCCATCAAACCCAACTGTGAATTCATGTGCTCCAGCTTATTAAACTCGGTAACAATGTCGCCGTAAATTCTATCCAGCTTTTCAGGATTGTCGGTATAAAACTTCAAGGTACTGTCAAATTGGGCAAAAGTATAACCATGTTCCTTAAGGATGTCGTTATAAAAGTTAAAACTATCGTTATGGAACGTTATATATCGGCTATTAACCATGTACAGCCCATCCGCTAAATGGAAATCGCAGATTATTTCTTTAAAATCTTCGGCAGGAATAAAATAACTATTTTCTTTCTTTCTGCACCCAAACAATAAAACACTGGCGGCGCTAACCAACAACAAAAATCTAAACATCAATCTTTTTATTTTCTCGATAATTTCTTCCTATTATCAAAATTAAAGCCAAAAAAAACCTCGTGCGAACCGGCATTGTATCTTCTTATGTCAGTTACTGCCAAATCAAAGGAATAGCCAACAAATATTTTTTTGTCATGTACATAACCAATGGCAATAGAAATGGCGTCCTGAGATCTGAACGACAGTCCACCCCAAAAAGTTTTCTGGTAAATCGCTTTTGTATAAAGCTCCACCTGAAATGGTGCCGGAACAACTTTTTTAACCACCATTCCCGGCTCAATCTGCCATTTTTTGTCAATCTTGAAAATATATCCTCCCATCAGGTAAAAATGGCTTGTTAATTTATTAACCCCCACTTCGCTTTCCGTAAGGTTAATTTTGTTATTTAAAAGCTGATTAGCCGAAAACCCAACATAATATTGATTACACCATAAGTATACCCCAACCGATGCATCAGGAAGGAATTTGGTATATACCGACTTACCCAGTGCATTATCCGTAACTCCCGACCAGTCGTCGTGCAGATCAATTTTAGTTCCATCAATTTTGTACTGCATCAATCCTAAGGACAATCCCATAGACAAGGTAAGATCTGCATTAACAGAAATCTGGTAAGCATACACCCCATTAACCCCTGTTCTGCTCTCTGGGCCAGCAACGTCGTTATAAATTGTACCCCCATAACCCATTGGTTTCTTTTTATGGGGACCATATGCACTAATTGAGTTTGTTATAGGTGCATCTTTAAACCCAACCCACTGGAACCGATGATTCGATCGAATCTGAAAATAGGGGGCCGTACCAGCCAATGCAGGGTTATAAATAAATGGGTTCATCATGAATAGTGTGTAATTGGGACTTTGCTGCCCATAACCAGACCAGCATAATGCCATGATGAAAAACGAAATGAGGAGGTATTTTTTCATTCGTATGGTTTTATTTTCTAAGGGTCTAACAGAGCCTGTATGCCCCTTTGGAGCATACAGGTTTTTATTTGGGTTTATATTTATTCGGTTCATAGCGCTATCTCACAATCGTTACAGTTCCTGTCATTTTGGAATCCTTCGTCGGGAAGATTACATAATAGTAGGTACCCATAGGCAGAGGTCTTCCATTGCGAGTTCCATCCCAGGCAGTTGACAATGAATAGCCACCTTGTTCAAATACTTTTTGTCCCCACCGATTAAATACCTGTACCAACATATCCGGGTACTGATCGGCATAATCGATTTCCCAAACATCGTTTACACCATCGCCATTAGGAGTAAAGCCTGAAGGAACTTTAAGGTAATCCGAAACAATGTATACCGTATCAGTTACATAGCACAGTTCTGCTGTAATACCTGTAACATGATATATGATACTGCTCTCAGGCCGTACAATCGGAGCAAATGTATTAGCATTATTTAAATATGTTGCAGGATTCCAGATACAACCAACAAAACTAGTATCATTGGCAAATAGTTGCATTTCTCCTCCCGGAACAATTACAAATGTATCAGGACTAATAATCTGTGGCACTTTAACAACATCTATTTTAGTTGTAGTACTGTCATAGCATCCATAGTAATTATCCTCTGCTATCAATAAATACTCCATTGGTTTAGAAATATTTACAATTGGAGATTCAGAAGTAGGATCGTTCAATCCGATCGATGGAACCCATCTATACTTGTCTGCTCGAGCATTATTCTGAAGCGAAAGCCGATAATCTGTATTTGGGCAAATCTTTCCAAGGGGTACAATATTCAAATACATATCTCTGACATACCAAACTGTGTCTTCTATGATTCTTTGACACTGATTATCCTTCCCATAGGTTACAGTTACCGAATATGGCCCTGAACTAAGATTATGGATAGAACTTGTTGTTTTACCATTTGACCAGTTGAAGGTATAATTGGTATAATCCGGTGAAGTAACCAGTTCTAATGATCCATAGTGGCCCCGTCGGCTAAACCGTGCGCATGTATCCTTTGTTGATATGGAATAAGTGTATCCTGAAGGAAGCCCTGGAATAATAGTATCCTTCGCAAAGATTCTTCCATTATTATCTTCAACATAAATTGAATAATGTCCCTGAGTTAAGTCAATATAACTTTGTGTGGTTGATTTTAGCCAGCTAGTATCTTTGGATGTTATAAAATACCTGGCAGAATCAACACCAGCATCAAGAATTATCAACGACATACCTGCTTTATTGTCATAGTCGCATTCAACCAGTGTGGTATCAATAATTACCTTCACATTCAATTTTGGCGCAATTGGAACCGTTACACTAATGGTATCCCTACATCCTATGGTGTTTTGTGCGTAGAAGGTATAAGTACCCTGATTAAGATTACCAAAAGTATGGGTACTATCCGTGGTACCAAACCAATCTGCTCCATTCTGCGAGAATGTAATTGGTTTATCAGGGCCTGTGGCTTTCAAGCTCACACTTCCTGGTTTCGATCCTTTTACCGGAACAATCCTATCTACTATGATATTTACAGGATCGGGAGCGCCAACATCTATCGGAGATGACTGAACCACGCAGGCATTGGTATCCCTAACGAATACAATATGAGATCCTTTTCCGAATAATACCAGATCGGGTTCGCTGAAGTACTGAATACCATCTTTAGAATATTGGTAAGGCGCAACACCTCCAACAACAGCTACCATCATACGTGCAGAAACATTCTGATCGTATGCGCACTTGTTCAAATCGGGTGGGAATAAAAGCTTAACAACTTCAAGTGCAGTAGCAGGTTGATTCAATATAGTTGAATCGTTAAATACTACTGTTCCGAATTCGTTATAAACCTTTATGTAATGCTTTCCTGCACTGAGGTTAACAAATACGCCACTATCATTTTGTACGGCGCCTTTATCCAAGTCGTAAAGGTAGGTTCCTGGTATACCAGCCGTAACCTTAATTCTACCCGAATTATCGTTATAACACTTCAGGTGAGTTACCGTTATAGTAAAATCAGCAAGATTAACAGGCAATTCAATAAAGCAACGTTCTGCGTCCCTTACAAGAGCATAATATGTTCCATTGGTTAAACCAGTAAATGAATTATTAGCGCCAAAGCCCTGGATGCTATCTCTGTTGCTATCGAGGAAGGCATATTCCAAAGTTCCTGTACCGCCTGATGCAACAACATCCACTGTGTAGTTATTAGTAGCAACAAAGGTTATCACCGTGCTCCCCGAAATGGGCAGAGGTGCTGAAACAAAAGCGCTGTCTTTAAAGATACAGGTTCCGGGATTGCTTACATCCTTTGCATAAATA
This sequence comes from Bacteroidales bacterium, assembly GCA_036261135.1. Lineage (GTDB taxonomy): Bacteria > Bacteroidota > Bacteroidia > Bacteroidales > JAAUTT01 > JAAUTT01. Next base: position 63,946 of record DATALJ010000205.1, read on the forward strand.
ACATGCCATCCGGGAGTCAGATTCGTAAACTGATAGCTATATGAAGGAGCCTCAAGCGGATTATATGTTCCGGCCAAATTATCGATAGTTACTTCTATATTATCCTTATTACCATCATCGTGCGTTGCAGATACGGTTATGGTACCGTCATTATTGGTATAACACTTGGTTACAGGTGTTACCGCAAATGGTTTATTGAAAATAATAGCAGGATCAGCAATGATGTCTACAGGAGTTCCATAAGTTGCTGTACATCCATTACCATCAGTTATCATGGCTGTATAGGTTCCTCGAACTATTCCGCTTAATGAATCCTGAGCAGACTCGAAAGTGTCTGTAGTATTATAAATGGTATAAGTAAATGGAGCAGAACCTCCGCTTGTTTCGAATGTAACCCATCCATCAGCGTTGGAAGCGCAGGTTGTGAGCTTGCCACTTTTTACAAGATCGATTGTTAATGGCGTTGCTGGTTGTGTAATTACAACATCCAGATCAGGTAAAATACTGCACATATTGGTATCACGAACAGCTACAGTATAGGTACCTGCTGCTAAACCGGTAAAGGTAGCTGTATCTTCCATGGTATATATGGTTTCTACATCAACCCCGGCTTGCTTCAGTGTAAATACATATTTTTTATTACCGCCTTCTGCTTTAATAACCACTGAGCCGGTGTTTCCACCATAACATACATTATGTGTAATGGCTTTTACTTCAGCCTTCAGAGTATCAGGAGCAACAATGTTGATTGTTGTATCCTTCGTACATCCATTTACATCGAAAATATGGAAGTTATACGTTCCGGCTCCCAAATTAGTGAATGCAGTACCTACATTTAAGGTGTCGTTCGGAGCAGGAGCACCTGTATAAGTATACTTCAGAGCTCCGATTCCACCAGTGGCTGTAATGGTAATATCTGTTTTTTCTCCATAGCATTTAAGGGTGTCGTTGTTGGAATAAGTAACTGGTCCTAATACTATCGCAGGAGGTGAAGTAACCTCAACACTTGCAACTGCAGTACAACCTAAGGCATCAGTTACAGTTACATTATAAGTCCGTGCGCAAAGATCAAGTGTTTTTGTTGTTGAGTTAGCAGGATCATCCCATTGATATGTATAAGGTCCTACTCCTCCAATAACATTGACAATTGCACGAGCATCACACGAATTGGAACAGGTTGTTCTTAAACCCAACGGCACAATATAAGAAGTGTAAGCCTGTTGTCCAACAACCATAGCCTCATCAATTGGATTATTTATTCCTGTAGCCTTAAATTCTACAGTTACAGGAAGTCCTGTAAAGTCTGATATATCTGTAAAGGAGATAGAAGCATCAGTTAAGAATCCATCGGTACCACCATTGTCATTTGTAACGTCTTTAACCATGATAGACCATCCTCCTTGTGCCGGATTCATTCCGTAAATAGTGGACAAATCGCCAGTAATAGCATATTCGCCAGTTAATGGAGTAGGCATACCGCAGATCTTCAATGAGTCCGTGATCGGCAATTCACTATTGAAATATAAATTTTTCACATCGTCGCCGAAGTTACAGAATCCAAAAGGATCGTACTCCATAGGAGCTTTCTTAAGTTCAACCCTTGTGCTTCCATCAGGAGCTAGCAAAT
>DATALJ010000208.1:0-5529 GCA_036261135.1 Bacteroidales bacterium
AGGATGGTGGCAAAGGAGAGGTAATAAGTTAATAGTGAAAAATGAATAGTTGAAAAAAGAGAATAGTTAAAAGTTAAAAAGTTAATAGTTGGTTTATGGTTGGCAGAATGTGTGTGGTTTTCACTATTCACTATTAACTCTTCACTTTTGACTTTATCTTCTTCACTCTTCACTTTTAACTTTTTATGATATAATATTTTTGCTAGTGCCATCGGAAAAATTACAGCCAGGTACATCGCATATGGAGCCGGATTAAAGAAGGTGCCTGTTATTTTAAAGTAGCCGTTAAAACTGGGCAGGAAACCGTAGAGTTGGAGGAGGCCCCAGAGGGATTGGCAGAGAGCGGTGAGGATTAGGAAACTAATAATTAAAGAGGGAATATTATTAGTTAATAAGTTAAAAGTTAAATAGTTAATAGTTGGTTTGTGGTTGCCAGGAAGTGCTTGGTTTTCACTATTAACTATTAACTCTTCACTATTAACTTTTGATTTTAACTCTTCACTATTTATGATTCTCTTAATAACAAAGTACAACACAACACACAGCCCCCAATTAATCCAGCGTTGGTTTTGGAGTAATGGCATGTAGGGTGTGGTAGCGGCGCGGATGGTATAGTAGGTGAAGAATGCGAGTAAGGCGAGGTCAATTTTATTTAATTGGATGGTAAAGGGTTTGCGGTCGAATAAGAGATCTATGGCAGTAACCAGCATGAGGAATGCCATAGATCCATAAAACCATATTTGTTTGGCGCTGATAACACCGTTGTATAGCTCGTTCGAGTATAGGAACGGGGTTAAAAGGATAAGGCAAAGCGATATGGAATAAATAAATTTACGCACGGAACAGTTTTGTTTAGCTAATAGTTTTCAAACTATGGTTATTGCAAAAATTAAATGGTTCTTTACGATCATTCAAACTCGTGCGCAACACTTTTAAAATGATGAGCAACACTTGATCAAACGATGCTCAAGACTTGGATAAACGATGAGCAAGACTTTGATAAACGATGCGCATCATTTTTAAAACGATGCGCATCGTTTTTGTTTATTCCGAAATTCTTTTGTAATCGGCTGTAGAAAGTACTTTCTCAACTACTTTACCAGGCCTGAAATTGAGATTATTGTCTTTAATCATTGCCGAAGTAAAGTTTTCGGCAGTATCAGCGCCTTCGCTGCTAAGGGTAATGTTAAAACTTCCAAAATCGCCAAGGCGAACAATGGCACCTTCAATTAATCGTTCGGGTATCAGATCGATAAAAGCTTCCAATACTGCCATTACGTCGGAACCACTTAAGCCTGTGCGTTTGCTGATTTCGGTTGCCAGCTTGCGGGTGGTTTCTTCGGAGGTACTTTTGGCCATTGCATAAAACTTACGAGGGCCGTTTGGATCGCGTGGATTAACGCGTTGGTTTACTACATAGCTAATTGCCATAAGAGGTTAATTTAGAGGGTTAAAAAAAACGTGAATGCGTTTCAAACATAAAAATTTATTTTGAAAAATGATACAAAATGGGAGTGGATGACATGAAATAGGAGTGAATGACAAAAAGAATGCCTTTAGCTGTCATTTGCTTCGCGACAATTGGCCTACAGTCGTCAAATGCTGCGCGTTATTTGGCCTGCGGCTGTTATTCATTGTCATTTACTTCGTGCCATTATTCACCAATGACTATTAATGACTTAATGTCGTGAAGCAAATGACTAAAAATGACTACAAATGACAAGCATAGCTCAAATAACCGCACCCAGCTTCTCTCTCCCTTTTAACTCTTCACTCTTCACTATTTAACCCCCAGCAACCCATAACTCAAATTAATACTTATCTGCGACTGCTTAAATATGTTGTAATTATCTATAAACACCTGTTTCCATTTTCGTGAGAGTGGAATAACATCGTGACTAGCAGTGAGGTAAATATAGTTTCCGTTAATGCATTCTACATGAATGTTATTTAAAATGTATGAATTATGGCATCGGCAGAATAGTGGCTGGGGTAATTTTCCCTCATATTGTTTTAATAGGTGGTTGGTCTCAATGCATTGTCCGTCCATTAAATAGATAAAGGTATGCTTATTGGATGCCTTAAGATATAAAATTTCATTAAAATTAAGCGGTTTGTTTCCTTTCTGTGTTTTAAGCTTAATAATAGTAGTTGGAGGTGTAGTTGTTGTATTCATAAACGTCTTTTATATTTAAATAACTATGAAGATTTCATCATTTTATAACTTTATAAATGCAATTATATAATTTTTTATATAAACTCAATTGTCTCAGAGTAACAAAAAATGGTATATGCGTAACATGGGATAAAATATGCTGTATTCAAGAAGTTAAATATATAATTTGCTAGTCAATGAATTTATGATCCTACATACTGCGTTTACTTGAAAAAGCTCATTTATTCCTTATATTCTTTTAATCATTGTTTATTAATTCAGCAGCTCTTTCGGAGAGCTTTAAAAAGTTGATTTAATTTGTTATTTCCATAAACGTTTGTTTTTTTGCTAACCCGTCCTAAAAATGCATACACTATTATATTTTAAAGCCATAGTGCTTATCAATTAAATTTAGTCTGTTCAATTGTTCGCCGCATCTTTTTAAGATGACCGTTGCCTCACAACCGTATGACCATCGTATGGACACAGTTTGACAACTGTATGACCACCTTTTGACCACTGTATAACAATCAACTGCCCGCCATATCCATTTCCATTAATAATTTGTTTCTTTGCATAAACTCATTTAGCCAAACTTCCATGCTCTGGCCCGAAGCTATCCGTCGTTTTTCCGCCTATTTAAGACTTGAGAAGTCTTTTGCCGCGCATTCGGTGGAGGCCTACATACATGATGTTGTGAAGTTTTCGCAGTTTCTTGAGGCGCATCAAATAAGCAAACAGGCACATGAAATAGATTTGGATAATGTCCGTGCGTTCCTCGAATGGCTGAATGGTCTTGGGGTATCTGCACGTTCCCAATCTCGCATTTTGTCGGGGATACGGGCATTTTATAAATTCCTTGCTATCGAAAACCTGATTACTATCGATCCTACCGAATTGATCGAATTCCCAAAGATTGGTCGGAAGCTGCCCCAGGTATTATCGGTTGAGGAGATCGATCATTTATTAAGTGTAATTGATTTAAGTCAACCTGAAGGACACCGAAACAGGGCCATTATAGAAACCATGTATAGCTGTGGCTTGCGTGTTACCGAACTTGTGCAACTAAGGATTTCGAACCTTTTTTTCGACGAGGGATTTATCCGGGTAATAGGGAAGGGGAATAAAGAACGATTGATACCCATGGGCAGTGTATCGCAGCGCGAAATATTGCATTATATAAAGCACTACCGCACGCATGTTCCGGTGCAAAAGGGGTTTGAGGATATCGTGTTTCTAAACCGAAGAGGGAAGAACCTTACACGCGTTATGGTTTTTACCATTATTAAACAACTGGCTGAGAAGGCCGGAATAAAGAAGAGTATTAGTCCGCATACATTCCGCCACTCGTTTGCAACCCATCTCATCGAGGGAGGTGCTGATCTGCGAGCAGTTCAGGAGATGCTTGGCCATGAATCCATTCTTACTACGGAGATTTATACCCATTTGAATCGCGAGTTCCTGCGCGACACAATCTTGCAATTTCATCCCCTGGCAAGAAAAAAATAACCTTACAGCGCAATATTATTCAGTGGGTTACAAATTGGCGCAATAATAAAACATATTGTACAGCACTTTTTTAATTTTTTTGTACATTTGTTGTTTTCGTAAAAAATTAGAAAAATATATTACAAGTTTTAAATAATCAATCACTTAAATTAACAGTATGTCACAAGTAAAACGTGTTTACACATTTGGAAACAAGCAGGCTGAAGGAAAAGCCGATATGAAAAACCTGCTTGGTGGAAAAGGTGCCAACCTTGCTGAAATGAACCTTATCGGGGTTCCTGTACCTCCCGGGTTTACTATTACTACCGATGTATGTACAGAGTACAATAAGTTAGGCCGCGATAAAGTAGTTGAATTATTGAAGGGCGAAGTTGAAGCCGCTATTGCCCAGGTTGAAAAGCTCACCGGCGGTAAATTCGGCGACGCTACAAATCCACTTTTAGTTTCAGTACGTTCGGGTGCACGCGCTTCAATGCCTGGGATGATGGATACCATCTTAAACCTTGGATTGAACGATACCGTTGTTGAAGGTTTGGCAAAGAAAACCAATAACCCACGTTTTGCATGGGACAGCTACCGTCGCTTTGTACAAATGTATGGCGACGTAGTACTTGATATGAAGCCCACTTCGAAAACCGACATTGATCCTTTCGAAGAAATTCTGGAAGAAGTAAAACACAAGAAAGGTGTTCAGAACGATACCGACCTGAATGTGGATGACCTGAAGGAATTGGTAAAGAAATTCAAAACTGCCGTAAAAGCTAAAACCGGTAAAGATTTTCCTGAAAGTTCATATGAACAGCTTTGGGGTGCCGTTTGCGCCGTATTCAACAGCTGGATGAACGATCGTGCTATTTATTATCGTAAGCTCAACAATATCCCCGAAGAATGGGGTACTGCTGTGAACGTACAGGCAATGGTATTCGGTAACATGGGTCAGACTTCAGGTACTGGCGTTTGCTTCAGCCGTGATGCAGGTACTGGCGAAAACCTTTTCAATGGTGAATATTTGATCAATGCACAAGGCGAAGACGTTGTTGCAGGTATACGTACCCCACAACAGATCACCCTCGAAGGCTCAAAACGTTGGGCTGTATTAGCCGGTGTTTCTGAAGCTGATCGTGCATCTAAATATCCTTCACTGGAAGAAGCGATGCCGCAGATGTATAAAGAACTTTTCGAAATTCAAAGCAATCTCGAAAAACATTATAAAGACATGCAGGATATGGAGTTCACCATTCAGGAAGGTAAACTCTGGTTCCTCCAGACCCGTAACGGTAAGCGTACTGGTGCTGCTATGGTTAAAATCTCGATGGACCTCCTCCGCGAAGGTAAAATCGATGAAAAAAAAAGCTCTTCTCCGCAACGAGCCCGAAAAGCTCGACGAATTGCTTCACCCTGTATTCGATAAAGGTGCTATCAAGGCCGCTAAAGTATTAGCAAAAGGTTTACCAGCATCACCAGGTGCTGCAACTGGTCAGATCGTTTTCTTTGCTGATGAAGCCGAAGAATGGGTTGCCAAAGGAAAGAATGTAATCCTTGTTCGTATCGAAACATCTCCCGAAGACCTTCGTGGTATGAACGTTGCAAGAGGTATTCTTACTGCACGTGGCGGTATGACTTCTCACGCTGCTGTTGTGGCACGTGGTATGGGTAAATGCTGCGTATCAGGTGCCGGCTCGCTCATTATCGATTACAAAGCCCGCACCATGATTGTTGACGGAAAGACTTTCAAAGAAGGTGATTTCATCTCACTGAACGGTTCTACCGGCGAAGTTTACGAAGGTAAAATTGCTACCATCGATCCTGAACTTAGCGGCGATTTCGGCAGTTTTGAATTTCTTTACGATCATTCAAACTCGTGC
>DATALJ010000210.1:0-1677 GCA_036261135.1 Bacteroidales bacterium
ATGGCACACATGGCTCATTTCTCAAATACGGTATTGATCCGCAGGAAGAAGCTTTGAAAAAAGGCTTGTTTCCCATTGATACCGACTGGGGTAAAGATTCGGAAACCCTTTGGGGAACTATGAATACCGACAAGCGAGGTCTTCACTATATAGGAAAAATAGAAACAGTACCCGGTAATTATGGCGCTTTCTATGATAATCTCGACGAAGCCATCGTACATGGAAGTGAACTGGCCGTTAAACCTGAGGAAGCTATCAATGTGATCCAGATAATCGAAGCTGCTTATGAAAGTTCGAAAACCAAAAAGTATATCGAACTATAAATCAGATATTCAGTTCAAAAATTTTAAACTTAGCCAGTTTAACCTTCTGAAGGAAATAGCAAACAGAGGTCTTTAAAACACCAAGACCATATATCGCACTGCGCCTGATGTTTATGGATGAAGCTTCGTCGAAATACTTGGTAGGACAGGTTATCTCGGCAATTTCGTAACCGGCATAGAAAATTTGAGCCACCATTTGGTTATCGAACACAAAATCGTCGGAATTTACCTCATATTTAATGCGTTGTAAAACCTCTTTTGAAAAGGCTCGGTAACCTGTGTGGTATTCGCTTAACTTTTGGTTCATTAAAATATTCTGGAATAACGTCAGGAAGCGGTTTGCAATGTACTTGTAAATAGGCATCCCTCCTTTTAACGCACCTTTTCCCAGGATGCGCGATCCAAAAACCACCTGATACACATCATTGGCAATCAAGTAACAGATGGATTGTATCAGTTTAGGTGTGTATTGGTAATCAGGATGTAGCATAACCACAATATCCGAGCCTATTTCGAGTGCTTTGTTGTAGCAACTCTTCTGATTTCCACCGTAACCCTTGTTCTTCTGGTGTTGCACAATGTGCTGGATACCAAGTTTCCTGGCCACTTCTACAGTTTCGTCTTTGCTTTTATCGTCAACCAGTATGACGTTATCAACTATATCAAATGGAATTTCGTTATATGTCTTTTCAAGGGTTTTAGCCGCATTATAAGCCGGCAGTACTACGGTAATAATCTTGTTATTAATCATTTATTGTGCGTTATTGATATCTCTTTTGGCGAAAACAAAACCATTTTCTTCGTATTGGACTTTGAGTTGTGGGTATTTATCGAGGTATTCTTTGCTGGACGAATTCTTCATTACAAAATAAACAGGCTTGTCAATATCACCATTCATGTACCATTCATCATCCCAAGCCTTTGGGTTGGCCGGTTTTTTAAGATTAAAGTAAAACAAATGGGCGTAACTCTTAAAACCGAGCGTTCTTACATAGCAATCCTCATGGCTCTTGTCTTTGTAAAACTCAATTGCAGCACGTTGACTATAACCTTCGATACGTGGAGCAATGAACAGAAGGGTGCAATATGTAAAAAGCAAAGTAAAAATAAGCGTTCCAAAGATCTGTTGCTTCTGCTTTATCCTCCTGGTTGAGAATAACAACGTTATTGCTGCAACAAAACCAACACCGATAAGAAATTCATAGCCTGTCCAATGTACATCGGCCTGTAGGTTACCCATTGCAAACTGGTCCTTGATGATGCCTGACGCAATAATCTTGTCCTTATTGATTACAATGAGCTGAATTATAATGATTATCAGCCCCCAAAACACGGTAACACTCAGTATCAATAC
>DATALJ010000212.1:0-2881 GCA_036261135.1 Bacteroidales bacterium
TGAATGATACATGCAGGTTGCTGATTGCCATTGCTATATTATTGGTTGGTTTATTCATCAACTACTTAGGGATTAAAATCGCTGGACAGATTCAGATAGCGGTTGTGTTGACTACATTAACTGTTTTAATCGTCACAATTACAGGAAGTTTTTCAAAAATAGAACCTGATAATTTCATACCTTTTATTCCAAATAGTTTCGGAAGCATAGGCTATACCGCGACACTCCTGTTCTGGTGCTTCATCGGTTGGGAAGCTGTCTCTAATCTTTCGGAAGAGTTTCAAAATCCCGGGCGGGATGCAATAACGGGAACCATAATCGCTGCAGTTATCATCAGTATTATTTACTTTTTAACTGCTTTTGTCATCGTAGGAACTCATAGTTTTGGAAATAATATATCCGATGCTTCTCTTGTTCATATGATAAAGAGAACCTTTGGGGCATCCGGTGCGGTCATAGCCGGTTTTGCCGCCTTGTTTATCTGTATGGCACCTGCAATTGCATATATTGGAGCCGTATCACGCATGGCTTACTCACTCGCAGAAAATGGATACGCTCCTAAAGCGCTTGTACTCCTATCCAGGAAATATAAAACTCCATTAGGCGGCCTATTCTTTCTCACTGTATGCTTTTCTGTTTTGCTGTTTATATTCAGTACAAGAATTATTTCCATGGCTACGCTTATCCAAATACCAAGCGCAACATTTATCCTTACTTATCTGGGTGCTTGTGCAGCCGGAATAAAACTGCTGAAAGGCAGTAAGCTTGGTGAATTTATCAGTTTTACCTCATTAATACTGTCGGCTGTTATCTTTCTTTTTGTCAAATGGACTGTACTTTACCCGATTATGATTACATTTGTGTGGTTAATTTATATGTTATTATCTAGAAAGATTACAGGAATAAAGGAGCTTTTCAAATGCGGGAGGTGGGCTGAATGATGGAATTATTGCAACGAAGCACAAGGACGGTTCTTGCGATTCCTTCCTGCCCAGCCTTAAAACCAGATTTGGAAAAAGATCCGGTAAGTTATAACCGGCTTACCATTCAATATTCTCCGGATACTCTATCCCTTGCAAGCAGATATCCTCAGGTTCGCATCCATTTTCCCTCACCGCCGCGCTGACGACTGCCTTAATCTCTTGATGTTCCCTGTCGTATCGGAACTCCGCAATTCTCTTGGCGAGGGTTGAAAGGTTTTTAAGCCGTTTTTCCGTACCCATGTTCAGATATTTGATGTTTAACAAATCAACAAACTGTCCGGCAGTATTTTCAATTTCGGTATAATCACTATTCATCCCATTTAACCATCTGGTAAAAGATGCTTCTGTCAGCAAGGCTTTGACGCATTTTACAAATCCGGCCTGAAAAAACCGGATGATGGCGATTGTGCTATCCCAGATAACTTTCTTATCCATGTTGATCAGCAGGCAAAAATGGTTATTGCATTTTGCACAGAACACAATATCCAGTATATATCAAAGCCGGTACGATGATCGAAAGGTAGACGGGAAAATAGTATGACGTAATCAGCAAAAGTTACTGCAATTACTTTGTAGATTTAAATCCACCTACTTTATTTTCATACATGCTCCATGACCGGTAGCAAATGAAAATTCTCTAGTCATTTCGAACCATTATGGACATTGGTTACCCCACTTATATTATGCCAGTTAAGCTTGTTGTTATTATGTAGGTTTATCATTTATGCTATTGTAACAACACGGATTTCAGCCCATATTCATACAATGTACCGAAATGGTTGAATTCAAGACCAATTCCTGGAGTATGATTTGAGGTGAATAATAATTGTTGTCAGATCGGGACTATGTAAGACAATCACTGGAGCTAGATCTGTTTTTCCTACGGATTATGAAGGAACATTCTTTCTTTATAGAGGTAGCGTTTCCAGCAAAAGACTCCAATATGATTCAACAAGCTGAGATGTTTAAAAACCAATATACAATGTTGTTAGGCGAAGCGGTCCAACTAGCCAACGGAATCCTGCCTACGGATTTTTTAACGGATGGCGAAATTGTGACCCGTTACACCCTAGATGCTGAACGAGTCACTGAATTCTACACCGGTGTTTCCCTGAACACTAATATAACCAGCGCAGAAATGTCGCTAGGCGGAAACGCAAATCCAAATCTGATCACCTTAGTTGAGCGGGTAGCGCGATTAAATCAACAAGCGATTTTTACCACCCAAGGGTTGATTGGGTTTAAAACCATGATATTGAACAATGTTCTGACCTGCCGTATCTTTACCAACAACTACCCCTTACTTATCGACCATATTTTACGGGAAGCCCGACTATTCGTAAGTCTGTTGGAACGACTCCAATGTCGTGCCGAGGTTGATTTGGCGGCTGAAATGGTCATGCAAGAGGCGTTTTGGAATCGAATTATGGCCGAACACGCCAAGTTCATCCGGGGACTCCTGGACCCGACCGAAGTTCAGTTGTTCAATACTGCTGATAACTTCGGTAAACAATTTGATATACTGACCGCCGAAGCAGAAGCTTTGGTTTATCGAGCCGCCGGGTTACCGATCGTTACTGAAGAAAGTAAGCAGGCAACTATCAGCATCCGGGATTTTAAGAGCCAAGGAACCGAAGGGTTAATTACATGTAAAATTCGTTCAATTATCCTTCCTTTGCTGGGCGACCATGTGCTGAGAGAAGCTAACCATTACCTTCACTTACTTACAGTTTTTGAATCCGGTATGCGCTAAGAAGAAGGACAGTATTCGGAATGTGCCAGGATCTCCTCCAACATATTCCGAATACTCATTTTACCGCTTAAAAAACAATAAGCTACCGTCCCACATTCAGGACAAAACTTAAAAGTAGGTTGTAAAATAAAAGAGCAATTTTGAC
>DATALJ010000215.1:0-6344 GCA_036261135.1 Bacteroidales bacterium
GCGTCGGTCCTGTTTATCGCAGCGTAGCCGAAAAACTTGCTTTACCAGCCAGCTCGGCACTATCCACCATATTCTTGGGGCTGTACTTGCCCTGGGGAAGATCGTAAAGGGTATAGGCATTGCATGTTCTGGCAATTTTAACATAGTTTGTAGCTGCCGTGTTAATTGCTGAGGCTGCCATGCTAACAACCAAGCCTGCAAGGCCACCTGAATTCGAACGTATAGAAGCATCGTAAACGATTTCGCCGGTCCTATGGTATAGCGTTTCGTTGGTCTTGGTCGATTTAATGATATATTCAACACCCACTGTTACCTTGGCACCTATAGAAGACTTGTTCCATTTGTTGATGACGGTAAACAGAACCATATCGGCACCAAAGATTTCGCCGAACTTAGATAATGGTTTATCCAGGAACAGTTCAGCATCGTAGGCACTTTCTTTCTTCAGTATTTCCATCGACATAAAGGGTGGAATTACATAATAGCCACTATTTGCAACAGGTACCAATAAGGTGGTATGAAAAAATTCTTTGGCTTCAACATTTGTGCTTTTGTTGATTGGCGGCATGATAAGTATCGAAAGCGGCCGTTCGTTATACATGCCCGAATACGCACTCAATTTCTTGACAGGAGCCGTTGTTTTACAACTTACAATCACTGCTACAGCGAGGAATAAAAATACAACTTTTCTCATTTGTCAATTAATTTTAAAATGCGTTCAACAAAAACTTTCGATTCAGGATACAGATCCATTTCTTTCTGCATCAAATCCTTGCCTTCTTTTACTTTTCCGGTTGAGGCCAAAAGAAATCCATAGTCAGCGTAAACTCCGGGAGGAACTACTTTACGCGTCCCCTGCTGCTTTTCAATAATTTGCTTATAAGCCTCAATGAGCAGTTTTGTAGTTTGCTCATCATTCTTTTTCAAATAGGAGTAGCTAACATCCTCGTAATTACCCCAGGTATACAGGGGTTTTACGGTAGGAGCGCACGACCCCATGAGCAAAGCAGCCCCAATAACTAAAATTGCGTTTTTCATGTGGTTAGTTTTAATTTTGATAAGGTGAATTTGTATATTACTATTTTAAGGTAACTGTATTTTAATGGTTTGCTGCGACGAAACAAATACTTGCTTCTGATACAATAATTGTCCTTTATACGCCACTTTAATAATATGTGTGCCGTTGGAAATAGTATAAATACTACCTCTGGAAGACTTAGCCTTATCTTTATTGACCACAGCCTTAAATGGAGCCCTATCGTCGATGGTTACATCAACGCCTTCGGGATATTTTTGGTCTCTTGTAGAGTATAATATCTCAATAAACCCGTCGTTGCTGGTTCCGGTAGATAATGTACGAACATGTGTACAACTTGCTAAAAGCATTAACAATCCTAAAACAGGGAATATTATTTTTTTCATTTTTTAATGTTTTAATGTAATGAACTGAACTTTCGAAATCGATTACTTTTCTTCCTCAATATAATAGTCCATGAGGCTTTGGGCGTTAATACTTCCTTCCTGAAACGAAACCATCGAGAATTCAGAAGTAGGATTATCGCCACCCACAAAATCGATCTTCACTTTACCAACTTTCTTACCGGGAAGTTCAATAGTCATACCGGTTTGTGGGTTCTTAACCGATTTCCCTTTTTGAAATACGGCAAATGTATCGCCCACCTTTAAGCCCTGGCTTTTACCGCCCGAAATAATAATTCCGTTTTCGTCGTGCGACAGGAAATATGCTCTCCAGGGACGATTCATACAGTTATTGATGATGTTATCAACCAGCTTGGCAATTGCAGCAGAAATAGCTTTATCGCTCAGTGTTGCATCGTAGTCAGCGCTTTCGCCCATGCCCATAACGGTTTTGGAGGTAGTTTCTGCTTCACCTTTTCCTTCTTCAGAATAGATAATCATGCCTGTAGAAACGTCAACCAACCGGATACTAACCCCAGCCTGAACTACCTGTGTTTTGCTACGCGAAAAAACTTTCACATCGCCGGTATTTTTTCTTCCAAATTCAGTAACTGAGCCAATAATTAAATAGTCAGCACCAATTTTCTGAACATTTTCGTTGTTATTCAATTTCACTTCTTCGGCAATCTTGTCGAAATCCTGACGTTCCAGAAGAATAAACTTGTTTGATGAAGCCAGTTTGGTCGATAAAATGTCGGATGCTTGTTTTACAATGGGATCGTTTTCTTTATCATAAAATAACCCCTTGGCATATTGGGTTTCGTTGGAGAAACGGGCTATGGCAACTTTTCTTTTGAGGGATTTGCCTTCGTCCTTAATTTCCTGAACCTGGGATTCGGTTTGAACCACTTTTTTCTTTTGAGCAAAACTTCCTACTACGATGAGGGAAGCAGCCAGACATAGGATAATCTTTTTTTTCATGGATATTAAAATTAATTAAACGGAATGTTTGGTCTATTTACTTGATTGCTTTAAATAACGCATCTAAAATAGTTTATTTAATGTAAAAAATTTTACTCTTTTACTGATTTTTTACAGAAAAGTTAGATAAACATTAAACATAATCGAAGCGGTAGTTTTTGATTTATATTTTACATTTACATCCTCATATTCAACTATGGAACAGCTCATCAAAAATAACCCTAAGGTAATCAACGCCTGGTGCTCTTACGACATGGCCAACTCGGCATACAACCTGATCATTAGCACGGCTATTTTCCCGGTGTATTACCAGGGGGTAACCTCGTCGGTGTTCAAATCGAGCATGTTACCCATATTCGGAACGCAGATGGAAAGCTCGGTTTTATACGACTACGCTGTTGCAGTTGCCTATTTCCTGATTATTATACTTACCCCGCTCCTCTCGGGTATTGCTGATGTTGGGGGTTACCGAAAACGGTTTATGCAATCGTTTACGTTATTAGGTGCTGCGTCATGTATTGGCTTATATTGGTTTAGCGGACCTAATTTTATTTATGCATTAACACTGGTAATGCTGGCAGTGCTTGGCTATGCCGGATCACTTGTATACTACAATTCCTTTCTACCCATTATTGCAACACCCGATCAGCACGATAAAATCAGTGCACGTGGTTTCTCGTGGGGATATGCCGGAAGTACCCTTCTCCTTATCGTGTGCCTCGTGCTTATTATCTTTTATAAGAAATTCGGTTTCGAGAACGATTTGCAACCCGTGCGGCTCTCATTCCTGCTGGTTGGTATATGGTGGCTACTTGTATCGCAAATAGCATTCAGGTTTCTAAAAGAATACCCTGCCAAATTCAAGATGAATAGCGGGGTTTTTACTAAAGGATTCTCAGAAATCTTTAACGTAGCCAAAATTGTATTCAAGCAACGCCCAATGCGCATGTTTCTTATCGCTTTCCTTTTCTTCAGTATGGGTGTACAAACCATCATCCTGGTTGCAGCACTTTTCGGAAGTACCGAATTGGGAATTAAAGGTGATAAGCTGATCATGACTATTCTGATTATTCAGATTGTCGCTATTTTCGGAGCTTGGTTGTTCGGCAAGATATCATCTACAAAGGGTAATAAAACTTCACTTATTATCATGCTGGTAATTTGGATACTTGTATGTATATCGGCCAAGTTCATCACCGGCGAAATCCAGTTCTACATCCTTGGGGCCATGGTAGGATTAGTTATGGGCGGGATACAATCTCAGGCACGTTCCACCTATTCCAAGCTAATTCCGGAAGATACTACAGATACTGCCTCATACTTCAGTTTCTACGACATTACCGAAAAGATAGCCATCGTGTGTGGCATGTTCAGCTTTGGTTTCATCCAGCACCAATCGGGCAGTATGCGCAACAGCGCACTGATGTTGTCGGTATTCTTCTCCATAAGCCTCATCATCATTTGCTTTACCAAGCTACCCAGGCCCATAAAGACAAAATAGGCTGACTTCTGCTATAACCTCACTATAATTATGGCTAGCCCGCGTTCATTGCTTTAAGTTAAGCTAAATTGAATTCTGAAATAGTACACTCCTTTTACTACGAAGCACAATCCCCCTTGGCGAAGGGGGTTAGGGGGATTGATGTATTATGATCAAAATTGTCTCGAATTTATTTGGTCGAATTAGATAGAAGAAAGATTATTGTTTTCTACTTATAAAATCAATCCCCCAGCCCCATTCGCCAAGGGGGGGGAACACAACGTGTCTGTTATATTAAATAAATACTCGTTAACCTAATAGCATTCAACACGCGTTACAAACACACGCCGGCCTTTATTACTCATTTTACAAATTATCTTTCCTGCATTTCATTTTTTATTTTATTAAATGCTACAAAACATATATTTTTACACCCTGAAATTTTGTGAGGTTGATTTCAGTTAAATACATTAAACACAACATAGATGGATAAGAGCATTAAGAAAGTAGTGGTATTGGGCTCAGGTGCGTTGAAGATTGGCGAGGCTGGTGAGTTCGATTATTCGGGATCACAGGCATTAAAAGCGTTACAGGAAGAAGGAATTTACACCGTACTCATAAACCCAAACATCGCTACAGTACAAACGTCGGAAGGCATTGCAAACAAGATTTATTTTCTCCCCGTTACTCCCCACTTCGTAGAAAAAGTCATTCAAAAAGAAAAACCCGATGGTATCCTGCTTTCATTCGGTGGCCAAACTGCATTGAACTGCGGTATTGCCCTGTTTAAAGCCGGAATCTTCGAAAAATATAACGTCCGCGTATTAGGTACGCCCATCCAGGCGATTATCGATACCGAGGACCGCGACATCTTTATCAACAAGTTAAACGAAATCAATGTAAGAACCGCCCGCAGTATGGCCACCACAACGCTCGAAGATGCTTGTGCTGCTGCCGAAAAGCTCGGGTTCCCGGTTATCCTTCGCGCAGCTTACGCACTCGGCGGGCTCGGTAGCGGCTTCTGCTCCAATATGGACGAGCTAAAGAAACTGGCCACCAAGGCATTCTCCTACTCCCCGCAGGTTCTCGTTGAAGAATCGCTCAAAGGCTGGAAAGAAGTAGAATACGAGGTTGTGCGCGACCGCCACGATAACTGTATCACCGTTTGTAACATGGAGAACTTCGACCCGCTAGGTATCCACACCGGCGAGAGTATCGTAGTTGCCCCATCGCAAACGCTTACCAATAGCGAATATCACAAATTACGCCGCATATCCATCGATGTGATCCGCCACATTGGTATCGTAGGCGAATGTAATATCCAGTATGCACTAGATCCCGAATCGGAAGACTATCGCGTAATTGAAGTAAATGCACGTCTTTCTCGTTCATCGGCGCTCGCATCGAAGGCCACCGGTTATCCGCTCGCTTTTGTTGCTGCTAAACTGGCACTGGGATATGGCTTACACGAACTCAAAAACTCGATAACAAAATCCACGCCTGCTTTCTTCGAACCTGCACTCGACTACATCGTAGTGAAAATACCAAGGTGGGACATGAGCAAGTTCGTTGGCGTATCGCGCCAGATCGGTTCATCCATGAAGAGCGTTGGTGAAGTAATGGCCATCGGTAAAACCTTCGAAGAAGCCATTCAGAAAGGTCTCCGAATGATCGGTCAGGGAATGCACGGATTTGTTGGCAACCGCGACCTCAAGGTAGAAAACATCGACAAAGAGCTCAACGAACCTACCGATATGCGTATCTTCGTTATATCAAAGGCGTTCGACAAGGGATTCACTATCGACCAGATCCACAACCTCACAAAAATCGACAAGTGGTTCCTCAATAAGCTCTACAACATCCACCTGCTCAAGAAAGACCTCGAAAAATATAATAAACTCGAAGAAACTCCTGTTGACTTGCTGAAACAAGCCAAGCGCGACGGTTTCTCCGACTTCCAGATTGCCCGTTTTGTGCTCAAAGGCGACAACGACCATATGGAAGATTACCTGCTGAACGTTCGTAAATTCCGTAAATCGCTCGGCATTGTTCCTTACGTAAAGCAAATCGACACCTTGGCTGCCGAATTCCCGGCAAAAACAAACTACCTGTACCTCACTTATCATGGAACCGAACACGATGTTCCGTTCGAACACGATAATAAATCGGTAGTTGTTCTTGGTTCAGGTGCATACCGTATCGGTAGCTCTGTAGAATTCGACTGGTGCGGTGTCAACGCCATCAACACAATTAAAAAAGAAGGCTTACGCGCCATCATGATCAACTACAATCCCGAAACGGTAAGTACCGACTATGATGTATGTAATCGCCTCTATTTCGATGAGCTCTCACTCGAACGCGTACTCGACATTACCGACCTCGAAGTACCCAAAGGCGTAATTATATCTACCGGCGGACAAATTCCCAATAACCTGGCTATACGTCTATCGAACCAGCGTGTACC
>DATALJ010000053.1:0-6240 GCA_036261135.1 Bacteroidales bacterium
TTTTATAAGAGAACTCAACCTTAATGGAGCCCGCATGCTTGGCAAAGAAAGAGTAAGTTTGCTAAATACAAAATTCAAAAATTTTATCGGACGGGATAGTTATGGTACTTTTAGTGAATTCTACCGAAAAGTACTTAAAACAGGTTCAAAACAAACATGCGAAGTAAGATTAAACCTCAGGGGCGAATCCATTATTTACATTCATCTCGAAGGAATCCGTTTGGAAAGTGAACAGGGTATTCTTATCACTGCAATTGATCTTACCGAGCGCAAGAAGGCAGAAGAAGCGCTGAAGGAAAATGAAGCCCGCTTGCAGGATCTCAATGCAACCAAAGATAAGTTTTTCTCCATCATAGCACATGATCTCCGGGGACCCTTTACAACAATTATCGGGTTCTCTGGTCTCCTTATGAGTCAGGTACAAATAAAGAACTATGAAGGAGTTGAAAAATATGCAACATACATTCAACAATCCTCAAACCGGGCAATGAACCTGCTTACAAATCTGTTGGAATGGGCACGTTTGCAAACCGGAAAAATAAAGTTCAACCCTTGTAAAATCTGGATCTCAGAAATTTTAAATGAGGTAAGCGAATTGTTAGAAAATACCGCCCAACAAAAGGCCATAACTTTGACCATGGAGTTTTCAGGTGATACCAGTGTTTTTGCCGATAAAGAAATGATTTGCAGTGTTCTTCGAAATCTGATTTCGAATGCTATCAAATTTACACACTCTGGAGGCTCTGTTACTATTATCGCCGAACAGCATCCGGATGAACTGATGATGATTGTTTCCGATAATGGTATAGGAATTACCAGGGAAAGTCTCGAAAAATTGTTTCTGATCGAAGGCAATCAATCCAAAAGAGGTACTCAAAACGAAGTTGGAACAGGCTTGGGATTAATACTATGCAAAGAATTTATTCTAAAGCACAAGGGTAATATCTGGGTCGAAAGCGAGCCGGACAGAGGCAGTAGCTTTTACTTTACCATCCCGAAAAACATTGAGCTAGCATAAAATAAAAAAACCGTGAAATGATTCATTTTCACGGTTTTGTTTTTTTGGTGCCCAGGACGAGACTCGAACTCGTATGCTTTTTACGGCGCTACCCCCTCAAAGTAGTATGTCTACCAATTTCACCACCTGGGCGGTTTGTGTGTGGGTTTGGGTGTGTGTGATGTGTGTTTTTAAAAGCGATGCAAAAATATAAATATTGTTTCAATTACAAAGCGTATTCGAAATATTTATTTCACGCCACACTCAATCTTACTCCCTCACTTCAATCGTACCCGGAACAGGACTCGAACCTGCACATCCTTTCGGACACTAGTCCCTGAAACTAGCGTGTCTACCAATTCCACCATCCGGGCGTTTGGGGACTGCAAATTTAGAAAAAAATCGATAATAGTAAACGTTTTTTGAATTCTCTTGAAAATAATTTACGAATAAAATATCACTAACCACGGAGAATAGGTGCCCAGTTCTTATATTGAACAAAATCAATTAATACTTTTACGTCTTAGAAATTGTTTGATAGATAACAGAGATCATTGAGTTCATAAACCGCTTGCGGTTTATCTCTCTGTGTTCTTCGAGTCTCTTAGCCGACATCTGATAAGTCTCCAACTGCTAAAGCGTCATTCAATGCATTTTTAAACGCAAACTTCATTCTCCGTGTTAAACTTTTTTATTTTACTTCTCCAACTCACTGTTCATCCACTGCTTAAATTCAGCGGTTCGTGTTTTGCTTACGATTACTTCGGTTTGAGGGTCGGGAACAATGTCGAGCTTGAGTTTGTAATTGAAATAGTTATGAGCCTTTTGTATGGAGGCGAAAGCAACAATAAACTGCCTGTTTATCCTGAAAAATAATGATGGGTTGAGCTTGCATTCCAAGTCTTCCAGTGTGTGGTTAATGATGTATCGTTTGTTATCGTTAGTAACCAGAAAAACAATACCGTCTTCGGCACAGAAATAGGCTATTTCGTTTGATGATACAGGTATCAGACTATCGCCACGACTAACCAAAAAGCGGGTTTTAAACTGTTGAGGCTTGTCTGAGGTTAGTTTTTGCAGTAATTCACTATAATCGATGGGCGATTGGGCATAGTGGTTTTTGATTTTGTTGAACTTTTCGATACTGGCAATCAGTTTTTCCTTGCTGATTGGCTTCAGCAGGTAGTCAATGCTGTTTACCTCAAAGGCTTTAATGGCATACTCATCGTATGCTGTAGTAAAAATAACAGGTATGGTAATATTGATTTTTTCAAATATCGAAAAGCTTTTGCCATCTGCCAGTTGGATATCCAGAAAAAGCAAATCGTAATTGGGATTGGCTTTCAGGTGCTGAATGGTTCTTTCTACACTGTCTATGGCGCCATAAATCTGTATGTCGGGAATGATGTCTTTCAGTAATAGCTGAAGGCGCTCGGCCGCGAAATTTTCGTCTTCTACAATTAAAACTTTCATGGCTGATTGTTCTTAAAGGGCAGTTTCACAATAAATTTATCGTTTTCACACAAAATAACGATCTGTTTGCCGGTAAGGAACTGGTACCGGCTCCGGATATTAGACAAACCAACACCTGTAGAGGGTTCCTTGTCTATTTTTTCCTTGAGGTTATTCTCTACAACAAGAGAGCCATCTTGGTCTATATAGATATGGATATTCAGGTTGTTGTCTGACGATACCACATTGTGTTTTATTGCGTTTTCAACAAGCATTTGGATGGCCAGAGGGGGAATGGCTTCGTGGGCGAAACTTTCGGGAATATCAATGTTCACTTTTAGCTTTGCACCAAAGCGGTTCTGCTGTATGTAAATGTATTTACGAACAAGCGAGAGCTCTTCGGAAAGGGTAACAGCTTCCTTTTCCCTGGTTTGTAATAGGTAGCGCATGAAGTCGGATAAATTTTCTATATATTCTGTGGCTTTTGGATTATCAACAACCAGGTACATCAGCGTATTCAGACTGTTAAACAAAAAATGCGGATTAATTTGTGTTTTTAGTGTTTCAAAACGTGCCTCAAGATTAGCTCGCTGTAGTTTTTCTGATTTTACAAGGTGGTATCGCCATTGTGTAAAGAAGAATGTGGCAGCATAGAACGTGCTTATAAAGTAAGTGATAAGTATGCTTATAATATAATCTTCGAGCCTATCGGTGTTAAAAAACTTCCTGTATCCCACCATTTCTCCAAACCACATTATTGCCGTGCCTGTAAGTAAAACAAAGATGGTAACAAAAACAAACATCATAATTATCGAAAGCGCCATTCGTTTCTGATAGTCGAAAAGCCAATTTGTAAACAAAATGGTGTACATGCTGCCGTTCCAGAAGATGGCACACATAATTGTTCCGTAAAGAGCGCTGCGTAAGTATAATGTAACGTCGGTAAACGGGTCGTGGTCTAATAAGGGGAAGAGAATTCCCAGCAAAAGTATACCACCCCAGCGATAATAAATTTCATTTTTGCCTTTAATGAGGAAAAAGTTCGCCATACGGACATTTAAAAATGCAATCTATACAATATCATTGGAAATACGCCTAATTGATACGTGTTTTTTATTCTCTCTTCACTGCTGTTATAACTTTGCATTAAGATGTTTTTATGACCGGTAAAGTTTTCGACATAAAACTGCCATTCGTGCGATACGCGGCGGCCATTCAACCTGTATCCAACTTTTATATCGGTTTTAAAGAAGGGCGAAAATTGTTTTTCATACGCACGTGACTCAATATATTCGGTATCATCGGTTTTTTTTGAAGCTTCAATGTCAATTGGAGTATAACGTTTGCCACCCGCAAACGTGAGTTTGTAGTCGAGTGTTATGGTTGATCTGGCGCTTAATTTGAATTCCTTGCCAAGCAGAAGGTTCCAAACATAATTTCCGTTAAAAGCTGTATTTCGCTCAATATTGTCGCTTCCGGTATATTTCGACTCGAAGAGAGACAAGGTACTCAGGTAATAAAAACCTTTGCTGAAGAAGCGTTCGAGCGTAAATTCCAAACCGTAATTACGGCCTGTACCTTTGTTTACCAGGCTGTCCTCGGTATTGGGTCCCCAACCCGCACCTGTATTTAAAAGACTGAATGAAGTGGTGCGAAGTTCAACCGGAACATTGAAGAGGTATTGATAGTAAGCCTCCACCTTAATCCTTGTATTTTCGGATATGGACAAATCGTAACCCATCACAAACTGATGCGATTTAGTTAAGTCGAGGTTTTTATTAGTCTCAACCAGCGTACGATTGGGCATAAAGGAACCATAGAAGTATGTTGCAAGATTCTGGATGCGGGAATGATACCCATAGCCAATGTTGAACCTTTGTCTTTTAGTAGGTTGCCAGGAAGCGCTTATTCTGGGCTCCAGGTTCCATGAGTTATTCAGATCGAAAAAGATGAAGTGTAAGCCAGGATTGATGCTGAACTGGTCATTGAATTTATACGAAGCTTGATAGTAAGTACGATACAAGGTTACGCCATTGTTTAATCCTCTTTTATATTGAATTACAGGGCGCATGCCCATATCTGCCATCTTGAAGCGTGATGTATTCAGGTCGAAGCCCATTCGGTCAATTGAAAGACCTGTCTTTGTCGATAGTTTGGACGAATACTTGGTATGAACGAACCCGCTCACCGAAAGTGTGAATTGTTCGTAATTGTGATCAATATTCAAATGCGGTTGATTATTCACATCAAGTGAGTCGATAATCGTGCCTCCATTGGTATACAATCCGGAAGCCGAAATCTTATAATAAGTCCGTTCGCCCGCGAAATGCATATAGGAAATACCTGTAGCCGCCATTTTGGAGCGGTTGTAAAGATCCTGGTTATCGTCAGTATACATATCCTGCTTGTTTTCTTTGCTATCGAGCATGGCTATTTCGCTCCATCCACCAATTCCGAATAGGCTTATTTTCCCTTTTTTCATGGGGAAGTTCACCTTGTATGAAAAATCTTTGTATTTGGGAATGCCTGATGTTCCTATGTCAATGATGCCATCCATCAATTCAAGCGTTGAATAACGGAAGTTTGCCAGATATGAACTTTTGGTTGCCTTGTTAATAGGTCCTTCGGCACCTAATTCGAATCCGTTGAATCCACTCTGGAAGAGGAATTCATGCTTCTCATTGTTCCCATTGCGCATATTCAGGTCGAATACACCGCTCATGGCATTGCCATACTCTGCCGGGAACGCACTTGTAATGAAATCGGAATTCTGCAGCAGGTTGTTATTGAGCATACCTACAGGGCCTCCGGTAGTTCCGTTTTCGGCAAAATGGTTGGGATTGGGAATCTCAACATCTTCGAGGCGCCAAAGCAAACCGCTGGGTGAGTTTCCACGAATAACAATGTCGTTTCGCTGGTCATTGGCTGACGATACGCCTGCGTAGTTCATGGCCATACGAGCAATATCGCCACGACTGCCAGCATATTTCTCGGTTTCTTCCACAGTGAATGCACGGGCGCTTACAGCAGCCATTTTGTTCAAAGCCTGATCCTTTCTGCCATAAGCACGTACGGTTACTTCTTCAACCTGGGATACGCTTTCTTCAAGCTCTATATCGAGAACAATTTCTTTAGCAGAGCCAACGATGAGGTTTTGAATGGTTGCGGGCTTATAACCTAAAAAGGTAATTTGAATTCCCTGCCTGCCAACAGGTATTTTGGTAAGGCGAAAATTTCCGTCGGGGTCGGAAACGGTTCCTAACACAGGGGTCGAGTTAATTAATAAAACGTTAGCGCCCGGCAAAGGCAGCTTGGAGTCTTTGTCGATTATCCTGCCGCGGATGGTTTGGGTAAATTGCGACTGGCCATACGAGGTGCTTACAAACATAATGAGCAAAAGGGTAATAATCTTGTTCATGGTTTCATTTTTGATACAAAATTGAGTCACACATCGTTTAATTTCAATGCTAAAAAGATAAACCGAAAAAATTGAAAAATGAAATGGAAAAAACAGGGAATGAGAGGGGGTATTTTCCTGTAACAAAATAAAACGGAGACAAAGCGCCGAATTGTTTCCGAAACGCAGTGTCTCCGTGTTTAGTATTGTAAATTATCTTAAGCTTGAGATAATGCTACAGCTACAGCAACTGATGCGCCTACCATTGGGTTATTACCCATTCCGATAAGACCCATCATTTCTACGTGTGCAGGAACTGAAGAAGAACCGGCAAACTGAGCGTCAGAGTGCATACGGCCCATGGTGTCAGTCATACCATATGAAGCAGGACCAG
>DATALJ010000054.1:0-4980 GCA_036261135.1 Bacteroidales bacterium
CGTCCGGGCTCATCATTCGCGGCCCAAAACGATGCAGGACGTATATTAAAATCCTGGCGGTAATAGTCAATCCCGTTTTTTTCAATTCCGGAAATGCAGCAATGCGTGGCCGATTTTAAAGAACTGCGCTCTTATTTTTACGAAGACTATTACCCACTTACCGGATTAGACGACTTAACAGGCGACAATATTTGGTTAGCCTATCAGCTCAACAAACCCTCGGATAATTCGGGGGTTGTGGTTGCTTTCCGCCGGACAGATACTCATTCAAATACCGTGTCGGTGAAGTTAAAAGGTTTGAATCCGGACACAACTTACATCGTTTATAACGACAACGATAAAAGTGAAACCCACAAAACAGGGAAGGAACTTGTTGAGGGGATCACGCTGATAGTTGACTCAGCTCCGGGTTCTTTATTACTAAAATATTACTCAAAATGAAATCTTTCTTGAAAATAGAATAAAAAGGTAAAAATTAAACGGTTGAATCTAAAGATTTAACTACTATTTAGGTTGATTTATAATCATTTATTGCTGTTAAATATGAAAAAGAATATTTTAGGTATTGACATTGGAGGAACGAAAACCGCTATTATTTATGCTCAGGAAACATCTGGCGGTATAGAGATCATTGATAAAGTGGTATTTACTACAACCGTAGTGGACGATACTCTTAATAATATAATGATGCATCTGCAACAGATGTTGGAGAAATATGGATTAAGCCCGCAAAATACGGCCGCTATCGGGATAAGTTGCGGAGGACCGTTAGACAATGAAAAGGGGATTATAATGTCTCCTCCCAATCTTCCGGGATGGGACAATATTCATATTGTAAAGATGATTTCCGATCGTTTTCATATTCCTTGTGCCATTCAAAACGATGCCAATGCGTGCGCTTTGGCTGAATGGAAATTTGGAGCGGGCAAAGGAACTAAGAATATGGTCTTTCTGACTTTTGGAACTGGTTTAGGGGCCGGCATAATTATTAATGGCCGGTTATATAGCGGAACAAATGGTAATGCCGGAGAAGTAGGACATATTCGTCTGGATAATTTTGGGCCTGTGGGTTATGGGAAGGCTGGATCATTTGAAGGATTTTGCAGTGGCAGCGGTATTGCCCAACTGGCAAAAATGAAAGCTTTGGAAAAATTACAGATGGGAGAGTCGGTTAGCTATTGCAAATCAATTCAAGAAATAGAGTCTATTACTGCTAAGGCAGTAGCTGAGGCTGCCGCTAACGGAGATGAGTTGGCGCTTGAGATTTACAAAATATCCGGATACTACCTGGGCAAAGGGCTTTCTATCCTGATTGACATTCTTAACCCGGAATTAATAGTGATCGGTAGTATCTATGAGCGGGCTGGTCATTTGTTAAATCCTTCAATGATGGAGGTTATAAAACGGGAAAGTCTGCCCCTTTCCCAGCATGTCTGCAAGATCATACCCGCGGGGTTGGGCGAACAAATTGGTGATTTTGCATCATTGTCAATAGCTGCATGCATTTAGTTCTGAAATAATTTAATAAAGAAATGATAAATCAGATTATACAAAACGATTTACAGGAAGCTATGCAGATGTTAAACCTGTTCATGAATGACGAAAAGAACTTTTCTGAAATCGGGCAGGCTGCTATGCTTATGGCTGAGGCATTGAAAACCGGAAATAAAGTGATTAGCTGTGGAAATGGCGGTTCTATGTGCGATGCTATGCATTTTGCAGAAGAGCTTACCGGACGTTACCGGAACAGCCGTACTTCGTTACCGGCCATTGCGTTGAGTGATCCTGCTCATATTACCTGTACGGCCAATGACTTTGGATATGAATATGTTTTTTCCCGGTCGATAGAATCATTAGGTAAAACAGGGGATGTGCTGCTCGCTTTTTCATCGAGCGGCAATTCTGCAAATATTATTGAGGCAGCAAAGGCAGCTAAAGGCAAAGGAATAATAGTGATAGGTATGACAGGAAAAACCGGGGGAAAACTCTCTTCGTTGTGTGATGTAGAGATACGGACACCTGAAAGTCAATATGCCGATCGTGTTCAGGAGATTCATATAAAAGTGGTGCACATAATGCTCAATATAGTAGAGCAGTTACTTGGAATATCCAAATGACTGCTGTAATAAGGAATATAATCAAACAACAATTAAATGATTTATGAGTAAAAAATTAAATATATCGCAGCTAGGTCCAGTCCTCGCTGGTTTTTTTGTAATGGGTTTTATTGATATCGTTGGAATTGCTTCAAATTACATCAAGCAGGACTTTCTGTTAAGCGATACAGTTTCCAACTTAATGTTGTTGATGGTCTATCTATGGTTTTTTCTCTTATCTGTGCCTACTGGCATTTTAATGAATAGAATAGGGAGAAAAAATACTGTTCTGGCCAGTATGGCATTTACTACAATTGCGATGCTGGCTCCTATGGTAAGTTATAACCTGCCAACATTACTACTGGCTTTTGCACTAATTGGCATCGGGAATACTGTTATGCAGGTATCCGTGAATCCATTGTTGGCAGATATCGTATCTAAAGACAGGGTTGCCAGCAGCTTGACATTTGGCCAGTTTATCAAATCAATTTCTTCATTTCTTGGGCCAGTACTGGCCGGTTTTGCTGCCTGGTATTTCCAAAACTGGAGGGTAATATTTCTAATTTTTGCTGCTATCTCTGTATTAACGGCATTGTGGCTTTACTTCACCAATGTTGAAGAAACCTCCTTCCAAGGGAACAAGACAAACATAGCGGGTTGCCTGTCTTTGCTAAATGACCGCTTAATCCTGGGTTTGTTCCTGGGTATTGTATTTGTTGTAGGAATTGATGTAGGACTGAATACCACATTGCCTAAATACCTGATTCAAAAGGCTGGGATTCCACTTGAACAGGCTGGTTTAGGAATAAGCCTTTATTTTGCAGCTAAAACTGCCGGAAATTTCCTGGGTGGTTTTATTCTTGTAAAATCGAGCCCCGAAAAGTTTTATAGAGCAACCAGCATTCTAGCTGTCATTGCTTTAGGGAGTACATTGATTCTGCAAAATTTAACGGCTATCCTGGTTGCCATTTTTGTTATCGGGTTGGCAGTATCGAACATCTTTTCTGTAATATTCTCCATTGCACTGAACAAGTTGCCGAAGCGAAAGAATGAATTATCCGGATTAATGATGATGGGTATTATCGGTGGTGCAATAATCCCTTTCTTCATGGGTTTGGTTTCTGATTCGTATGGGCAGGGGGCTGCATTGCTGGTTATAATGGCTTGTCTTTTATACTTAATGTTGAATTCTTTCTTGAGAAAGTCGTCTATGTAAACACGGATTTTACAAAAGTTCAAGTAATAAAACATGATATCCGGCTATTGGCGAAAGTTCTCTCTATTCTGGTAAAGTCTCTACAAGGTGGAACGATTCTATCCGGATTGCCATCCTTAGCAGTGATAATAGAATGATAGATTTTGCAATAGGCTATAAGAGAAACCTTGAAGAAACTAGTTTGAAGTGCTTCATTTTTAAAGCTTCTGCCGAATTTAAAAAGTGGAGGAACGAATTTTATTTAATGCGAGAACCAAAAAAATAGTCGTTCGGAAAAGTTTCAAGTGAGGTTAAAAGGAATAATTTTGAGTGTTCTTTGTCATATGAATATTAATGATAAAAGCTAATCATAAAACCGGGAGAGAACTTGCAGAGAGATAACGATAGGAATTATCGATGCCCCTGATTCTCTTTCGTTAAAATATAAATTAATTATTGTTTGTAATGAGAAAAATCTATCAGTTTAAACAGTGTGCTATCGTTTGTGTTTTCTTTTTTTTCAGTTTAAAAGGATGGGCCGGAGAACCAGAAAACTATGCTTCTAAGGTAAATACCAGGATTGGGACTGAAGGAAACGGTTTAGCTTGTGGCTATTTGTATCCCGGGGCTTCCTACCCTTTTGGAATGGTGCAGTTTACCCGGACCTTTTTCTCTCCGAACTCCGGGTTTTCTATCAATCAGTTAAGTGGAGCTGGCTGTTCCAATCAGGGAAATTTCCCGACGGTTCCATTAAATGGTGAACTGACGGTTTCTCCTGACTCCATTCTAAACCTGAATGTCAATATATCGGAGGAAAGTGGAATCGCTGGCTATTATAAGGCAAAAGTTCAGAAAAATATACAGGCAGAATTCACAGTAACCGATAGGACCGGGATGGCAAGGTATACTTATGCTCCGGAAACCAATAAAGCCACAATTATTATTGGAGGGGGAGTGGCCAGTACTCCTGTTAATGCTGCCACGGTAGTTATTACAGGCCCAAACACATGTGAAGGTTTTTCCGAAGGGGGAGACTTTTGCGGTATTTCGACTCCGTATAAAGTTTACTTTGCGGCAGAATTTAATGGAGAGCTTGTTACTTCGGGAACATGGAAAAACGGTAAGCTAATTCCCGGGGGTAAGTTTGCTGAGGGAAAACACTCCGGCTTATATTTTACATTCGATGTGACGTCTAAAAAAACAATTGACTATAAGATAGGGATTTCTTATGTATCGGTTGAGAATGCAAGAGAGAATCTCAAAAGCGAAAATCCAGGTTGGGATTTTGATGCAGTGAAAGCCAACGCCATCGATAAATGGAACTATTATCTTGGTAAAATAGAAGTGAAGGGCGAAAACGAAGATCGTATCTCTCAGTTTTATTCACATTTGTACAGAGCCTTAATCCACCCCAGTGTATGCAGTGATGTGAATGGAGAGTATATGGGAGCCGACTTCAAAGTTCATAAGGCGATCCGGAAGCAGTATACTAATTTTAGCAATTGGGATACTTACCATACCCAGATACAGCTTGTCTCCATGCTCGATCCGGAGATCGCCTCCGATGTTGTTGTCTCACATCAGGATTTTGCATCGCAATCGGGGGGCGGGTTTCCCCGCTGGGTGCTCGCCAATATAGAAACAGGGGTTATGCAGGGCGATCCAACTACTATTTTGGTTGCCAATGCC
>DATALJ010000238.1:0-2148 GCA_036261135.1 Bacteroidales bacterium
ATTTGCAGGCGTTGAAGACTCTCGTCTATCTGCTGAAGAATGTGCTTCCGGCTCAATCCGGTGTTATTGGGGGCATCGCCCATGCGTCCACGTACCTTGGTAGCAATAACCAGGCTGTAACGATTAAGTCCTAAATCGCGAATGGCTTGTCCTGTCATTTGTTCGCTCAGCCCCTCGCTATAAACGTTAGCCGTATCAATAAAATTTATTCCACTGTCAACCGATTGTTTAACCAGTGCATTCACCTGCTCTTGTGGTAGTGTGCCAATTGCGGTCCACATCCCCTTTCCGCCAAAAGTCATGGTACCGAGACACAGCTCCGAAACCTTCAATCCGGTGTTTCCTAAAAGATTATACTTCATTTTGATCAGATTTTATTTTGAATTATAACAACCATCCAATTTTAACATTCGACAAATGAAAAGGTTGAGCGTGGTATCATCTCAAACAATATGCAAATTAGTAAAAGATTTTCTTCAAACACGTTAGATTAACTACAAGATTACATAGCCATAAAAGCGTTAAGACAAAAAACGCTCGTTATGTAATGACATCAAATATCTTACGATCATCCTTCGATTATCCTACGACGAAATGCTATAGGATGCTAAAAAAAACTGATGTGTTTAAAGCTGTGTCAAGGTTTAACTTGTTACCCGTTGTTTACAAATTCGAATCCAAGGCCTTAGCCGAAACCTCTTGAAATTTGGCTAAAGCCAAGTAGCCACATTATTACTTATCTGCCAGCTAAAGCAGGCGGCAATTCATATTTTCTACGCTTAATTTACATTGTACTTCCTTATTTTTAGAAGCATACGACCTTAGGTTGACGGCAATGAACTGAGAGGTTGTGTAAAAAGTCCCAGAATCGAACTGAATTACAGATTCAACTCAGCAGTGTACATTGTAAATTAAGTTAGTACACTGTGCAGAATTTGCAGTTCCGCCATGAAAATTGACTTTTTACACAATCTCATTATATTCAATTGTTACTTTTTTAGATGCATCTGCCCTGACACAGGGTCCTTATGGCTTTGTAGAAAATCTATGTTATTCCCTATAGTCTACCAATTTTTTTAAACGAATATCTCCTGAAGAGCTTCCTACGCGTAATTCGAACTGGCCTGCTTCCGCTACCCACCTGCCTTTTTGTGGATCGAAAAACGAGAATGCCGATTTATCAAGCGTTAGCTTAACGCTCTTTGTTTCTCCTGCTTTCAGCTCAACTTTTGCAAAAGCTTTCAACTCCTTGTCAGGTCTGGGTAGACTAGCCTCCATATCATGAACATACAATTGCACCACCTCACTACCATTTACCTTGCCTGTATTGGTTACATCCACCGAAATTTCAAGCAATTCGGTTCCTGTAACCTCCGTTTTACTGAGACGCATGTTTGAATAGGCATAGGTTGTATAGGAAAGTCCATACCCAAAAGGAAATAAAGGAGCTACATTTTCCGTGTCGAAATGCCTGTAGCCTACAAATACGCCTTCGCTATACTGAACATGGCGATCTTCATCATCGTCATAATAGCTTTTGTATGCAGGAGAATCTTCCCAGCGCTTCTCAATACTTATGGGAAGCTTACCAGAGGGATTTACCAGTCCAAACAATATCTCGGCCAGGGCCTGTCCGCCTTCCTGCCCCGGGTACCAGGCGTGAATTAATGCGCGGGCGTTATTCAGCCAGGCATCAATATCCGCATTCCCGCCACCAAAAAGCACAACGATGGTATTGGGATTTTTCGCTTTAACGGCAGTCAGAAAATTTTTCTGACGCACTGAAAGTCCGTAAGGACGGTCCGTTCCTTCCTTTTCGGATAGGGCGTTAAAACCAAGACATACAACTGCTATGTCGGATTTCTGCGCCATAGCAACAGCCTCTTTCCCTTCTCCTCTGGGATCGGGGCCATACGAGAAACGAACAACGGAATTACCACCGCCCTGATAGAAGTCCAGTTTAATATCATATTCACGTCCAGCTTTCAGGTTGATGGGCTTTTCGGTTAGAAATTCACCCTGATCGCGCCAAACACTATAAACCAGTTCATTATTCACAAAAAGCCAGGTGGGTAGCGGAAGCAGGCCAGTTCGAATTACGCGTAGGAAGCTCTTCAGGAGATATTCGTTTAAAAAAATTGGTAGACT
>DATALJ010000239.1:0-26220 GCA_036261135.1 Bacteroidales bacterium
GAAAGCAAGATTGAAATAATCAGTTCTTTATACATAGGAAAGGCTGTCCCCAGGGCAGCCTTTCTGTTTTTGTACAGATAAAATCTGTTTTGTTATTTTATGTTTCAAAGAAAATTCCTATCTTTTTGATATAAATGAATGATGAAATGGATCTGCAATCTGGTTTGAATCTAAAAGGAAAAAAGTTACTGATAGTTGAGGATAACTTTATTAGTGCTCAACTATATAAAGGTATGCTTGAGGAGACTGGAATTGAGATAACCTATGCCCTTACCACAAAATCTGCCATTGAAATAATCAGGAATTCGGGAAAATTTGACGTGGTTTTGCTCGATATACAACTGCCAGACATGAATGGTTTGGAAGCAGCTAAGGTTATTAAAATAAAAAGTCCCTCCACACCAATAATCGTTCAAACTGCATTTGCTTTTGACAACTACAAAGCCAAAAGTAAAGAGGTAGGATGTGACTATTTCCTTTCTAAACCAATTAATTATAACGATCTGTTTGATATTTTATTTAAAATATTTAAACAGCCTAGAATATAATTAATTTAGACAGGTTTGTAATATACTATCATATAGGTTTTTATAAACAAAATACCAGTGATTAGTAGTAGCGATAATTCAAAAAATTTGGACAGTAAAAAGTTTATGCTTTAATTTGCAGAACTTTTCTTAAAAAGGAGTCATACATGGAAATCAGTATCTTAACAATTATTTTATTTACAGTTGCATATCTTTTAGGTTCTATTCCGAGTGCAGTGTGGATCGGGAAAATGTTATATGGTATTGATGTAAGGGAACATGGCAGTAAGAATGCTGGTGCTACAAATACAGTTCGGGTTTTGGGTTGGAAGGCAGGATTACCGGTACTTTCAATGGATATTCTGAAAGGCTTTCTTGCTGTTAAGTTAGTATACATATACGGGTTATATGTTCCGGGTACTAAGGATTTCGTAAATCTACAGTTGGCCCTTGGTGCTTTTGCCGTATTAGGTCATATTTTCCCCGTATTTGCCAAGTTTAAAGGAGGCAAAGGTGTAGCTTCTTTATTTGGTATTATTCTCGCAATTGTTCCTGTTCCAACGCTAATAGCTTTAGGAATTTTCCTTATCACATTATTTACCACACGTTACGTATCGTTAAGCTCAATCATATCGGGAGTTGCATTTCCTTTCCTCATTATGTTTGTGTTCAAAACAAATATTCAATCGCTCATTATCTTTTCTCTTATTGTAGCAGTTTTGTTATTGCTTACACACCAGAAGAATATCGAACGCTTGATTCGTAAGGAAGAATCAAAAGCCAGCTTTCTGTTTAAAAAGAAGAAAAGGGATATAGAAGAAATATAGGTTATTTGGAAAGCTGACACTCGTTTGTAGCGACTTACTCGAATAACATGGTAAGTTCGGCTTTATTTAATTCATTGTTACATATATGAACCTGAACCGGTAAATTCGCGTTCCAGAATTAAAGAAAGATCTTCTTTTGTAAGGGAATGTGTTAATACACCAGCATCAGCCACTGAAATTTCGTGCGATTCTTCGGAAACAATAATTGCGAGTGCATCGGTATTTTCGGTAATCCCGAGTGCCGCCCTGTGTCGCATACCAAAATTAGGTGGAAGGTTCGGATTATCTGAAACAGGCAGTACACAGCGTGCTGCATGAATCTTGTCTCTTATAATAATTGCTGCTCCATCGTGCAGCGGACTATTCTTGAAAAATATAGTTTCGAGTAAACGCGCCGAAGTTTCGGCATTTACCAGGTCGCCTGTTTGAATAAAGACTTCCAGTGCCGATTTGCGGGCAATGACTATTAAGGCGCCAGTACCCGACTCTGACATACGCATGCACGCCTCTACAATAGGCGCGGTGTTTACCGTTTTATTTTCGTCGAGTGCCAGGGTAAATACCTTGTTAAGCGAAATGGATTTTGATAAGTACCGGCTTCCCATGTACACCAAAAAGCGCCTGATTTCCTGCTGGAATACGATAATTAAGGCAATCATACCTACGCCTACTACCTGGTTCATTATGGACGTAAGCAACTCCATATTCAGCGCCTTTACTACAAGCCAAATGATGTATATGATGAAAATGGCTATAAATATGTTTATAGCAACGGTACCTCTTATCAGGATATAAAACTGGTACATTAAGTAGGAGACCAGCAGAATATCTACCACGTCGAAGAAGCGAAGTTTTATAAACAGATCAATCATATTTTACAATTACAGCAATGTTGTTTATTCTGAAAAACAAGTGTTTGAAAGTACGTTTGTCATTCCGGCGCAGACCGGAATCCCTTAACTACGAAGTCGATAAGGATTGCTTTCAACGAGGGCTGTTCCTTAATGACAGCTTCGTTGAGGCTATTTCTTATGCTTTTTAATATACATTTTTTATTTGCCATTTATATCATCCCAAAGGTATACCAATGTGGTTACGATAGCAAATTATATCGTCATCTTTACTTTACTTGTTTGTATGCATCCAGCAATTTCAGTACTTCCATGGTTTCTTTCACATCGTGAACACGGAGAATATTGGCTCCATTCAGTAGCGCAATTGTTTCGAGAGCCAAGGTGCCATTCAATGCATTCTCCGGCGTAGTTCCCAATGTTTTGTAAACTGTAGATTTTCGCGAAAGGCCAACCAATATGGGGCGTTGAAAGATGTTGAAATCGCCAAGGTTTGCCAATAGTTTGAAATTCTGCTCTATTGTTTTTCCAAAGCCAAAGCCTGGATCTACAATGATGTCTTTAATTCCGGCCTGCACTGCCAGATTGATACGTTGCGCAAGATAACGTATAATATCGTTTATCAGGTTATCGTAATTTGTGTTTTGTTGCATGGTTTGGGGAGTTCCTTTCATGTGCATCAGTATATACGGTACATTGCACGATGCAACAGTTTCGAGCATATCCGGATCGAGCTCGCCTGCTGATATATCGTTGATCATATTTACATTGAACTCCTGAACGACAAACCGGGCAACATCTGCACGAAAGGTATCCACCGAAATTATAGCATCGGGGAAGCTTTTGCGGATAGGTTGTAATGCTTGGGCAAGCCGCTCCTGTTCTTCCTCAGTGGAAATATCGGTGGCACCCGGCCTGGAGGAATAAGCACCTATATCGATAATTGTAGCGCCGTCCGAAAGCATGTTTTTGCAACGTTCCATGATTTGTTTCTCATCCAGATACCGGCCACCGTCAAAAAACGAGTCGGGCGTTATGTTGAGTATTCCCATAACAACCGGGGAGGACAGTTCGAACAATGTTCCGTTAAAATTCAATGTTTGCTTTGGGGAAAAATAGGTATCTTTGGAAACCATGGTTTATATTAATCGTTTATTGTTTTATATTTTTTACGAAATTACGACATATCGGTTAAAAACCATACAACACAACGTATAGATTCGATAAAATGGCATTATTAGTAATTGAAGGGTTAGATGGCGCTGGTAAATCAACACAGGTATCGATGTTGCAGGATTATCTTACCCAAAAGGGCATTCAATATAAATATTTACACTTTCCGCGCACGGAAAGCCCTGTTTATGGCGATTTAATATCGCGTTTTCTCCGTGGTGAGCTGGGCGACATCAATCAGGTTAATCCATATCTTGTAGCGCTTATTTATGCTGGCGACAGGGCCGATGCCAAAGCGCTTCTTCAGCAATGGTTGGAGGAAGAGGTTACCATCATTCTGGATCGCTATGTTTATTCGAACATTGCCTACCAATGTGCCAAGCTTAAAGATGAAAGCCAGCGAAACGACCTGAAAAAATGGATTCTGCAAACGGAATTCGATTACTTCAAATTGCCAAAGCCCGATTTGAACATCTTTCTGGATGTGCCTTTCAGTTTTACAAAGCGCAAACTTACCGAACAACGCTCAGGAAACGATCGCGATTACCTGAATGGTGCTCGCGACATTCACGAAGAAGACTTGTCGTTCCAGGAACGCGTTCGTGAGGTATATCTCTCGCTCGAAAAGGAAAATTCGTTTGTGCGCATTGATTGCAGTAGCGCTGATGCCCAGATGTTGCCGCCTGACGAGATATTTGCAAAAGTAAAAAGTGAGTTAACCAAGGTTTTTTAATTCTTTTAGAACATTAATAGTACGAACATGAAGCAAGTACGCATTATTTTAAGAATTTTAATTGGAGTTGTGTTCATTTTCTCTGGTTTTGTAAAAGGAATTGACCCAATGGGCTCGGCCATCAAGTTTTCGGAATACTTCGAGGTTTTTCACCTTACATGGCTCGATTCTGCTGCCTTGGTTTTATCGATACTTATGAGTACTGCCGAGTTTCTGATTGGTATTGCCCTCGTAGTTGGATTGCGGATGATTGTTACCGCCTGGTCGCTGCTCATTTTCATGATATTCTTTACCATACTTACACTCTACATTGCCATAGCAAACCCTGTTACGGATTGTGGTTGCTTTGGCGACGCCATTAAAATTACCAATTGGCAAACATTTTATAAGAATATTGTTTTTCTTGCCTTGGCTATAGGTGTTTTCAAATTACGGAAAACGTACATTCCTTATGCATCGGCATTTAAAGAATGGATTCTGGTTGGAGCATTTGCCGCATCAATGGTTTGGGTTTCAATGTATAGTTACAATCATTTGCCTCTTATCGATTTTATGCCTTACAACGTGGGAACACATATTCCTACTAAAATGGAAAGACCTAAAGGCGCTCCGATAGACGAATTTTCAACAACCCTTTTGTATGAGAAGAATGGCGTAGTGAAGGAGTTTACTATTGATAATTATCCGGCAGATGACACAACATGGAAGTTCAAAGATTCAAAATCGGTGATAATTAAGGAGGGCTACAAGCCGCCAATTCATGGGTTTAGTGTAATTCAGGAAGATGGAACTGAAATCACTGAGCAGTTTTTAGCCGAAACCAATTACTCCTTCGTAATTATTTCGCCCGATCTTTCTAAGATTTCGCCCGAAAACTGGAAGAAAATTGTTGAGATTTATAATTTGGCTCAAAAGAGTAACCATAATTTTTATTTTCTCAATGGCAGTCCACAATATGTAGTGATGGAAATGAAAGCGAAATACAAGTTGCCTTTTGTATTTCAGTTTACCGATGTTACTACACTAAAGACCATCGTGCGATCAAATCCGGGTCTTGTGTTGTTAAAGGAAGGTGTAATTCTTGGGAAGTGGCACTACAACGATATCCCTAAGTTTAACGATAGAGGGCCCTTGTTGTCTTTAGTATTAACAAAGGATTTCAGGAGCATCGAAAGCAAAAGGGTTTGGATGCTGGGTCTTGGACTAGGTATCGTGTTTTTGCTACTCATCATTTTCAAAAAGAAGAACTGATTAATTTGTTGAAGTGTGATTAGTTATATCATCCGGAAGCTTCTGTATAGTATTTTGATTCTCTGGGGCGTAGTTACCTTAATTTTTATGGTATTTACGTTTCTTCCGGGCGATCCTGCCATTATGAAGTTAGGCCAGGGATCCGATTCTGCCTCGCTGGCGATTGTTCGAAAGGACTTTGGATTGGATCAATCCAAGGGTATGCGTTAC
Source organism: Bacteroidales bacterium (assembly GCA_036261135.1). Classification (GTDB taxonomy): domain Bacteria; phylum Bacteroidota; class Bacteroidia; order Bacteroidales; family JAAUTT01; genus JAAUTT01. Next base: position 5,573 of record DATALJ010000239.1, read on the forward strand.
CTGAAAGCCCTGAATGATTTGTCACCTGTATCTTTTCACGAAACAAAGGATCGCGATCATTATTTCTACCTCGATAGTTCTGTATATACATCCTTTGTAACACTAATGCATATTGGCCAACATAAATCGTTAGTTCTTAAAGCTCCCTATTTAAGGCGTAGTTACCAGAGTAAGAAAAATGTATCGGAAATAATCGGAGAAACCATGCCCAATACGCTGATTCTTGCTTTTGCATCCATTGTGTTTGCTTCATTGCTGGGCATTGTGTTGGGGATATTTTCGGCTATCTACAAGGAATCGTGGTACGACCGGATCACATTGTTTCTTTCTTCCTTTGGGATGTCGCTGCCTTCGTTCTTCGCCGCCATATTGTTTGGATGGCTCTTTGCTTATGTACTGGCCGATGTTACACATTTAAATTTAACCGGCAACCTCATTATTGTTGACGATTTTGGCGATGGTTATATCTACCAGTGGAAAAACTTGATACTTCCGGCTTTTACGCTTGGCATACGACCATTGGCTGTATTTATACAACTTACGCGTAACTCAATGCTCGAAGTGTTTGCTATGGATTATATCCGAACGGCCAGAGCAAAGGGCTTGTCCGAATTCAAGGTAGTCACTCGGCATGCGCTAAAAAATGCCTTGAACCCTGTAATAACTGCTATTTCCGGCTGGTTTGCCTCTATGATGGCCGGTGTTGTTTTTGTTGAATATATATTTGCCTGGAAGGGCCTTGGTTACGTTATTGTTGATGCGCTAACCAACTACGATTTACCATTGGTTATGGGCTGCGTGTTGGTAATTTCCCTCGTATTTATTGTGGTGAATCTTTTAGTGGATATACTTTATGGAGTCCTCGATCCGCGCGTAAAAGTATATTAGTATATGTTCGGATTCAATTGGAAATACTTATGCTGGACTATTATCCTCCTCGGAATGGAAGTATTTATAGCTCTTTTCATTAACGATCATATCATTCGCCCGCATATAGGCGATTTGCTTGTTGTAATTCTGATTTATTGCTTTGTCAGGAGTTTCCTGAATATTTCGGTTTGGATTGCTGCGATTGGCGTACTTTTATTCTCGTATGTAGTGGAGGTATTACAATATATCGATGTGGTGAAGCTGCTTGGAGTGGATCATTCCCGGTTTGCCCGCATAATTATTGGAACTACCTTCAATTGGCTGGATATACTTGCTTACACGGTTGGTATTCTGGTTGTTCTTTTCATAGAGAAAAGATGGTACGGGGGCATAAAAAGGGCCATGTAAAAAGCCTGCGAAGATGTCATTCCGGCGAAGGCCGGAATCCATTTACTACGGAGCTTTATTTTTAACATGGACTTCGTAGCCTGGGGATTCCGGCCTGCGCCGGAATGACAATGGACTTTTACGTTGGCCTCTTTTCTAAATTAAATATCACCTCTTTTTGCAGCTCTTTTAAGCTTATCATTTGCATAAATAGCTATTTCAACGCGGCGGTTTGACTGCCGGCCGGTAACTGTGTTATTATCAGCAACAGGTTGCAGTTCGCCATAACCCATCGTTGAAATTCTGTTTCCTGCAACATTCTTAATTTTCAGATAGTTGGAAACAGAGCTAGCTCTTTTTTCTGAAAGGCTTTGGTTGTAATCATCGGAACCGGTATTATCGGTATGTCCTTCAACCAGGATGTTTGTGTCGGAATATTTGTTTAAAACCCTGGCCAGGTCGGTAATGTTATCGCGCGAAGTGCCTTTCAGCTCAGATGAGTTTGTATCAAATAGAATTCCACTTTCGAAGGTTATCTTAATTCCTTCGCCAATACGCTCAACACGCGCACCTTTCAGGTCCTTACGCAGTTCTTCAGCCTGTTTGTCCATGTAGCGGCCTATAAGCGCTCCGGCAGTTCCTCCTATTACAGCGCCAATAATTGCACCTTCGGCAGTATGCCCTGATTGATTTCCAATGGCAGCACCAATTGCACCTCCCGCAACGGCGCCAATAGCTCCACCCTTAACTGCTCTTGAGGTCTTACAAGAATAATCCGTTACAAGAAAGCATAGTAAAAGGATGAAAATGATAGGTTTTTTAAGTTTCATGGGTTTAGAGTTTTAGGTAAATACTTGTTTAGAAACAATTTCCAAAAGGAATGGTTTCTTTTGCAAAAATACAAAATCATGTACTTTATTAAAATACATGGCTGTAAAAAGAAACCCCGTCAGTTGGATGACGGGGTTTTTCTCAGTTGTCAGGTTAACGTTTGGCAACTTACGCATAACAGAGGAGAGGATTATGTCTTGTTTTCAAGTTGCGTCTGCATAATAGACGCGCGCTTTTTAAATCGTTCCCGAAGAAAATGACTTTTTTGAAAAAAAATAGTTGGGATTTCCTCTATAAAAAAAGGACCCCGCAAATCATATTCGCGGGGTCTTTTAATTTATTGCAAAGGATCATATTTGAGAGGCTACAACTAACTTGATAAGAGGATTGCTGTATTTATTTTCTTGCGTCTGAATAATAGACGCAGATATTTAAAAACGTTCTGAAAAAAAAGCGGATTAGCTCAATTTATTTACATAATCCTCATATCCGAACTTGCGAACAAGCCTGAAGCCTTCTTTGTCGCTCCATATTCCTATCGACGGATGCTGCACGCCATTAAAAAACGTGGTCTTTACCATGGTGTAATGGATCATATCTTCGAATATAACTGCATCGCCGGATTTCAATGGTGTATCGAATGACCAGTCGCCAAAATAATCGCCTGCCAGGCAACTGTTGCCACCCATGCGGTACGTAGGTTTTCCGGAAATTGGGTCGAAATGGGAACCCATAATTCGTGGTTTATAGGGCATTTCGAGGCAGTCGGGCATGTGCGCTGTAAACGAAACATCAAGTATGGCGGTTTTTACCCCTTTATTCTCTACGACATCAAGCACCGAAGATACGAGATAGCCGGTTTCCCAGGCGAATGCGCTTCCTGGCTCCAGGATTATATGGATATTGTGACGTTTTTTGAAGTCCTGAAGAATACGGATGAGATGATCAACATCGTATCCTTTTCGGGTCATCAGATGACCACCGCCGAAATTAACCCATTTCACATGGCTTAGCAGGTTGCCGAATTTTTTTTCGAAGGCAGCAAGTGCTTTTTCGAGGTCGGAAGGGTACGATTCGCAAAGGGAATGGAAGTGCAGGCCCTCGATACCTTCAGGAAGCTTTCCGTTAAGCTGTTCAGCAAGTACGCCTAAGCGGGAACCAGGTGCACACGGGTTGTATAAAGCAGTTTCTACTTCCGAAAATTCATGGTTAACCCTTAATCCGGCTGAAATTTTGCGCGGATTGTTTTTGATGAATGGCATGAACGTTTCAACCTGCGCCAGCGAATTGAAGGTGATATGGCTGCTGTACATCATCACTTCCTCGAAATCGGCTTTGGTAAACGCCGGAGAGTAAGTGTGGGCCAATGTTCCCAGTTTTTCGTATGCTAAATGTGCTTCATGAAGGCCACTTGCTGCTGCTCCTTGAATGTATTCTCTTACAATGGGGAATGTGCTCCACATGGCAAATCCTTTAAATGCGAGTATTATCTCAACACCCGAGGCATCCTGAACGTGTTTGATCAACTCAAGATTCCTGCGCAACAATTGTTCATCAAGAACATAGCAGGGAGAAGGTACTTTGGAAAAATCAACAGCCATTTTTATTCATTTAAGCTGCAAAGAAACTAAAAATTGAGTGATTTTTTAATAAACACAAATCGCAATCAGGTAAATGCACTTAAAAAATAATCCATTTTTCCATTCCAAGGGGACCGTTTCAGCCTGGGAAATTCCAGGTAACAACTTCCCTGAGGAAACAGCAGCCTGGAAAATTCCAGGGAACAATTTCCCTGAGGAAACGGCAACCTGGCAAATTTTAGGTAATAATTTCATTAAGGAACAATATCCTGCGAAATTTTAGACTACTGTTTCCCGGGGAAACAATGGCCTGAAATTTTACAGGAACGTGTTTCCCTGGGAAACACCTGCATGGAATTTGCCAGCTTCGTGTTTCCAGTGGATACACTTTCCTAAAATTTGCGCGCACCCAAATTCCTAAGACGACCAAATCCCAAAATTTACCAGTATAATGTTTCCCAAAGCCGAACGATAGAAAAATGATTTAAATGTAGCCAGTGCCTTTTGATTTTGATACAGTTTAAATGCGTGTAACATGCAATCGCAATCCTTTTTTCCCTTATTTTTGCGCAATAACTTCATTGCCATGATTACCAAACTTACCAGTCTTGTAAATCCTCGTATTAAGCATATCGTGCAATTATCGAAATCGCGCGAGCGAAAACTGCATGACACCATTGTTGTTGAAGGATACCGCGAGATACACATGGCATTGATGCATGGGTTTAAGCTGAAGGAGTTTTATTTCTGTCCGGAAATTACCGATTCTTCGAAGGTTGATGAACTGATTGCTTCAAAAAACATCGAGCTATTTGAGATATCAAAAGCTATTTTCGAAAAAGTTGCCTATCGCGAGAACTCGGATGGTTTACTGGCTCTTTTTACGCCTAAATATCTTGCTTTGGAAGAAATGCAGTTATCCACAAACCCATTAATTCTAGTTGTTGAATCGGTTGAAAAACCGGGAAACCTCGGCGCACTTCTTCGTACAGCCGATGCAGGCCGCCTGGATGCCATTGTTGTTTGCGACGCCAGGACCGACATTTATAATCCGAATGTTATTCGTTCCAGTCTGGGTTGTGTGTTTAGTCAGCAGGTGGTTACCTGTTCAAATGCCGAAGCAATGGCTTTCTTCAGGGCACGAGGTATTCGAACTTTTGCCGCGGCCCTTCCTGCTAAGAAATTTTACCATGAAACCAACCTGAATGTATCTGCAGCCATTGTTATGGGAACCGAGGCCGACGGATTAACTGATGCATGGCTCAATGGAGCTGACGAACAGATTAAAATCCCGATGGGAGGGAAGGTCGATTCGCTCAATGTTTCAACTTCGGCAGCTATACTTGTGTTTGAGGCACTGCGTCAGCGGGGATTTCGGTATTAGTGAATTATTCGGTTTTTGGCTTCCATAAAGTTATTTGCAATCACTGCTATTATCTCTAATTTAGACTTCGTCTAAACAAAATCTTCATCCTGTTGTTTTTCCTATTGTTTGTGCGCATTATGCCTAAAATAAACCTAAGAACATTCATAAAATAAATTGAGATGAAGAGAATATTTTTTGTTTTACCCGTATTGTTTCTATTGTTTTCAGCCTGCGAAAAGTCTAGTGATAACCCTAGTCCGGATAATGGACCAGATACGGTTAAGCTTACCATGGGCGCTGGCTATATCAACGATGTTTATTATAAGCTCGATAGTGGTGTTGTTGCAACTGTCGCTCGTAATACCTGGGACATTGCTTTTCATATAAGTACAATGGGTGCTACAATCCTTACCAATGATGGGAATAATGTGGTTCTTTACGCTTATCCCGATGGCGATACAACCGCCTGGAAGACCATAAGTGCGTCCAATATGGGTACATGGAAAGCCTTATATAACTCCGATACAACCTGGACAATGGGAGCTTTTGAGCATAACGCCAAAGGTCATCCCGACTATGGATGGGGTGTCTACAATTCTGCCTCGCACGATGTGGTTGGCGATTCCTTGTTTGTAATCAAGCTCAATGGTGGTCAGCTTAAGAAATTGTGGATACACAGGAAGTACTCCACCCAGAATATATACAAAATTACGTATGCAAACCTGGACGGAACCGATTCCATTACTCAGCTTATCGACTGTAAGCCATATACTGCAAAGAATTTCGTGTATTATTCGTTAACATCCAATTCTGTGGTAGATCGCGAGCCTGCTAAGGATAAATGGGACTTTGTTTTAACCAAATACATGGTGTTAATTCCTGCTGGGCCGCAGGTTATGGCACAAACGGTTACCGGAATACTTACCAATACTATGCGTTTGAGCACAATGGGCGTAGTCTCCTACACGGGTGTTAGGGCTGCAAAGCTGGAAAATGCAGATCAAACCACTACGGATTATTCGTCGGCTCACTTCTCAACCTCCATTTCTACCATTGGTTATGATTGGAAGGATGCTGTAAGCTATACGCCACCTACCTATACCGTGAAGGACGACAGGGTTTACTTTATCAAACGCCCGGATGGATCAGTTTATAAGATTTATTTTGTGGCTTTTGATGCTTCATCAGGTGTAGCCTCTTTTGTTGAGCAAAAGCTTAATTAATATACAACGAATTGATTTCTACAGCCGGAGTTGGCCTGGTTTCAGGTCAACTCTAAACAATCCATAATGAGATTTTTCTTCATATTATTATTCCTGGTTTCGTTGCGTTTAAATGCGCAGGAAACGGTTATTAAAATAGTTGACAGCAAATCAGGCACTGCTGTTCAGTTTGCCAATGTTTGCATCGAATCGCTTGATGGAAAGTATAAGAAATATCTGTTATCGAATGAGGAGGGATTTGTAAAGAACAGTATAGATAAACGCTCTACAATAGCTGTTTCTTCCCTGGGTTACGTAAGTAAGCTCGATACGGTAAGTCCTGGTGATAGTAAAGTAATTGCGCTTCAACCAACGGTTTACAATGTGGATGAGGTGGTGGTTACCGGTCAGTTTAAGGCCATCAGAGCCGATAAATCAATCTATAAAGTAGAAATTATTAATAATGAACGTATAAAGACCAAAGCGGCGAATAACCTGGCTGAATTACTCACGGCTGAGCTTAATTTGCGCGTAGCCGCAGATGCATCCCTCGGAACAAGTATCAGTATACAAGGATTATCCGGCGAGCATGTGAAAATACTTGTGGATGGCGTTCCGGTAATTGGTCGTCAGAACGGGATTCTGGATCTTAACCAGTTACTCCTTTCCAATGTAGATCATGTGGAGATTGTAGAAGGCCCCATGTCTGTAATTTATGGCAGCAATGCGCTGGCTGGTGCAATAAATATAATTACACGTTCGCCAAATCATGGCCGCATACTTGGCAGGGCAAATACATATTACGAATCAGCCGGGGTATACAATGCCGACGTGGGGTTTACATATCGTGTAAAGCATCATTCTTTTAATTTCAATGGAGGAAGGAACTTTTTTGCAGGATTTTCCGACCCGGATACATCCCGAGCCGACCAATGGAAGCCTAAAGTCCAGTATTTTGGAGACTTTAATTACACATTGAATACATCAAATAACCGGCTAAAGCTAGGCTCATCCATATTTTATGAGGATTTGCGCAATAAAGAAGCCGCCAGTGAATTTACCGATATTCGGCCCGGAGGCACGTTAATCAGCTACAGAGCGTTGGATGAGTACCATTATACCACCCGATGGAACGGTGCCGCGGAATACCAGCACAAGTTCAGCGACAAACTGCAGTGGGAGTCGGTATTGTCGTATTCGTATTACCAGAAAACCAAGCAAACATATAATAAAAACCTCGTAACACTTAAGGAAACACTTACCGATTCATCCGGGCAGGATACTACATGGTTTGACAACTGGGTATTTCGTTCAACATTGAGTAGGGGAGGTAATGCATTGTACGAAATTCAAGGCGGCGTTGATATGTCGGTTGAGAATGCCACAGGAAAACGAATAGAAGGCAAAAAGCGGATAGATGATTATGCCTTGTTTACGAGTATAAAGCTGTTTCCAAATAAGCCATTTGTTGCACAAACTGGCTTACGGGCTATTTATAATTCGAAGTATAAAGCGCCTCTTGTATATGCATTGAACCTAAAGTACGATCCTGCATCTTTTCTAGGGTTCAGGGCTTCCTATGGTCGCGGGTTCAGATCACCTTCGATGAAAGAGTTGTATCTAAATTTCAGAGATATAAACCATAACGTTTCAGGAAATGTGAACCTCGAAGCGGAAACTTCCCATAACCTTAATTTTTCTATTAGCTCCAATATCTTAAACAGAAAGAACCATCACCTGGGAGCGGATATTTCCTTGTTTTACAATGCAATCAATAATAAAATCGATTTTCTGTACGATTTGAAGAACCCCACGTGGGCCATGTACACGAATATTCCGGGAAATTATATATCGGCAGGCGTTGATCTGAAACTTAGATACAAACTGCATCCCCGATTTAGTTTCAATGCGGGAACGAACTATCTAAGACGCTCGAAGGTTGCCGATCTGAATAGTTTTTATACCAGCAGAGATTACGTGGTCGATTTTACCTACAAAAACCTGAAGTACCTGTTTGGTATAGCACTGTTTTACAAGTATACCGACGATTGGTATACCTCACGTACTTATTTGGATAGAAATACCAGCGAAGGCTCAATAGAAGAAGGACGCATGGCAGGATACAACACATTGGATGTTACACTTAGCAGGCCATTCTTCAAGAATAGTCTGGAAATATTTGTTGGTGCCAAGAATATCTTCGATGTAAAGAATGTTGATGTTTTTGGATCTTCCGGTCCGGGGCACGGCAATGGAAATAATGGAATGGTAGGGTGGGGCAGAACATGGTTTGTTAAATTGAGTTATAATCTCATTAAATACTAGAGGTATGAGAGTATTATTCTTCTGTATAATAACAGTAACAATTGGTTTAACTTCATGTTTCGAAAAGGATGAGCCTATGACCTCGCGCACGTGGGATGGACCTGCCTTTCAATTCAGCGAATCCATATACGATCAGCAGTTCTACTATAGCTTAAGCGCTAATTCGGTAATATCTAAGAACAGAAACGATGCATGGGATCTATCCTTTGAATCGGCTAAAGATGGTTGGCATATTCGTGTTAACACCTCGTCTTTGGGGATATGGCAAACAAGTACTACAAATTTTGATCAGAAATCATACCCTTTAAGCGGCGGCCGCTGGCTGTACGATAATAGCAACGGGCATCCGGATTCTACTGCTATTGGCCAATGGGTTGATTTTTCTGCTAAAACGTACTCATACCAGGTGTATCTTATCGGGAAATATGACGGTGAAACTTATCGCCCTTCTAAAAAGATTGTATTTACTGGTGTTACAGATACCTCCTATACCATGAAGTATGCCGATTTGAGCGGAGGAAACTACCACGAGGTGACCATAAGGAAAGATACACTTTACAACCGGGTTTATTACAGCTTTTCGAACCACGCTACGGTTATAATTGAACCTGTAAAAGAGGCTTGGGATTTGATGTTTGGCCAGTACTCCACAACATTGGATGATAATGGTACGCCTATTGTTTATTTTGTAAGGGGTACATTATTAAATCCCTTTCAAGTAGAGGCTCAGGTCGATTCGGTGAATAATTTCTCGGCTATAACCCTTTCTGATGTGAATAAGTCTTTGTTTAGTAGCAGGCAGGACATTATAGGCCATAACTGGAAATCGGTGGAGATTAACCAACAACTGGTAAGCGCACGCTACAAAGTACGCGAAAACTATACTTACCTCATTAAGGACGTAAATGGCGGATACTACAAACTAAAATTTACCACCTTTTTCAACAATATGGGAACACCAGGCTTTCCAGCGTTTATTTTTCTTAGACTCTAGTGTTAGTTCATGAAATTATGAATGGAAAGTCCGGCAGCAGGAAGATAATGCAGCCCCATCCATCCAAAAAGTAATACCAAAAGTGCAAGACAAATAAAGCATAACGGAACTATTTTCTTTTCGGGATGGGAATAACGTATGTGTATATAAATTAACCAGGAAAACCAGGTAATTAACGACCATATTTCTTTTATATCCCATGTCCAATAATGGCCCCACGCTTGTTTTGCCCACAAAGCCCCGAGTAGCAGCCCGCAAGTTAAAAACGCAAAACCGGTAAATACCAGGTTATCAACAAGGGCTAATGTTTCCGGCTTATATTTGTTAAAGAGTATAGCGCCCAACCCTTTCAGCGCAACCAGCGATGACGAGGTGAGTAACGTATAGCCCAGGATATAGCTCAACACGTGAGGAATAAACCAAGGACTGTTTAATGCAGGAGCAAGGTATTTATCAAAATTTTCGGGATATTTATATGAAATGAAGAGGAACAAAGCCGATACGATTATGCTTGGAGCAAGTACCCAAATATAATGCTTTCGCCAATACAGGAAATATCCGAGCAAACCAAGAAACAAGCTAAACCAAAGTCTTGTTTCTCCTATGGTTTTCATTGGTGCACGATCTATTCGCAGCCAAAGCAGAGATATAAAAGACAGCAAAAGGATAAACCCCAAGCCTAGCAAGGAATTTCCTGCAATCTTGAATTTCTTTGTCAGTGGTAACAGGATAAGAATCAACCCAACAATCCAAGATGCTGTAATAGCAATAAACCACATATCGAAGTGTTCTGTATAGCTCATTGTTGTTTATTTTTACCAGTCCATATCATTAAGAAGGCGCCAATAAAAAGCAAAACAAATCCTGTGTAAACAACCGGAATCCATGGGTCGTTTACAGCCTCAATTACACTGAGTGTCGACCATTTCCCTTTACTTAAGTCGTAGCTGGATTGGTACAATTTCCAGCCTTTTATTTCGTAAGGCTTGTTTGCCTGGAGAATGACTGTATCCGCAAAAGTACTATCGGCCGCTATAGCTAAGCGGGAACTAAAACTTTTAGGCTCGGGGGATGTCAACGCTATGGATCGTGCGGAATCCAGCATAAAGAATTGAGGCTCCTGGTAAAGGTTACCTACCGAAATCCACCCGGTTCTTTTTTTCCTGAGATTTAGATCTATCACCTCGAGGTAAGCTGCGGCATAGCTTCCCGGAAGGTCGGTAGAATAAAAGCCGCTATCCGTATTTATTGCATTAGGTAGATATTTTGTCAGGTAAACATACCAGTGTTTATAGCGAAATTCGGTGCCTGCAATAGCTTCCGGGTGAGGCTTTGGAGAATCGTGAAATACACCTCCTTTTTTATTATTGAGAATAACCAGCGCAGGAGTATATTCTTCAATAGTAAAATCGAGCAAACGCACGGAGAATGGGAGTTTATACATCTCATCGCTCGCGGTTAACCCAACATTGCTTTCTTTTTCGTTCTCTAACAGATTAATATTTAGCCGTTTCAAATCGCCAGAACCTAATCCGGCAGCGGCAATGGTAATCCACAAACCCACGTGAGATATGAAAAAGCTTATATTTTTCCATCGAATAGGGTAGAAACGACGAATAATAATTAGTCCTAGAACGGTAAGTAAATGTAACTGAACCAAAATGAACGGATAACTGGTTTTGATATGCGACAAACCCAGATCATGCAATATTCCTGCAGATAGTGGTTTTTGTGGGATAAAAGCGAGGCATAATAAGCAAGCCATGTACCCGCAAATTGCGCTTATTGCAGCCGGAACACCCGAAAGCAAACGTATAAAGGATGAATTGCGGTAATTTACATACAGGAAAACAATACCACAGGCAAACATTATAGCTACATACAGCGAAAAAGGTAATTGCGGCAGAGAAATGTGGCGGTTCTTTGTTAAAAGCTCCAGCAAAATGCCAAGAGCAATCATAAGAAGTGTTACCATGAAGCTTTTGGGGTAACTCCACATCCTTCTTTCGTCCAATTCCGGAGTGCTTGTTTCGGTATGATCTTGCTGCTTGTCCAAGGATTTATTTTTCTATAAAAGTATAAAAAATGATAAAGTGGAGGTTTGGTAAATTGGAAAAGAATGAACAAAGTACAATTTCGCCTTTAGATCTAACTTGTAAGAGATGCCTAAATAGAGAACCTAAATATATGAACTATCAACAACAAAGCCCGGCAATTTAATTACCAGGCTTTGTTATGTTTCGTTTCTTCACAAATCAGCTTTTTATCGCATAAAAACACCGCTTGGGTGAAAATACTTTTCCTTCGGTTACCAGTTTTTTAATCGACTTTTCTACCTCTTTCTTGTCAATCCCTGCTTTTTCAGCAATCTCCCCAGGTCTCATTGGCTCTTTGTTACTTTTCAAAGTGTTTAAAACTGACTCATTTGCATCCATATATGCTGTTTTAAATTCGACATAAACAAAGCTAGAAAAAAGTTGTTAATAATTACACAAAATGTATAAAACCATGAAAACTATAAGTGCTTCAATATTAATGTTTCTAATTACTTTTTCGATGTTCGGGCAGCAAACCAATAAGGAAAAATCGTTTTACGATTTAAAAGCAGAGACAATCAACGGCAAGCCTTTCGATTTTGCTTCGCTGAAAGGTAAAAAGGTACTCATTGTGAATACTGCGTCCAAATGTGGGTTTACGCCTCAGTACAAGGAACTGGAACAACTCTACAAAACTTATGGTAGTGATAAGTTTGTTATTTTGGGTTTTCCGGCCAATAATTTCAGGGATCAGGAGCCAGGTTCAAACAAGGAAATTCAGGAATTCTGCCAGTTGAACTATGGAGTTACTTTCCCTATGATGTCCAAAATATCGGTAAAAGGCAACGATATGGATCCGGTATATCAGTGGCTTACAAGTAAGAACCAGAATGGAAAATCCGATTCAGAGGTTACATGGAACTTCCAAAAGTATATGATTGACGAAAGCGGTCATCTGGTTGGCTATGCTGAACCAAAAGAAAGCCCAATGTCCGATAAAATCGTGAACTGGGTAAAAGCCAACTAAGCTTCCATAATATATTTATTTACGGTAGCCAGGAATGAAGGAATTTCGATGGGTTTCGTTATTACATCAATGCAACCTGCTTCCAAACATTTGTCCCGTACCTCCGACATTTGAAAAGCGGTATGGGCAATGATCGGAATATCCTTTATTTTCTTTATTTCCAGCGTAATCTCGTAACCATTCTTTTCAGGAAGCTTGATATCCATTAATATAAGATCAATTTTGTTGATGGTTTTAACGAGTTCTAAAGCCTGTTGCCCGTTTGTAGCGCGAATAATCTGAACCTGGGTTTTTTCGAGCAAAGCCTCTATAAACTGGTAATTTATCTCATCGTCTTCAACAATCAGCAAAACCTTGTCTTTCCAAACAGGTTCTGTAATGAGGGTCGCTTGTTGTGATTGCTGCCGTGCATGATCTTTCGCTTTCCCTGGTTTCTCAATGGGTAGAGTAAATGTAAATTGTGTGCCCTCGTTCAATTCTGAGGTTAACGATATCTTTCCGTTCAACAGTTCAATGATTTTCTTTGTAATGGTGATACTCAGCCCAACTCCCGACAGGCGTTGGTGGGTAACATCTTCCGACTGCCAAAAATAATCGAATATTAGTTTCTGATCTTCCTTGTTGAGCCCTATACTGGTGTCTTTAACAAAAAATTCGAGGGTTTTGGGGTCAATCTGGTTATAGCCGAACTCTACCAAACCTTTTTGCGTGTTCTGAAAAGCAAAGGATAGGAGGTTGTTAAATACTTCCTGAAGCCTGCCTGGGTCGGTCTGAACTGTTCCCGATAATTCCTGAGGGCTTTTCCGAAGCACAAGGTCTACCTGGTCTTTTCCGGCTTTAATCTTTTTCTGAAGGGTTTGGGAGTATATGTCGTTCAGAAATTCGTCCAGATGAATGTCCGAGTAATTAATGGTAAGCTTTCCTGATTCTATCTTTGAAATTTCGATGATATCATCGATAAAGGATAACAGCTGGTGCCCCTTTTCATTAATTATTTTGATGTATTCCTGCTTACGTTTTGGGGATATGGTTTCCATTGCAATTAATTCTGAAAACCCGATAATGGCATTCATGGGAGTACGCACTGAATGTGACATGTTTGCAAGAAAAGCCGATTTCAGGCGATCGGAACTCTGCGCCCTTTCTTTAGTTTTCTGGAGTTCTTTCTCAAGCTTCTTTATTTCAGCATCATCCGTTTTCAGTGCATTGATAATTTCGTCTTTCTTAGAAAGCTCAGCTTCAAATTCCGCCAAACGTTGTAGTAATTCTTCATAGGTAGGTTGCTCGCCCATATTTTAAAAAAATTACATTGTTATTTAAGATTCAATATCATAACCTATATTAACAAATGTAATTATTTATCTCAAAATATTCAAAAAATTGTTAATCAATTAAAACAACTCAACCTCAATATTTTGGATGAATGCGGTGTAGGTGTGTTCATCGTCGACCTTGGCTTCCGATAGAAGAACAAGTACAGGAATGTCATTGCCGTCCTTGGTTGTTATCTTAACCTCCTGACGCATACCAGTAACTTTTTTGGCTCCGGATGTTACCATGCTTTGTGCAAAATCATCCTGTTGGATATTTTGTTCCGAAAAAAGGATAGATATATTCATGCCCATAGCCTCTTTTCGTTGAATTCCCCAAAGGTCTTCAGCCGCTTTGTTGAAAAATTCGATACGCCCTTCCTGATTAAATGTAACGATTGCGTCCAATGCACCTTCGAGTGTGCGTTCGTTTCTAATCTTAACCTTTTCTATCTCTTTGTACTGAACTTCCATCTCGGCTTTGGCTTTTTCGAGCTTGCGCGATAGTTCTGCGCCTGCCTGGCGGAGCTGTTCTTCCTGAAGTTTTAGTTGTTCAGTCTGGCGCTGGCTTTCCATTTCCATGAGTTTCTCTTTGGTAATTTCGTTGGAAATGTAAATCACCTTGTTTACTTCGCCGTACATATCATTTACTGCGCTGAGGGTTCCTCTGAACCATTTCTCTTCGCCAGTGCGGGTAATAGTTTTAAGCTGCCCCTGGAAAGAGTGTCCGTTGATCACGTTTTCCCAGATTTCGCGGAAGGTATTGATTTCTTCCCTGGGCATAAAGTCGAAAATGGATTTGCTGTTTACTTCTTCAACAGGATAATCCATCGTTTGAAGGAATTTCTCATTGCAGTCGATTGTGTCACCCTCTGGCGTAAATTCGGCTTTGAGGCTGGAGCGGTTCAGTGCGTCAATCTGTGCTTCAAAGTCGAGACTCTGTTTCTTCTGATCAGTGGTATCGATGGCCAGAAAAAGTACTCGCTCTACGGTATTGTTCTTCTGCACGCATGTAAGCGTGGCCATGGTCCATAAGTCTTTACCTTGTTTGGTTTCCAGCTTAACATCGCCTTCGAAGTGGCTGGTACCATGTATCAGACTACCCCAGGTAATATCAAACGTTTCCCTGTCCTTCTTATTAATAAACATGGAAACATGTTTGCCATCTACATCCTTAGTATCAGTATATCCGAGCTTCTGAATAAACTTGTTATTTGCATATATAAGCGTGCCATCGGGAAGAAATTCCGCACGGATTAATGTATGATTCACTGAGTTAGCGAATGTAACAAACTTTTCGTTTTGTCGGGCAGCTTCTTCCTGCGTAGCCTGAAGCTCTTCCATATTCTGGCGCATCTGCTCTTCCTGCGATGCCAGTATTTCGGCCTGTTCCTGCGATTCACGCAGTAGCTGTGCTGTACGGATGTTGATTTTTACCGTCGATATGGTTGAAGCAATACTTTCTGCTACCTTTTCTACAAATTCGATTTCGAACTTTTCGAAAGTGCGGAATGAGGCAATTTCCAGTATACCATGTATCTGCTCGTTTATAATAAGAGGAACAATTAAAAGGCTGTTGGGATTTGCTTTTCCAAGCCCCGATGTTATGCTCACATAATCGTTAGGGATGTTGGTAAGGTAAATGGTGCCTTTTTCAAGCGCACTAGTACCTATAAGCCCATCGCCCCATTCAACCCTTTTATTGGCAAATTTTTTACGATCGTAAGCATAGCAGGCTGTCATTTCAAAATAGCGGGTTGTACCTTCTTCGTGTAGAATGAAGAAACCTCCCTGATTGGCCTGCAAGTATTTAACCAGGTTGTGGATAATGCTGTAAGATAGGTTTTGGATGTTGTCGTTATTGTTACGCAGTATTTCCGAGAACTTAGCAAGGCCTTCAGCTACCCAGTTGCGCTGATCGTCTTCCTTGCGGCGCTTTTCTTCTATTTTATTGTTCTTTTTCAGGTTATCCCTGAGGTCAATTAGGGATTTCCCCAGCGCATCCTTTTCGTTTTTCAACTCATAATTGGCCTCCAGGTGCCCATTGATGAGGTTATTGGTGAAATCTAATACTTTTTGTGTCTTCGATTTTTCGTTCTCAAGGTCAGCTTGCAGGTCAACAAATTTCGAATTAATATTTCGTCCGATAATATAACCGGCAATAGCAAATATTACAGGAATAAGGTCGAAAAAGTACAGCGCACTGAATTTTTGGTGAATTGCACATAAACCGGTGAAATTAAGCGGCTGTTTGTAATAAATAATAGACCAAACCATACCCGTAGCAAGTACTGATAATCCGATGAGTAATCCGATTGTTGTCAGGTGTTTGGTGTGGTTCTCTGTGCTATTTCCGTTCATAAATTCAAGCGTTCAATGAGATTTGGAATAGTAAATGCCAATTTACTATAATTTTATAAAAAATATAAATCTCTTCGAAAATATAGTTGGGTTTACGGGTTTTTTTATTCATGAGGTTTATCTTTCGGCAATTAAATGCTCGAAAATGATTTTGCCCAATTGGTGGTAATTCCGGCAATCTGATCTAAGGGCAGTATCTTTTCAACTGCATTCAGCTTGATGGCCTCGTTGGGCATACCAAAAACAACACACGATTTTTCGTCCTGGGCTATATTGCGTGCTCCTGCTTCTTTCATTTCGAGTAAACCTCTGGCGCCATCGTCGCCCATGCCGGTCATAATTATACCTATGGCATTTTTACCTGCGTAGCGGGCTGTAGAGCGGAAGAGTACGTCAACCGAAGGGCGATGCCTGTTTACCAGCGGACCGTCTTTAATTTCTACATAATACCGGGCTCCACTGCGTTTAAGCAGCATATGGTGATTGCCGGGAGCGATAAGTGCGCGGCCGCGGATCACAGAATCGCCATTTTCTGCTTCTTTAACGGTAATGGCACAAAGTTCGTTTAGCCGGTTGGCAAACGACTTTGTAAAGTTTTCGGGCATGTGCTGTACAATTACAATTCCGGGCGAATCCAGAGGCATGGCTTCGAGGAATATCCTTAATGCGTCGGTTCCTCCTGTTGATGCACCTACAGCAACTACCAGTTCGGTTGTTTTGAGCATACTGGCATCGGAAGGAGCCATTTTCGGAAGGATGGCGTCGGCCGAATATTTGGGTTGTACTACAAATTCTTGTTGTTGTATGGCTTTTCTCTTAATCTTGGCTTGAGCTGCGGCTTTTACCGCATCGCACAACCGAATCTTCGATTCTTCAATGAATCGCTTGGTATCCATTTGAGGCTTGGCAATAACTTCAACAGCTCCATATTCCAGCGCCTTCATGGCTGTTTCCGTACCTTTGGCCGTTAAGCTTGATATAATTACTACCGGTATGGGATGCTGCGACATAATTTTTTTCAGGAAGGTCAGACCATCCATTCGTGGCATTTCAACATCCAGGGTAATTACGTCAGGAATTTCCTGTTGAATCTTTTTCGCTGCAAAAAAGGGATCCGACGCTGTACCCATGACTTCTATTTCAGAATCGGTATTTAAAATAGATTGCAGGGTCTGACGTACTACCGCAGAATCATCAACAATCAAAACCCTTATTTTTTTAGTCATAGCCTCAGTTTTGTTCATCAATTCCAGATGACTGTGTTAAAGTGTTTTTTGAACATATTTTTGGCGTACTTCGCCTGTTGAAGTAAGAAATTCTATTTTCCGGCCCAGTTTACCTCCAACGCTGGAGCTGATAATAGGAATTTTCTTCTCTTCAAGTATTTGCTTGGCGACCTCAATATTTCGAAGACCAATATGAAATTGAACTACCTGGGTTTCGATAACCTCTCCACCGCCGAAAATTTTGGCTTTCAGGTTGTTTTTATTGCAACCAAGGGAGATCAATTTATCTACAAGTTTTTCTATAGCTATATTTCCATATTTCGGTGATGCTAACCCCTGTCCATTCCAGTAAGGCAGCATATAGTGGTTCATCCCGCCTATGTTGGTTACCGGATCGAACAAGCAAACTGCCACACACGATCCCAGAATGGTATTGATCTGGTAGGGCGTTTTGCTGACGTATAGTTCAGCAGGATATAAAAAGTGAATTGGCAAATTCTCCATTAAACCAGCTTAAAAGATTTCTTCTTCTTCAAATAAATAATCATTTCCATCGGATGAAAACCCAGCAGTTTCGGATTGCGCTTCGGGTATCGAAACCGTAAAGGTACTGCCTTTACCAATTTCGCTGCGGATATCGATGGTTCCCTTTAGTAAGTCAAGAATGGCCTTGTTTATGGACAATCCTAAACCATGTCCTCTGTTTAATGAGTTAATACCGGTATCAAGCCTTTTAAAGCGGTCGAATATTTTTTTCTGATTATCTTCTGAAATACCTGTTCCAAAGTCTTCTACCGAAATCTTCAGATTCGTTTCTTCTAATCTTGCAATAATGTCGATATGCTGATTTTCGAAACTAAACTTAATGGCGTTGCTTAGCAGATTGGAGAGGATCAGTTTCAGCTTTTCCGGATCGGTTTTGAAATAAAATATCTCGCCTTCTTTGGGTGTAATGGAAAAATCGAAGTTCAGCGCAATATTCTTCTTTTTGGCTTCGAACTTAAATGCTTCCAGTACATTCTCGACTATGGTTTTAATGTCAACATTAAGGATTTCGGGATTTATTTCGCCTGCTTCGAACTTGGCAGCAACAAATATATTTTTCAATTGAAAATCGAGATTGAAAGCTTCCGAATGGATGAGTGCAACCATTGATATTACGGTTTTCCAATCTTCCTTTTTTACAGAAAGGATATGCTTGGCCAGCCCCAGGATGGATGTGAACGGATTGATAATTTCGTTGGTAATATTTGAAATAAAATGGCTCTTCAGAGATTCGGATTCTTCGAGTTTTTTGTTCACAATGCGTAACTCTCTGTTCAATTCCTGAAGTTCTTCGAGGGCTTCCCGATTCATGCGAAAACGGTTTCGCAGTTCGTCAATTAATTCCTCATCGGTAAATTTGCTCATATTGTTGAATTATTCGTTTTTAAAGTTTTATATGGGTAAATGGTGTTCGGTTTATCAACTCCTTGAATAGATGAATTTAAAAAAAAATCGGATGTTTTCAAACGATTTTGCTCTATATCTTTCGGAATATTGTTGGTTTAATTTGTTTTAAGGGAACATTAAAATTAGTGATCGACTCGGAATGTCCCAGGAAGAATATTCCTCCAGCTTTTAGCTTGGTGCAAAGCCTGTTGATGACCTTTTCCTGTGTATCTCTGTCGAAATAAATCAATACGTTGCGGCAAAATACAATGTCGAAATTGTCGGCTGTGCTATAATGCGGATCCATGAAATTTAACCGCTGAAAAGATACTTTACTTCTTAGCTCGGGAACAATCCGCACGGTAGGCGCCGTTCTGTCTTTACTTCTAAGCAAATATCTTTTTTTGAGATTTAGCGGTAGCATGTCAACCCGTGCTTCCTTATAAATAGCTTCGGCAGCAGTTTTGAGCATCCGGGTAGAGATGTCGGTGGCAAATATGTTGTAATCAAAAACGCATCCCGGATTGGAAATAGCAAACTCGCTCAGCGACATGGCAATGGTGTAAGGCTCTTCGCCGCTGGAACATCCTGCGCTCCATATTTTTATAAATCGGTTGGGTTTATCGGAAAATAAAAGCTCGGGTAAAACATTGGAATGCAAAAAATCGAAATGCACAGGTTCTCTGAAAAAATCAGTTTTGTTGGTGCTTACCATATCGATCATGTGGATGATTTCCGAATTCTGACCTTCCTTACTGAAAAGATAGTCCACATAGTCTTTATAACTGGTCATTCCCAGTTCCCGAAGTCTTTTATGCAGCCGGCTTTGCAGCATTGTTTTTTTTACTTCGGGCATTTTAATACCGTATTCGCGATAAATAAAAGTGCTGAGTTTCTTAAAATCATCAGCGCTCATTACAGCTTTATAAATATCGCTTAAATTAACATTGTTAGACCCAGTAGTCATGTCCCCCATCTCGTTTTTCATCGCTTTTACGTAAAAGATCAGAAACAGTTTGTAGTTTCTGGTTAGTTTAGAGTCTCTTTAAACGTTATTTAATTGAATAAAAAATCCCAACGGGTATGGATGTGTCGTTGGGATAATTATGAATATTTTTTAATTTTACTCTTCTTCTTCGTTTTGATTTTCAGTTGTATACGAATCTTTGAGTAATGAGAGCTCACTCGTAGAAAATATCAGATCCATATTGAGAAGCATAATAAATTCTTCATTAATTTTTGCCATTCCTTCTATGAATTCGCTTCTGTATTTGCTTCCAATACTGGGTGGAGGTTGAATTTGTGCGTCGTCAATTTCTATTACTTCCTGCACCGAATCAACCAATGCGCCTACATGAACAGGCTCGCCGTTCAAATCGATGTCGAGAACGAGAATACAAGTGTTAGGTGTATATTCTGTTTCGGGCATATCGAATTTAATGCGGGTATCTATTAAGGGAAGTACGGCTCCTCTTAAATTAATAACTCCTTTCATGTATGGAGGTGATTTAGGTACTTTTGTTATTTTAGTCATTTCTAAAATATTAAGCACTTTGGCAACATTGGCACCAAAAGTTTCCTCGCCCAGTTTAAATGTCAGGTAGGAGTTGATCTTATGTGTAAGGCCTTCTCTCATTTGGATTCCTCCGTAATTATAGTTTTATAGGCAAATTGTTTGATGGCTTTGTTGGTGTCCATTACT
>DATALJ010000242.1:0-5099 GCA_036261135.1 Bacteroidales bacterium
GGTAATCGTAAAGAAGCAAAACAAACGATACGCCATAATCACCGATACCATCATTGGCGAATACCAGGCTGTTGTTAAACCACTGGGTAAAACCTTCTCCAATGTACCCTTCCTTTCCGGAGCAAGCCTGCTGGGCGATGGAAGTATTGCCCTCTTAATTGATACCGATAAACTTTGGTACGAAACAGCAACGAATTAATACACATTAATACTTAGAAATATGGAGAAAGAAACGTATTTGACTTTCAAATTGGGACAGGAATTTTTTGCCGTTGGGGTGGCAAATGTCCTCGAAGTATTGGAACGGCAACAAATTACCCCGGTACCACGGGCGCCGGAACACATTTTAGGAATCATCAATTTCAGAGGCAATATCTTACCCGTGGTTGACACACGGCAAAGATTCAACCTATTCGATTCCGAAGCACATGTAAACAGCATTCTCATTGTATTTGAGATGGAATCGGCCGAAAACCACTTTTCTATTGCAGCAACTGCCGATGGAGTAAAAGATGTAATTGAAATAAGCCAGGATGAAATTAAACCCATTCCTGAAATCGGATTAAAGTACGATACACATTTCATCCGTGGAGTTATCCGGCGAGACGAAAACTTTATTCTCATTCTCGACACAGAAGCTGTGTTCTCGCCTTCCGATACAGAAGTAATTAATAATTAAAAAATAAATCATACAATCATGAAAAATTTAAAAATTAGAGTAAAAATCCTGTTAGGATTTGGGTTAGGGATATTCGCTTTAATCTTTGTTGGAATTTTCAGTGTTTATCAAATCAATTCAGTAAACACCAAAACAAAAGACATAGTTGACAATAAACTACCTTCGATATCTCGTGTAAACGGGATGGCTCTTGATAAAGAACAAATAAGAAATAAGGAATACAGACACCTTATGGCTCAAACGGCTATCGAAAAAGAAAAAGCAGAAGATGAGCTTCAAAAAATTGTGTCTTCCTTTAAGAATCATGCGTCCATTTATGAGAAGACCCTGGTTTCTGACGAAAATGAAAAAGCACTGTTGGATAGTTCAAAAGCGCACTTTCAGGAATATATGAGTTTGCATAATAAAATCATCGATTTATCAAACCGCAATAAGTTAGACAGTGCAAGACTTATCATGAATAACGAGTCGAGAACAGTATTCTATGCATGGGATGAATTCCTCGATCAGCTCAAAGCTTTAAATGAAAATGAAGCAAATAATGCATCTGTTGCAGTTGAAAAAACCTACAATAATGCAATTCTGCTTACTTTCCTTTCAATTATCATTACCTGTATTTTATGTTTGGCTATTGGTATTTATATCGCAAACAGCATTGCCAGTGGAGTAAAAAAGATGGACATTGCCGCCCAAAACATCGCAAAAGGCAATATGAATATTGATTTAACGGTAAATACCAACGACGAAATTGGGAGCCTTTCGCTTTCGTTTGTAAAGATGAAAGACGCGTTAAACCAGATAACTGAAAAAGCGAAACTGGTTTCCAATGGCGATTTAACTGTTAAGTTAGTCAAACGTTCGGAGGAAGACGAAATGATGGGCGCTTTAAACGAAATGGTGCTTCGCTTGAACGAAATTGTGGTACAAATTATGGAATCGGCTCAAAATGTGTCGTCGGGTAGCGGCCAATTAAGCAGTACAGCTGTTCAAATAGCACAGGGAGCCAACGAACAGGCATCGGCAGCCGAAGAAGTTTCTTCATCGATAGAAGAAATGGGCTCAACCATTCAGCAAAACACCGATAATGCCATTCAAACCGAGAAAATTGCAGTTTCAGCATCGCAGGGAATTGTGGATGTAACCAATGCGGCCATAAAAAGTCTGGAAGCTATAAAATCAATTGTCGATAAAATAAAAATCATTAACGCTATTGCCGAAAAAACAGACATTCTTGCTATTAACGCAGCTATTGAGGCTGCACGTGCCGGCGAACACGGCAAAGGCTTTGCAGTAGTTGCTGCCGAAGTACGTAAATTAGCCGAAACCAGCCAAAAAGCAGCCATTGAAATCAATACCCTGTCGGCTACCAGTCTTAAATTAACCGAAGAAGGCGGAGAATTAATGATGAGATTAACACCCGAGATACAGCGCACTGCAACTCTTGTGCAGGAAATTGCAGCAGCCAGTACTGAACAGAATGCTGGTGCAACACAAATTTCGAAAGCTATTGAACAACTTTCGCAGGTAACACAACAAAACTCGGCAGCAGCCGAAGAAATGAGTTCTACATCCGAAGAACTGGCTAGCCAGGCCGAATCATTGCAGGAAGCCATTTCGTTCTTTAATACGGGAACAACAGCCAAAAACTTTCATACAAACAAATTTCAGCATAAAGAAATGGCATCGGCAGATAGGCAAACTGCCAGTCCTTCTAAAAAGCTAAAAAAAGCAGAAGCAGATAACACGGATAAAGAATTTGAAATGTATTAATATTTGGGTATAAAATCGTATAAGGCTGAGGCAAAATAAGGTAATTACAAAGGCCTCAGCCTTTGACTTTTAATTCCCCATCCCAAAGGGTGGTCATTTCCATTCTTATTAACAGTGTTTTTCCATCCCTTGTTAGATCAAATCCGTTATTGCGGCTGGGGTTTTATGTCATTAACGACCATAACTTTACAAAAAATAACAACGATGAACGAATATTTAATTCAGGCAATTATAGCACTTGCAAGTATACCATTTGCATACCTGCTATTAAAGTTGATTTTCAAGAAATCAATTATGTTTAAATTCGGAATACTCACAGTAATATTTTCCATTTTCATGAGTTACTGTACATTCCTGCAATTAAAATTTGGCCAAAGCAGCACTATTTTCTTTACACCACTAAAATTTGCAGTCGGTTTTTCCTTGTTTTATTACATCAATATTATTCTTCGCAAGCCGCTGGACAAAGCAATAGATCAGGTTCGGCTTCTTTCGGAAGGACATCTCGACATTGAAGTTGAAAAAAGTAGCCAAACTAACGAGCTTGGAGTATTAAACAATTCCTTGCTCCAATTGAGTGTTAACTTAAAAGAAATCCTGACGGAAATAAACGCAAATGTGAATAATATTGTGAATGCAAGTCAGGACCTTAGTGAATCGTCGGAGCAGTTGTCGCAGGGCGCGAACGAGCAGGCAAGTTCTGTGGAAGAGCTATCTTCGACCATGGAGCAAATTACGGCGAATATTCAAATGAATACTGAAAATGCCCAAAAAACCAATGGCATATCGGAAAAGGCGAATGCCCAAATTAAGCTATCGGCTGAAAAAACGGCTAAGGCCATAACAAGCAATAAAATTATATCCGATAAAATCACAATTATAAACGACATCGCATTCCAGACAAACATATTGGCTTTAAATGCCGCTGTAGAAGCAGCAAGGGCAGGCGAGCAAGGCAGAGGCTTTGCCGTAGTAGCAGCCGAAGTACGAAAGCTGGCAGAAAGAAGCAAAGTAGCGGCCGATGAGATCGTATCTCTTGCTAACACAGGCCTTAATATTTCAGAAGAGGTTGGAAAAGCTATGAACACTACTATTCCCGATATCGAAGCAACTTTGGCTATGGTACAGGATATTGCAGCCTCAAGCGTCGAACAGAGTAACGGTGTAAATCAGATCAATACGGCAATTGTTCAACTCAATTCTGTAACACAGATGAATGCTGCATCGAGCGATAGATTGGCTAAAAATTCCGAGGAATTATCTGATCTTGCAGTTAAATTAAAAGAAAAGATTGCCTTCTTTAATTTTAATGAAAAGTCAAAAACATTCAGATAACCGGTATCATTGAAGCAAACATGGAAAAAGAACCTGAAGAGGCCGGTAACCAAACAGATTTACCAACCCATCTCTTTTTTCCTATTTTTGCTCTATGGTTTACCGATTGAAGATCATTATCCTTTTTATTTCTCTACTCCTGAGTGCCCATATTCAGGCTCAGGAGCATTACGTATTTTCATCCATCAGCAGTATCAACGGGCTCTCAGACAACAGGGTGCGTACACTCTGCCAATTGCCTGACAGACGAATGATTGTTGTTACCGAAGGCTTGGTAAACATATACGATGGTGCGGCCTTCCGTTACATGCATTACGACGAGCAACGCGCGTATTCGCTCCCGAAATATTCGGGTTACCACCGGGCCTACGTTGATAACGAAAACCGTTTGTGGCTCAAAAACCGGTTCAAGCTCATGCTGTTCGATATCCGCACGGAGCTGTTCAATCCCGGTATCGACAGTGTTTTTGTATTGCTGGGAATTAAAGAACCGGTTGTCAATTTATTCGCCGATACGGAGAATAATTTTTGGTACGTTACTGCCAAAAATGCGCTCTATTTCAGGAACAGCACAGATAGGAAAGCAACCCTCTTCCTCAGGAACGTTGCGGAAGTAAGCAATACGCCCGACGAGCTCTACGATATAGCTGTTCACGAGCAGCTCATGTTTCTTTTTTACAAGTCAGGGCTTATGGTTTGCTTCGATTTCAATGCGAAGAAAGAACTGTATCGCGAAAAATCTTTCGAAGGGAAAAATAACACCTACAACGGAACATTGATGGTAGTGCCCTTTCGTCAATACCTGTACCAGGCGCGCAATGGCGGAAACAGGGGTATACTCACACGTTTCAATATCATCAACAGACAGTTGGAAAAGGTTATGGAAACTGACTACTGGCTCAATACCTTAACTGTTGACCATACAGGCAATTGCTGGATAAGCTCGCATACAGGCCTTTGGGTTATAGACCCTACGCTGAAAAATAAACTCCTGATTTCCCCACTACAACTGGTCGACGGCAAAGCGTACGAGTCGGAAATAAGCACCCAGTATAACGACAATACCGGCGGGCTTTGGGTAGGTACCGTAAACAGAGGGCTTCTGTACTATCATCCCGACCGATTCAAATTTCGCAACTTAGGCCTTCCCTTTTTTAAACCCACGTCCAATAAGCATATCAATGTTAGCAGCTTTGCCGAAAGCCAAGGGGCAGTGCTGGTGGGTACATCTAATGGGCTTTACCGCTACAATAGCCGAACTGTTACTATAGAGGCCGACAAAACCATACCAGCTGCGTCAGCTTGCGAAATGCTT
>DATALJ010000008.1:0-3308 GCA_036261135.1 Bacteroidales bacterium
GTGGATATTCGATACTTTCAATTTTTTATCAGAAAGAAATTTCGATAATCTGTTGGCCGTAGAAGCAGTATCATCACCTCCAATGGTAACCAAAAGCTTTACATTGTTCTTTTCGAAGAATGTAGTTTTGAACTCATCGTCTTTTGGTTTGTGACGGCTCATGCGAAGTGCAGAACCACCGTGGCTGAAAATTTTATCGGCATATTCGAAATCCAGATATTCAAAATCGGGCTCATCAGCTAATAAGCTTTTGTATCCACCATGAATACCTATTACAGTATACCCATAATTCAAAAAGATTTTTGTTACAGAGCTGATTACTGTATTGATGCCCGGTGCCGGTCCCCCTGCACACAAAATTGCAATAGCGTCTTTCATTGCTTTTATTTATTTTAAAGGAGTTTATTATAATGTATTTATTAAAAAATTTCGCGGGCTTATTCCTGTACTCGAACATCAATTCTATCTGCTCGTTGGTAATTCTATCAATCGAGAGTTCGGGCAATTCGTTTATTCCGAAGAATTGGGCATTGAGTGTTTCCATGCCAGCCTCGAGTTTACCGCCTGTTTCTTCGCAAAGAATAAAGAGTTTATAGGAATACCATGGAGTAGGAGGGTGTGCGTAGCATTTTTTATCAAGTGCAGCCAATAAGCGGATAGCTTTGGTTTCAAGCCCTGCTTCTTCCCGGATTTCTTTGCATACATTCTCGTAAGGTGTGAGGCCGATTTCAGCCCATCCTCCAGGTGGCGTCCAGCGATTATCTGATTTTTCCTGAACCAGCAGCATTTTATCGCCTCTGAATATGATTCCGCGAACATCTACTTTTGGGGTTTGGTATCCTTTTTCGTGTTCAAACAGGTCGTGAATTTTTTCGACGGGGGTATTACTGAGCAACGACATCATTTCAAAACTTATTTTCCTGAGTTCTGCGTAGCGTTCTTCATCGTAAGGACTATTTACATAGGTCAGTCCAATTTGTGCAATAGATTGAATCTTTTGGGCTAATTCAAGAAATTTATTCTCCATACATGTAGGGGTTTTATGTATAAGCAAAGATAAAAGAATAAGGAGGCTTTAAAAATAAAAGCCCTGTCTGAATATCCAAACAGGGCTTTTGTGCAGTTTTATTATCTATTTTCTTTCGTGGGGAATACGTATAAGTTTAGGTTCATAGTTTGGATTCTTCTGTCGTTCAACCGGACGGCTCTTCAATGAGCTTGAGGAGGGTACATAATCTACGTAGGTAGTCATTTGGGTTACTCTTCCCATAACCAGAGCCAGTGTTCTTACATTCGCTGGATCTCTAATTCCAAGCTGTTCGTTATTATGATTTCTTTCCCAAATATCCATATAGTAGTAACCAGGATCAAGATAATCAATTATAGCTATACCATTTGCATTTGTGAATGCTTCTATCAACGGATTTCTTTGGTCTAACCAGTCAGCATAAGTGCGATAAAGAATTACCTTGGCGCCGGATATTGCGTACTCATCGTAATATTCTAACACCTGCACATCAAGCGTTGCGCCTACAACCTCAATATCAACATAGCAAACATCTTCGTAATCGCCGTTTACAGCTGTTAACTGTACGGTATATTTGCCTGGTCGTGTAAAATAATGAGCCGGTTCTTCTACGGAAGAGTAATAACCATCGCCGAAGTCCCAATCGTATATATCGGCGTACGAAGAATAATTTTGAAATACAATTTCTTCGTAAGGTTCAACAACGTATTTTGTGGGTTCGAAATCTGCCCTTGGACGTCTTACGTCACAACTTGTGAGTATAAGCACTAATCCTAATATTCCTAATATGATAAAACCAAACTTTTTCATGGCTGTAGTGTTTTTCTTATGTTTAGTCAAATATTATGCCAATTCAACTTGAATGTTTTATGGCGCTGATAGTTAGTTAGATAATTTAGCATGGGATAAATAATTGTTCGGGTGCATGGTTTTACGCATAACGTCCAGTTAAGGTTCTATTTGAAATAAAAAACCCTTTCCTGAGATCAGAAAAGGGTTTTATTATATCGGATCTTCTAATGATCAATATTCGTCCCAGCTTACGATTTTGATATCGTCCATAGAGCGCTTGCAAATGGCAGTTAAGAAAGCACTGGCAAGACGGGCATTGGTAATAAGCGGTATGTTATAATCTACAGCGCTGCGGCGGATGGTATAATCGTTGTTCAGCTCGGTTTTCGACAGGTTTTTTGGAATGTTGATAACCAGGTCAATCTTCTTCTGGCGAATGAAGTCGAGCGAATTGGGCTCTTTATCTTCGTCCGGCCAATGGAGAACGGTACATTCAACATCGTTGTTTCTCAGGAATTCTGCAGAACCTTTGGTTGCATAAAGATTATATCCCTTTTCCACGAGTAATCGGCAGCTATTGAGCAGTTCAACCTTATCGCGTACCGGACCGGTTGAAAGGAAGATATTCTTTTTAGGTATCGAATAACCTACAGAAAGCATGGATTTTAGTAATGCTTCGTGGTAATCTTCGCCAATACAGCCAACTTCGCCGGTTGATGCCATTTCAACACCAAGAACGGGGTCGGCCTTGAGCAAGCGTTGGAACGAGAACTGAGGCGCCTTGATACCGATATAATCCAGGTCGAAAATCGATTTATCGATGGGCTGAACCGGAATATCGAGCATGATTTTCGTAGCCAGGTCGATGAGGTTAACCTTCAGAACCTTCGAAACAAAAGGCATAGAGCGCGATGCACGGAGGTTACATTCGATAACCTTAATATCGTTTTCCTTTGCAAGGAACTGCATGTTGAAGGGACCAGATATATTCAGTTCTTTGGCAATCTTCTTGGTTATGCGTTTGATACGACGAACCGTTTCGAAGTAGATTTTTTGCGGTGGGAATACCATGGTAGCGTCGCCACTGTGTACCCCGGCAAACTCAATGTGCTCGGATATGGCATAGGCCATGATCTCGCCTTTGCAAGCTACGGCATCGATTTCAATTTCCTTGGCGTTTTCGATGAACTCAGAAACTACTACAGGATATTTCTTCGATACATTGGCAGCTAACTGAAGGAAGTGGACCAATTCATCCTTATTTGAAACCACGTTCATGGCTGCACCTGAGAGAACGTACGATGGACGGATTAGCACCGGGAATCCGACATGTTCGGTAAAGGTGAAGATATCTTCGATACTGCTTAATTCTTTCCAACGGGGCTGGTCGATCTTCAGGTTGTCGCACATGGTCGAGAACTTGTGACGATCTTCTGCGCGGTCGATTGAAAGTGGATCGGTTCCAAGAATTCCTGAGAAACAACGATGT
>DATALJ010000015.1:0-7493 GCA_036261135.1 Bacteroidales bacterium
GTACAGTAATTACGGACTCGGTAACTTCTTGTCCAAGATAATCTTCGGCAGTTTTTTTCATCTTCTGCAGTACCATTGCCGTAATTACTGTACCAGCTTATTTTAGCGACTCGCAACGTCAGGCAACCAAAGAAGCCGGCGAAATTGCAGGTTTGAATGTACGCCGAATTATCAACGAACCTACTGCAGCCGCTTTAGCTTATGGTATGGATAAAAAACACAAGGATCTCAAGATCGCTGTGTTCGACCTTGGTGGTGGTACTTTCGATATCTCTATCCTCGAATTAGGTGATGGCGTTTTCGAAGTAAAATCGACCAATGGCGATACCCACCTCGGTGGCGACGACTTCGACCAGGTTATTATTGACTGGTTGGCAGAAGAATTCAATCGCGAAGAAGGCATTGACCTTCGTAAAGACCCAATGGCCCTTCAACGGTTAAAAGAAGCTGCTGAAAAAGCCAAGATCGAATTATCGAGCACCACATCAACCGAGATCAATCTGCCATATATCATGCCGGTTAACGGAATTCCAAAGCACTTGGTAAAAACCTTGAGCCGCGCACAATTCGAAAAACTGGCAGACACATTGATTCAAAGAACTACCGAACCATGTCGTTTGGCGTTGAAAGATGCAGGATTGTCTGCTTCGGAAGTTGACGAAGTAATTTTGGTTGGTGGTTCAACCCGTATACCTGCCATACAGCAGATTGTAGAAAAATTCTTCGGCAAAACACCCAATAAAGGTGTAAACCCCGATGAAGTAGTTGCTGTAGGTGCTTCAATACAAGGTGGAGTGTTAACTGGCGAAGTGAAAGATGTACTTTTGCTCGACGTAACACCACTTTCATTAGGTATCGAAACCATGGGCGGTGTAATGACAAGGTTAATCGAGTCGAACACTACCATCCCAACCAAGAAAACCGAGACTTTCACCACAGCTGCAGATAGCCAGCCTTCGGTAGAAATTCATATTTTACAAGGTGAAAGACCTATGGCTAGCGGAAACAAGACCATCGGACGTTTCCACCTCGATGGTATACCACCCGCACCTCGCGGCGTACCTCAAATTGAAGTAACATTCGATATCGATGCCAATGGTATTCTGCATGTATCGGCTAAAGACAAAGGTACAGGCAAATCGCAAAGTATCCGTATTGAGGCTTCATCTGGCTTAACCGATGCTGATATTGAACGCATGAAGAAAGAAGCTTCTGCCAATGCTGAGTCTGACAGATTATTCAAAGAAAGAACAGACAAACTGAACCATGCTGACAGCTTGATCTTCCAAACTGAAAAACAGTTGAAGGAATTCGGCGACAAACTTCCTGCCGACAAGAAAGGACCTATTGAAGCTGCATTAAGCAATCTGAAAGAAGCGCACAAGAACCAGGATATGGATAAGATCGATCAATATACCAAAGAATTGAACGAAGTATTCCACAAAGCTTCTGAGGAAATGTACAAAGCTAGCGCTCAGGGCGCACAAGACGCTCCGGGAGATAACGGCCAGCCACAAGGCGGTAATGCAGGTTCTTCAAGTGGTAAAAAAGACGAAGAGGTTACAGATGTTGACTTTGAAGAAGTAAAGTAAGTAAAAAGCAGCGATAATAAATGGGTGTAGATCAATAGATCGCACCCATTTTTTTTGAATTCCTTTTCCTTTTTATATAATTGAAGGCATGCTCCCCTCTGTTTTCTGATTTTGTTTACTTACATTTGTTGATCTCAGAAACTTATTTAAATAAACCAATGAAAAAATTATTTTATTTATTATTATTTGCACTTGCCTCATTCAATTGCCAGGCAGGAGAACCGGTGCTGACTATTGAAGGCGGTCAGGTTCAAGGCGTAAATGCCGATATTAAAGGGGTGTATGTGTTCCGTGGTATCCCGTATGCAGCGCCTCCAATTAAAAACCTACGATGGAAGGCCCCCCAGCCCGTCGTTCCCTGGAAGGGTGTAAAACTTGCCGATAAATTCGGTCATCCAGGTTATCAGGCTGTGCATTATCCCGGTGGCTATACCACAGAATGGGGCTATGGTGATGAATCTCCTTACAGCGAGGACTGCCTTTACTTAAACGTATGGACAAAAGCTCCGGGCAAAACCATCCAGAAACTCCCTGTTGCCCTTTGGATTCATGGAGGCGGATACAGAGAAGGATGGGGATCGGAACCCGAATTTGACGGACAAGAATGGGCAAACAAAGACGTTGTGCTTGTTTCGATCAACTATCGTTTGGGTGTTTTCGGATTTCTTACACATCCTGAGCTTTCGCAGGAAAGTCCTAATAAGGTTTCGGGCAACTATGGAATACTTGACCAGATTGAATCGCTCAAATGGATTAAGAAGAACATTGCACAGTTTGGCGGCGATCCGGATAATGTAACCATTTTCGGTCAGAGTGCTGGCGCCGGTAGTGTAAAAACACTCTGCGAATCTCCACTTGCAAAAGGTTTGTTCAAAAGAGCAATCATCATGAGTGGTGGTGGTTTAACGACTACGCCTCCTCCCTCAGCTGCAAATGCTGCTCCAGGTGCACCATCCGGAATGCGCGGATTCGGTCCTCCTATGACTCTTGAACAATCTGAGCTTCAAACAAAGGAAATCATGGACTGGGCAGGTCTTACAAGTCTTGAAAAGATGCGTGCCGCCTCTACTGAAACCATTTATACTGTTGCAAGTCTGTACACTGCAGTAACCGGAAACAGAACCCGTATGACCGCTGCACCTATCGTCGACGGTTATGTTTCTCTCAAGAGCTTTGATGATGCAGCTATTGATAATAGCCTCGCCAATGTACCTTATATGATTGGCTACACCCTGAATGACATGGGCAACATGGCACCTGGTATCGCTGAATTCTGCCTCAACCGCGAAAAAATTGGCAGCAAAGCTTATGCGTATGAGTTTGCTCGTCCTCTTCCGACCGATGGCAGAGAAAACGTACTTAAGGGAGCATTCCACTCTTCCGACCTCTGGTTCGTATTCAAGTCGCTCAAGCATTGCTGGAGACCTTGGGCAGCAGGCGATTGGGAACTTTCCGAAGTAATGCTGACAGCTTGGTCCAACTTTGCTAAATATGGCGATCCTAACGGAAAAAGTGGTGCTAAGTGGACTCCTTATACTAAGGAAAATCCTAAATTCATGGTTTTTAAACTCGATGCAAGGGATAAAGAAAATTCCGCAATGGGCGATCCTTTAAAACCATAACATTTATCTTCAAAAATATTTTAAAGCTGTATCTCATCCAGATACAGCTTTTTTATTTTCATCCGTTTATATTAAGGAACAATTTCATCATCCTTTTACTAAATTTGAGAAAAATTAAAACCGATGCATAAATCCATATACATTTTAATTGCTGTTTTTCTAGGAATTTCAACACTTACCTATGCTCAAGCGCCGGGCAAGGATACCGTATTTAACCAAACTGATAAACAAGGCTTAAAACAAGGCTTTTGGAAGGTTAAGTATGATAATGGAACTATCAAATACACCGCCTTTTTCAAAAACAACAAACCTGTTGGCGAAATGCGCAGGTATTTTGAGGATGGCACCATTAAAGCTATTATGAAATTTGACGCAATAGGCGTAAAAGCTTATGCTCAATTATTTTATCAGGCTGGACCACTTGGCGCCGAAGGCATTTATATCAATTCACAGAAAGACAGTGTTTGGAAGTATTACAGTTTCTACACCAAGAAACTTACCAGGGTTGAAAGCTATAAGCTTGGCAAGCTCCATGGTAAGGTGCTTTCTTACTACGAAAACGGAAAGCTTGCCGAAGAAGTAAACTGGAACAACGGCATAAAAGAAGGAGCCTGGAAGAAATACTACGACAATGGTACAATGATGATGTATACAGCTTTTTCGCAGGACAAACGCACAGGCGCCTTTATTTTCAATTATTTCGATGGTAAACCGGAATGGAATGGTAAGTACGAAAACGATAAAATGGAGGGTAAGTGGGTTCAATTCCTTCCCAACGGTAACATCGAAACAACCATTGAGTACAAAAACGGTGTTGCTGCAAACGAAAAAGAACTGATGGAAAAACAAAGTGAGGTATTAAAGGCGCTTGAACTCAAAAAAGGCAAAATACCTGAGCCTGACGAAACCAACTTTATGAATCCCAGAAGGTAGATGGGCCTGACAGCAATTAAAAAACTTCTTTTTTTAAAATCAGGAATTGCACTTTGCCTGATAATTATTGCTGTATATGAAACCGCTGCACAACAAAGAGTTGCTCCGGATATTTATCTTATTCGCTTCGCCAACAAAGAGAATAATGCTTACGATATAAACCGGCCTCATGAATTCTTAAGTACAAGAGCCATAGATAGACGCAGTAAACAAAACATAAACCTTGAAGAATCGGATTTACCGGTCACTCTGCGGTATATTGACAGCTTAAAGAGTACCGGATTCAATATTATTAACGTATCCAAGTGGCTGAATGCTGTATCGGTAAAGATTTCTGATACAACATTGTTCCGAAAGCTAAAGGGCATATCCTTTGTGCAACCTTACTATGCCCATACAACATTAAGCATGGGAAACACAAAAAGAACACCGAAAGAACCCGACATCATTGAATCACGTCTGAAAAGTGAAAGAATGGATTACGGACTTTCAACCGGACAGATCGCAATGCATCATGGCGAATACCTGCACCAAAAAGGGTTCCAGGGACAAGGAATTACCATTGCAATACTCGACGGAGGCTTTCAGGATGTAAGAGATTTTACATCGCTGCAAAATCTATGGTTTGAGCAAAGGGTTATTGCAACCTGCGATTTTGCCGACCATACAGGTAATACCTTTTACGGCCATCTGCATGGGTCCAATGTTTTGTCTGTAATGGCTGGCATATCCGAAGGGAAATTTGTAGGAACAGCTCCTAAAGCGAATTACATCCTTGTCCATTCTGAGAATTCAAGCATATACGACTTCCAACCATACGAATATCCTGTTGAAGAGTTCGATTGGGTTGTTGCTGCCGAGTATGCCGATAGCATCGGAGCTGATATTATTAACTCTTCCTTAGGATATAGCGAATTTACCGACCCATTGCTAAGCTATACCTATGAGGATATGGACGGGCAAACAGCCATAAGCTCAATTGGAGCCAATATAGCTGCTTCCAAAGGAATACTGGTTGTTGTAAGTGCCGGAAACGAAGGTGATTCCTACTGGAAATACATTACAGCTCCTGCTGATGCTGAAAATATCATTACTGTAGGAGCTATTGACCAGTTCGGAGCACGCGCTTCCTTCTCTTCAACAGGACCAACTGCTGATGGAAGAATAAAACCTGATGTTGTAGCTGTTGGGAAAGGTACGTTGCTGCAAACGTCAAAGAATATATTTAATCCCGCCAATGGCACTTCTTTTTCTGCACCAATAATATCGGGCCTTGCAGCTTGTTTATGGCAGGCAGTGCCCAACGCTACTAATTTGCAGATTATTGACGCGATTAAAAGATCCTCATCTCAATTCCAGAATCCCGATACCATGTATGGATACGGAATTCCCAACTTCAAGAAAGCATTGTACCTGCTGAACCCGGCGATATTTCCCATAACAGGAGTTTTAACGGCTTATCCCAATCCTTTTTCGTCTGCCTTTACCCTGGAATTTAGTGCAATGCCAAAAACCTCGTCAGTTCTTCAGATTTTCGACATAATAGGAAGAATGGTCTACGAGAACAAGGTTACTACCTATACTGACATTCCAAATGATCTGATAATAGAAGAACTCAGCCCTCATCCAAAAGGAATCTATTCAATCAGAATACTTTCGGGAGAAACCGAATTACAAACCCGCGTACTGAAACAATGACAGAACTGAAAAGCATATCGCTCTATGAATTAAATAACTCCCTTAAACGGGGTATTAAAGAATTATTTCCTGATACCTTCTGGGTTACCGGGGAAATTTGCGAAATGAACATTAACCAGAGCGGACATTGTTACCTCGAACTTATTGAAAAGGCCTCGGAAACGGAACAAATCACAGCACGAGCCAAAGCCAACATCTGGGCTTTTACGTTCCGCATGCTAAAACCGTATTTCGAATCGGTTACAGGTCAACGTTTTTCCATTGGATTAAAAGTAATGCTTAATGTAAGTATTGAATTTCACGAGGTTTATGGTTATAGCCTGAACGTGAAAGACATTGAGCCCAACTTTACAGTCGGCGATATTACCCGGAAACGGCAGGAAATCATCAACCGTTTGCAGAACGAAGGCGTGTTCGATCTCAATAAAGAATTGGAATTGCCACTGGTACCGCAGCGAATAGCTGTAATATCGTCCGAAACTGCGGCTGGATATGGCGATTTTGTGGATCAGCTAACCGACAACGATTACGGCTACAAGTTTCGTATCAAGCTATTCAATGCATACATGCAGGGCGAGAGCGCACAGCAATCCATAATCGACGCTATGGACAAGATATTTGAAGAGATTCACAACTTCGATGTTGTTGTAATTATTCGCGGTGGTGGCTCGCAGGCCGATCTTGATTGTTTTAACGCATACTGGCTTTGTTATCATATCACGCAATTCCCAATCCCAATATTAACAGGAATTGGACACGATAGGGATGAAACTATTGCAGACCTAGTAGCCCATTCGAGCTTAAAAACGCCTACAGCCGTTGCTCAATTTATAATTGCAAAAACAACCGATTTCGAATCCCACCTTCAGGAAGTAACTGAAGAGATAACTGACCTGGTAACCGGAAAGCTTCTTGACCTCAAGGAAAACCTATCCGATTTCAGTCATCGACTGCTTACTATTTCAAAACTGTCCGTCAATTCAGAGAAGCAACGACTTACAACTATCGAAACCTATCTCAAAAGCGAAGTACGCGACTCCCTTAAAAAGAATCGTCAGGCGCTGCAAGCACTTTCGTCCGATATTCAACTTAAAACAAGCTACCTTCTTACATTACAAAAAAAGCATTTAGCAACCAGCACGGGAAAGCTTAAAATGGTTCTGAAATCGCAATTAAAAAATGAACACACCAGACTTGAGCAAGATGCCAGGAAAATAGACCTATTGGACCCTGCTCATATTCTTAAAAGAGGCTATTCGTTAACATTTTGTAACGGATTGTTAATAAAAAATGCCGAAAATTTGAAACCCGGAGATGTTATCGAGAGTAAATGGCATAAAAACTCGGCCTTAAGCAAAGTGCTCCAAGTAAATCCAACAACTAACCAGAATGATTAAGCCACTCATAACTCTTTTAATTCAATTTGCACTGGTTGCCTCCGTATTTTCTCAGAATGCCGGAACGGAAAACGACAGCCTGTTCAATTTACTAAATGACACTCCTCCCAATAAAAAGGCCCCTATTCTGAATAAAATAGCCGACTCTTATCTGCCTGCCGATCCTGAAAAAGCGTTGAACTATGCACGTCAAGCCACACTTGCAGCGCGCGCAAATAAAGATTTAGCTCAGGAAGGACTTGGACTCAAAA
>DATALJ010000023.1:0-1887 GCA_036261135.1 Bacteroidales bacterium
TGTAAGCTTCCGCAAAATCGCTATAGTTACTCATGGATAAACAGTATAGCAACCTGCCAAACGAAAACTTCAGGTAGAAATTTGGTGTATCAAAATCGAACGTGCCATAATTGTAAACATAATCAAAACCCTGGCGTGGATCGCTTACGCGAATGGCGCTATGGCCGAAGGCTGCGTAGGTTTCTTCTCCAGGTGTGAGCGTTATCAGCGATATTCGGGCAGAGTCGGTGGGGTATTGTGCCGAAACGGCGAGTGGCGAAAGTACAAGAAACAAGCTGATGAGCAGCTTTCCAAACTTCTTCATAGATAAACATTCAAGCGGTGTGCTACAAAAGTCACAAAAAAAAGCGGATTTAAAAAACCGTTAAGTTGACGTACTGAGAATTTGAAGTTACATGAGCGCTTTCTCAAACAATTCAATGGTCTGCGACCACGTTTGAGCTGTTTGTTTGTATGTTAATGCCTGCGTATACAGTCGTTTGTAAATTACGGGATTCTCAAAAAGCTCTTCCAGGATGGATTGAAGACCATAAACATCACTGGGCTTAAAAAACTGTGCCATTTTTGACGGGATGGTCTTTTGAATGCCTCCTCCCGTTGAGGCGACCACAGGAAGACCATGTGCCAGCGCCTCTACCATGGCCATGCCATATGTTTCAAAATCGGAAGGATGTACGAACAAATCGGCTTCGAGGTAAGCATCGGACAGCTCTTTGCCCGAAATGGTGCCATGGACGAGTATCTTCTTTTGTAAGTTGTTTTTCCGGATGAGCGCCTGGAAATCGGCCAGGTAGTTTCGATCCCAATCCAGGTTGCCATAGCAATGAAGCTCCCAATCCTTATCCTTAAGGGCTGTGAGTGCCCTCACCAGCAAACTGTGATCCTTACTGCGGCACATGTTGGCAATGCTTAATAATTTTGATGGTCGTTCCGGATAATTCTTTTTTTGCGGTACATCATCTATGCCTGGCGTTACAAGGTTGATTTTATTTTCATCTATGCCAAGGTTGATCAAGGTTTCTTGTGTATACAGACTGGAAACTATAAATTTACCCACATATCCCAAAGCCTCCATTTCCGGCTTGGTTATGAGTGTGCGCTGGTAAGCGGAGTAATTGGGATCGACCGATAACGGCAGGTGCATTAGTCCAATGATAGGATTGGTAATCGAAAGCTCTTTTAGCACAGCAGGAATAACACCGAGTGCAAGGCTATCAATAATTACAGTTTCGCCTTTCGGTATCTGCCTTATTGTTTTTGTAAATTGAATGATGCTTTCGTCTGATGGAAAAGGGAAGTCGTCACTCAGCCTGTGTACTTCCACAGCATGACCTTTCTTTTTGAGTCCTTCAATCAATCGTTTGTCGTAAATGTAGCAACTTGCCAGCGTATCAATATCGCCTGGTATCAGAAAGTGCAGTTTCATAAATCGTCGTAGGTAATTCCGCCATGGATACGGTATTTACTGTAAAGATAACATTTTGGTTAAAAATAACATCATGTGGTTGATTTGGATTGGAGTGGTGTGATTCAAAAAAATGAATATCTTTAACCTTAACTTACCAACGTATTGCAATTGAAGGACTACTATACAATTCTGGAATTAACACCTTCCTGTTCGATTGAAGAAATTAAGCAGGCCTACCGGCGTCTTGCCAAGAAATACCATCCGGACGTTAATAAATCGCCCAATGCACATCAGAAGTTTATTGAAATTAGTGAGGCTTACGAAGTATTGCTCCACGAAACAACTGCAAATGTTCATCAAGAGCAACAGGAGCAATACGATTATGAAGCATTTATCCGTGAAGTAATTCCGCCATGGATACGGTATTTACTGTAAAGATAACATTTTGGTTAAAAATAACATCATGTGGTTGATTTGGA
>DATALJ010000032.1:0-16717 GCA_036261135.1 Bacteroidales bacterium
CTATTTTATTAAGTTGGCTAGCGTATCCCGATTTGCTATCGGGATGGTCCCTGGTTC
The DNA here is from genome assembly GCA_036261135.1 of Bacteroidales bacterium. Taxonomy (GTDB): domain Bacteria; phylum Bacteroidota; class Bacteroidia; order Bacteroidales; family JAAUTT01; genus JAAUTT01. Next base: position 58 of record DATALJ010000032.1, read on the forward strand.
GAGTCCAGGTACCCCGACACAAGGAAAGGCAATCTTGAAAGAGGGTTGCCTTTTTCTATTTTATTAAGTTGGCTAGCGTATCCCGATATGTCATCGGGATGGTCCCTGGTTCGAGTCCAGGTACCCCGACACAAGGAAAGGCAATCTTGAAAGAGGGTTGCCTTTTTCTATTTTATTAAGTTGGCTAGCGTATCCCGATTTACTATCGGGATGGTCCCTGGTTCGAGTCCAGGTACCCCGACACAAGGAAAGGCAATCTTGAAAGAGGTTTGCCTTTTTCTTTTTATTAAGTTGGATGGTGTATCCCGATATGTCATCGGGATGGTCCCTGCAATGAGTTCCAGTGAAATCAATTTAAAAGCTCAAAAGCTGAATTGTATTGAGAACAGACAACACCTTCTGAGAGCAGTTTATTGCCTAAAATAGCCTGTTTGTTGAATCTTTTTGTAATAACCTGTTCTATCTACCATATTTGTAAAGTAAAAATATAAATAAGGTTTAAGATGAAAATTACAAACGGAAAAATCATCATTGCTATTGGCATTATACATACTACATTAACACCACTGGTTTATATTAAACAATTTCAAGGATTTGCACACCATTTATTTTTTTCTATAAATGGTGGATTTATGGAAAAACAATTAAATTACCAGACTTTTGCGGCATTCTGGTGTCTGTACTTTGGTTTGATCCTCTTTCCACTTGGAGTTCTTCTTGATGCTATTGAAAGAAAGAAAATGAGAATACCATTATCATTCATTCTTACTTATTTTACAATAGTCCTAATAGGTGTATATATGATTCCGTGGAGTGGCATGACAATATTTGCGCTACCTCATACAATTTATATGTTGATAAAAACTAAGAAGAACAAAATTTCTCCAACTGTTAGTAGTAATGAAAATATTTAAAAATCGGTAATTGAGGATGGCAATCCTCGGGTGCGTACAAAATGTTTTTTGCTTGCCGATGAAACTGGTTTTTTATTTTCAAACTCAGCCCCCAAAAAAATAGTTAAGTAATTGGAGATAAATCGCTCTCCGTACACAAATAAAACATTTGCAAACACAAGTGGTAATCTTCTCGTCACGACAAATAAAGGCAATCTTCAAAGAGCGTTGCGAAATTTTATGGATTTGATACTAATAAAATGCTACTGAGATTCGCCTTTGAAAGTAAAAAGTTTGGGTAATGCAGTTTTATTATCAAGGTTGAATTAGTATTTTTGTTAGCTAAACAACTCCCTTAAACCTTGAAAGGTAGTTGTAATTTAGAATTTGTATTAGTAAGATTGATGGGGATTTATTTTTACACTCTATATATAATAATAAGTACTTTGAGTTTGCTGATGGGGGTGGTGTTCCTTTTTGTTTATGTACCTGACAATAAGCACCTGCGTAACTACCGCATCTCACTGAAAATTCTTGCTATCGACTATATTTTACTTGGTGGAATGGATTTGCTGGTGCTGTTCTGGTTAAAAAACCCAGATATACAGCCATTTAATTTTATACGCATCCTGATAAGCGCAATTCAGTCATTCCTTTTCACTTTCGCGTTGATTAATCTGCTAAATCCGCATTTAGTTACGCTCCGCAAGCTGATCATTAATGCTCTGCCGCTGGTTCTGTTTACATTGATATATGTAGTATTTGTACATATTTTTGGCAATATCGAAATAAGTAGCCTTTTGGAAATAGAAGAAGGGATTAAACATCCTACAATGTTGGTTCGTGTGTTGTTTTCAGCATTCTATATCGTACAGATGAGCTACTACACATATATTATAATTTTAACCACACTAAGATTCAGAAGCAAGATTAAAAATTACTTTTCTGACACCCACAGACTCAACCTCAAGGTTTTTCAGTTCATGGCAGGTGGTGCCATTTTAATCGGGATACTGGCTTTCTTCACGCAAATAATTCCATACCAGAATTTCCAATATACCGTTTTAGTAGCGATCTTCATTTTCTACTTGCTATGTGGTATACAGTATATTAACTACAATAAAGTTTTTGTTATTATCCAGCCTGTAATTGTAATTGCAACTGAAACCGGACTTAATGAATTGAAGGAGCAGCCGAATACTAATTGGAAAAAATGGAAATTGAAAATTATTGAAGAAAAGCTTTACCTCAAAGAGCAGGTTACTCTTGAAGAAATAGCTCAAAAGCTGCAAACAAGCCGAACAACGCTGTCAAACATGATTAATTCGGAGGAGAAACAAAACTTCTACAGCTGGATTAACTGCCTGCGGATTGAACATGCCAAAACAATTATTTCGAAAAGCCCCGATTATACTGTTGCGCAAATAGCCAGACTTACCGGATTTACCGAAACCTCCAATTTTAGCCGCACTTTTAAAAAAATAACAGGTTATACACCATCCAGTTGGCGTTCAGCTAACCTATAATCTGTCTTTCCAGTTAGGACCTTTCCTTCATATTTTAAGGCATTCTTTTACATCCCTAATATTCAGATAGTTACAAATTGACTTTGTAGGCATTTTGTACGCAGTGATAATTATTTGCAACTACTGATAATATACAAACACGTAAATTCCATTTCTTTTGTACGTGAAAAAATACTTAACAGTTAGATGTGCTACTGATCATTAAATATTTACATATGAACAAAAAGCTTTTACTCTTATTTTCGGTACTAAGCCTTACCATAAGCGCTTGGGCCAATGACTTTACGGTTGATGGCGTGGCGTACACCATCATCAACGGTACCAATAAAACCGTGGCTATAGGAACAGGAAACAGCAATGTCTCTGCCATCACCACATCTACATCGGGAGCATTTACCATCCCATCGTCGGTCACCAACAGCGGCACAACCTATGCGGTTACTTCCATAGGAGATGGTGCTTTTTATGGTTGCGCCGGTTTGACTACCGTAACCATTCCGAAGTCGGTCACTTCCATAGGACTTGATGCTTTTTGCTATTGCATCGGTTTAACGTCCGTTACTATTTCGTCATCGGTTACTTCGATCGGAGGTGCGGCTTTTTATAATTGCACCGGTTTAACATCCATCACCATTCCGTCATCGGTTACTTCAATCGGAGATGGGGCTTTTTATGGTTGCATCGGTTTAACGTCCGTTACCATTCCGAAGTCGGTTACTTCTGTAGGAGATGAGGCTTTTCTTGGTTGCACCGGTTTAACGTCCGTTACCATTCTGGCATCGGTTACTTCCATTGGAAATTTTGTTTTTCTTGGTTGCGCTGGTTTAACGTCCGTTACCATTCCGGAGATGGTTACTTCCATCGGATCTGAGGCTTTTTATGGTTGCACTGGTTTAACGTCCATCACTATTCCATCCTCAGTTACTTTCATTAGGAATAATGCTTTTGACAATTGTAGCAGTTTAGTTGCCATACATGCCAATGTCGATCCGTCGAAGGTTTTCTTGAGCAGTGCCGTTTTTTTTAACGTGCCGACTTCCACCTGTGTGCTGTATGTACCGGCAGGGACTAAATCGGCCTATCAGGCAGCCGATCAATGGAAGCTGTTTACCAATATAGTAGAGGCAACGCTAAGCGTGTCCACTTCCATGGCAAATGTTGCGGCAGTAGGAGGCAGCGTAGCTGCCATAGATATTACCTCCAATACCGACTGGACAGCATCGAGTGATCAAACCTGGCTCACCGTAAGTTCTGCCTCGGGAACGGGCAACGGCACGCTTACTTTTACCGCCACAGCTAACACGATCGCTTCTACGCGTACTGCCACTGTTACCGTTTCTGCACCAGGGGTAACTAATACTATTACTGTAACGCAAGCGGCTACGCAAGACAATGCCCTTAATTTCGACGGGACTGACGACTATGTAAATTGTGGCGTCTATAATCCAGCTACTTATACTATTGAGGCGTGGGTAAACCCCAACGTTGTAAACGTCGACCAGGCTATTATATCAACGCTTTCGGAATTAACCATTACGGGTTGCGAGTTGCATATTGGTTCCGGTGGTATTCCGGCATTTACTGTCAAAAATGCCGCCGGCTGGGCCAATACCATAGGTACGGCTCCCATTAGCTCGCACACATGGACACACCTTGCTGCCACCTATGACGGTTCCACTGTTAAACTGTATGTCAACGGGGTATTATCAGCTACCACCATACCCGGCACTTGCACACCGGGTAGTGCGGCTATGCATATCGGCAAACGCTCCGCCGGCATCAGTGGCTGGTATTATTTTAGCGGCACCATCGACGAGGTGCGTGTATGGAACACCGCCCTGTCAGCAACTCAAATTGCAGATAATATGTACAATAGCATTGATAATCCTACCTCGGTAGCCGGCCTGACGCGTTATTTTACGTTTTACCAGGGCACTGCAGGCGGAAGCAATAGCGGCATTACTACCCTTATTGATGCTTCAGCTTCGGCACAAAATGGCACCTTAAACAACTTCGCGCTCACAGGCTCTACTTCTAACTGGGTAAAGGGTTGTCGTGTGCTCAGCCTGTCAGCTGCCACGGCGAGCATCGGGGCGGCTGAAAATAGCACTACTACTATAGATATTACATCCAATACAACATGGTCGACATTCAGCGACCAGACATGGCTAACCATAAGCCCCTCCTCAGGAAAGGGTAATGGCACGCTTACCTTTACCGCCGTTGCCAACCCGCTCCTAATACCGCGTACAGCAACAATTACCATTTTGGCAAGTGGAGTAGCCATCCAAACTATTACTGTAACACAGCAGGCATCGACAGGGGCGGCAACGCTTAGCCTGTCGGCTACCACCGCTAGCATTGGGGCAACAGAAAATAGCACCAATACTGTAAATGTTACCTCCAATACAACATGGACAAGTACAAGCGACCAATCCTGGCTTAGCGTGACCCCTGCATCTGGAAAAGTTAACGGCATGCTCACATTTACCGCCAAGGCTAACCTGGTTACTAAAACACGCACGGCAACGATTACTGTTTCTGCAACTGGGGCTACAAGCCAAACCATTACTGTAATGCAGGATGCAGCAAATAATAATGCTCTTAACTTTGAAGGTACGAATGACTATGTAAGTTGTGGTGCATATAATCCCACTACGTTCACCATAGAAGCATGGGTAAACCCCAACGTTGTAAACGCTGACCAGGCTGTTGTGTCAACACTTTCGGAAAGTACCAGTACAGGTTGCGAACTGCATATAAGCTCCGGTGGAATTCCGGTACTTACTATCAGAAATGCCAATGCTTGGGCCGATATCAAAAGCACGGTTCCCATTAGTGCGAGCAATTGGACGCACCTTGCCACCACCTACGATGGAGCCATCGTAAAACTGTATATCAACGGATTATTATCTGCTTCGTCCAACGCTGTCTCATACAATCAGGGTAGCGCGTCAATGTATATCGGCGGTCGTTCCAGTGGTTCATATAATTTTAACGGCGCGATCGACGAGGTGCGTATATGGAACACCGCTCTTACCGAAAGTCAGATTAATGGAAATATGTACAATGACATTGAGAATCCTGCCTCGGTAGCCGGCCTGACGCGTTATTTCACATTTAACCAGGGCACGGCAGGCGGCAGCAACAGCGGCATATCCACCCTTATCGATGCTTCGGCTTCGGCACAAAACGGTACCTTAAACAACGTTGTCCTTATAGGCTCCACCTCCAACTGGGTGGCAGGCTACATGCCGAAAGTACTTAGTGTGTCGGACATCACGACAGCCATAGGGGCAACAGAAGGTAGTACCGCTACCATAAAAGTTGCCTCCAATTTGGCATGGGCAGCTGTAAGCAACCAAACATGGCTTACCGTAAACCCTGCCACGGCAACGGGCAATGGCACGCTTACCTATACAGCTGCGGCCAATCCATTCATATTATCGCGCACAGCAACGGTTACCATTTCGGCAACAGGGGCAACCAGCCAAACCATTACTATAACGCAGCAAGCAGCATCAGGGACAGCAACACTCGGCGTATCAGCCACCACGGCAAGCATCGAAGCTACTGCCAACAGTACCGCAACTGTAAATGTTACCTCCAATACGACATGGACAAGTACAAGTGACCAAACCTGGCTTACTGTAAGCCCGGCTCCGGCAACGGGCAATGGCACGCTTACCTTTACAGCCGCGGTCAACCCACTCATATTATCGCGCACGGCAACGGTTACCGTTTCTGCAACGGGGGCAACCAGCCAATCCATTACCGTAACGCAGCAAGCAGCATCAGGGATAGCAACACTCGGCGTGTCGACAACCACAGCAAACATCGGAGCAGCTGCCAACAGTACTGTTTCCATGGACGTATCTTCAAATACGGCATGGACGACATCGAGTAACCAGACTTGGCTTACCATTAATCCTGTTTCGGGAACCGGTAATAGCTCACTTACCTTTACAGTTACTGCTAACCCAACAGTTTCGACACGTTCGGCAACCGTAACTGTTTCGGCAACGGGAGTAAACAGCCAAACGGTTACGGTTACGCAGACAGGCGTACCTCCTACGCTAAGCCTGTTAACTCCGGCAATCAGTTTGGCAGCGGGAACAGGCAGTACGTCGATAAAATATACATTTTCCGTAAAATCCAATACTGACTGGACAGCCTCAAGTAACCAAACATGGCTTACGGTAAGCCCTGCTTCGGCAACGGGTAACGACTTGCTTACCGTTTCGGCAGATCCCAACCCTAACATGGTAACCCGCTCTGCAACCGTAACAGTTTCGGCAACGGGGGGCATCAGCCAAACAGTTACCGTAACGCAGGATGCAGCGGCTGTAACATTAAGCTTTTCAGCAACAACTGCCACTATTGAGAGGGCGACCAACAGTACCGCTACCGTAGATGTAACTTCAAATACGACATGGTCGGCATCGAGCAACGAGACATGGCTTACTGTAAGCCCTACCTCGGCAACGGGTAATGGCACGCTTACCTTTACTGCCAATGCAAACCCTACTACGGATACGCGCATGGCAACGGTTACCATTTCGGCAACGGGGTGCACCAGCCAAACCATTACAGTAACCCAGGATGCAGCCTTGGGAACAGGGGCTATCACGCTTAGCGTGGCGGTACCAGCTGATGGCTACTACAAAAAGGACGATGTATTAGACTTTACGGTTACATTCGACAAGCCTGTGGTAGTAACCGGAAATCCTAGCCTGTCAATAATTTTGAACACCGGAGGTACGGTTCAGGCAAATTATCTAAGTGGTTCAGGTTCCGCCAATCTTGTATTTCGTTATACTGTTGCTACAGATAATATTGACAACGATGGTATTACAATTGGAATATTGGCTTTTAATGGAGGTTCTATCAAGAACACACTTGGAACAGTCGTTAACAATACCCTGAATGGCATTGCTTCTACTACCGGGGTTAAGGTGGATGCAGCTGTACCAACGCAAGTGAAATTTACTGAAATACCCAATATCTATATTATGGGACAAAATTTGGATTTTATTGCAACCTTTAGTGAGGATGTAATAGTTGATGCCTCATTAGGAATACCCTATATACAATTTATGTTAGGTGTTGATAATGTTGTTCGTGCTTACTACGTTGAAAGCACACCTGCCAACCAGATGCTATTCCGCTACACAATTGCCAATAACGATTATAGCAATGTGGTTTTAGTTAATGATATTATAAAACTTAATGGTGGTACTGTTAAGGATAATGCGGGTAATAATGCCAAATTGTATTCTAGTCCCGACGTTTTTTTTATGTCCAATATAACAGTTGATGGTGTTATTCCCACTATTACCGAAGCCATTGTTCCTGGTAATGGAATGTATGTTGCAGGCAATTCGCTTACGTTTACCATAAACTTCAGCAAGATTGTTAATGTTGAAACCACTGTTGGCACTCCATATTTAGCGTTAACATTTGGCAATAAAACTGTGAATGCTCCTTACATAAGTGGAACGGGTACAACTTCATTGGTGTTTCAATATACCGTTGCCAATGGCGATCTTGCCAGCGATGGAATAGTAATGCCTACAACCATCAGCCTTAATGGCGCAACGATAAAAGATATTTCCGGTAACAATGCAAACCTTACCTTTACCCCACCCGCAACCAGCGGTGTAAAGGTAGAAGCAGTAACACCTGTAATAAGCGGAGATCCAACGGTTCCGACTGGGAACTATACTACTGGTCAGAATATCGACATTTCGATACACTACTCCGAAAATGTGTTTGTAACCGGTTCGCCGTATATATTATTAACTATTGGCAATAGTACGGTTCAAGCCAATTACCAATCGGGTTCTGCTACCAACACCATTGTATTCCGTTATACCATTACCACTGCCGACTTTGATACCGATGGTATTACAATTGGCACTGATATAATGGCCAACAGTAGCGCCATTGTGGATGTAGCTGGCAATGCAGCCCAGTCAGCATTCAATAATGCACTTACTCTTCCGTATGTGTTTATAAATGTGACATCTCCAGCAGTAACCACCATGCCGATAACGGCAATTACGGGTACCACCGCTATTGGAAATGGAGATATTACAAGCCTTGGGAGTGTTAATCCAACTCAGTACGGGGTAGTTTGGAGTACTGCCAGCAATCCAACAGTAGCATTACTAACTAAAACATCACAAGGTACAGTTACAGCAACGGGCGCATTTACAAGCAACATAACTAATCTGTTGCCGCTTACACAGTATTATGTAAAGGCGTATGTTACCAATAACGGCGGAACATCTTATGGCGATGAGGTAACGTTTACCACCGTGGATATTGCTCCTGATGCTCCAACCAATGTGACTGCAACTGCTGGCAATGCCAAGGCAATTATCAACTTTTCGACTCCCGTGCCCAATGGAGGATCTGCCGTTACCCAATACACCGTTACATCGAGCCCAGATGGTAGAACGGCAACCGGAACAGCAAGTCCAATCATTGTAACAGGATTAACAAATGGAACCAGCTATACCTTTACAGCTGTTGCAACTAATGCTCAGGGCAATAGTATAGCTTCAGCTCCATCGGCACCTGTTACCCCATTTGCAGATGCCAACGTGGTAGACGCTGCTTCTGCCGAAAACCTTAGGTTATATCCAAATCCGGCTACTGCCGAATTCATTATTGCTGGTGTTGGCAAAGGCAGTGCACTTAAAGTATTCGATCTTAAAGGTAATTCACTAATCAATATTGAGTCGTACAACGGAACATCAGTAAAAATAAGTAATCTGCCATGTGGCACTTATTTCGTAAAAGTGAGGGGAAAAGTTTTTCGTTTTGTGAAAAAATAGTCTTTTAACTAATAGGTTAGCACTTCTGTGGCTTATATTCAAATATGAATATTACGAGAGTTACCATAATAAAAAAGCACCTGCATAATCTTGCAAGTGCTTTTTTATTTATGATAGAATTAATCTAGCGTATTGTATTAATTGTCATTTAGTTGGTGTGAGCTTAATTATATTCACTGAGTTAACAGGAATGTTAATTTTGAAAGAACCGGAAACTACTCCTAAATCCTTTGTTTTAGGTGTTATTGCTTCGTTGTAATTAAAGTTTTTCACATCAGGTGCTGAGGAGTAAAAATTCTTGTCACCTTGATTTTTAATGGATGTATCATCAGAAGAGAGGTATTCCAATGTAACTTTATAGTTTTTATTTGCACTACCATTAATCTGAACAGTTGTTTCCTTAGCCACATTTTCTGAATTGACCAGCTTTAGATAGATAATTCCAGTTTTGATGTCAATAGTTGGAGATGTATAAACTTTTGCATCTTCAGATTGATCTGCAGTTTTATAGAACGGAGAGATTGCAATAGCTTTGTTTCCACTGTTATTTGCAAACATCGACATGTAATAATAATTGCTAGTACGCCAAAGTCCACGATTATCAAACCAAATTAGATTCGAACTCCATTTGCCAAAACCTTTTTTGCAGAACAGTGGCGCATAAGCAGCCATAACCACCATATCCGAATTGCGCTCAAGGCCTGTAGAATAAGCAGCTTCAGCTAATGTTGAAATGTAAGCATTGTTTGTATTGTTGTTTGCAAATTCCCCAACAAATACACGGGTAGGTTTCTGCCTGTCGTAAGTTTTGTTTTCATTTCCGCAAAGCTTGTCTGAATCGTAGCGATGAGTATTGGTATAGAACCAGTTGTCGTTCGAATAGTAATGCTCGTCAACAATGCTCACCGGATATTTCTGGTCGATTATTGAGTAATTTGCATTAAATTCTTTACCAGAAGCACCTGCACCTGAGGTTGTTATTATGTTTATATTGGGGTATTTTTCTTTTACAGCTTTATAAATAATATCGAAACGTTCCCAAAATGCATCGCCAGAATTTTCGTTGCCAATAGCCAGGTATTCAAGATTGAATGGTTTTGGATGCCCGAATGCAATACGCTTGGCTCCCCATTCAGTAGAGGCATCACCATTACAAAACTCAATCAAATCAAGTGCATCTTTTACATAAATGTCGAAGAAGCGTTTCTTTTCTTCCGAAGTACTAAGTGGCGCAATATATGATCTTCCGGCAAACTGGCAGGTTACACCATTGTTGATAACAGGAAGTGGTTTCGCTCCAAGTGCTTCAGCCATAAGTAAATATTCGTAAAAACCAATATGCTGGGAAGTCCAGTAACCCCAATGATTTCTAATTCCGATTCGTTCTTCAACTGGACCAATGGTATTTTTCCAGAAATACTGCCCCCAGTAATTTGAGCCTTCTGATGCACATCCTCCAGGAAAACGCATAAATGCCGGATGAAGTTTTTCAAGCGCTTCGAGCATATCTTTTCTGAAATCGCCCACCTTGCCATCCTTCCACAATTTTGAAGATTCAGGAACAAGTGTTACAAAATCAATATAGAAGGTTCCTGCTGCTGAACCTAAAACCACTAAACGGCTGTCTACACTCCGCTGAGCAGTAAGTTTACCGGTAAATTTTTTCCAGTTATCAGCTAGCCCTTTAAATTTTATAACTTTCGAATTAGGCTTTCCTGTTGAATCTTCAAGGTAGACGATAATTGTGCCTTTGTACTCTTTGCCCTGAAGGTATAGTCCAAGATTGTATTTCTCCCCCGCATTAACTGCAATTGAAGGAATTTGAGTGTTGTTTGAATAATAGAAACCTTGCCTTTCTGATCCGTTCTTTCCGATGCCAAAACCATTAGCGGCCAAACCATAGCCATCTCCTGGTTTTTCGATATTTATGCGAACACAGTATTGTTTGTATTTCAATGCGTCATCGTATTGGTCGTTTTCGTCGAAATTGTAGATTTTTCTATAGGTAACCAGCGGCTTATCATCAACAATGGTAGCTGTGCCTGTTGCGCCACTATTCTTTACAACTGACCATCCATAAATGTCAGTAGGCGATTTAGAAAATTCAGGAAATTTATCGTTTGCGGGGCCAATTTCATTCGATCCAGGAACATTGTATGCCTGGAACGAATTGTTCTGTATTAGTTGGGCACTGATCCCTCCATCGTTGCTGTAATTAATGTCTTCAAAGAAAATACCGTTTAATGTTGGGCTGATATCAATTCCCAGCTTGTCAACATTCAATTCAACCCGGTAAGGTGTGCTTACAGTTTCGGATGATTTTTGTGCAAGCACCTGATTTTGATGAAAACCAGTTAATAGAACGATTGCTAATATTACAGCTCTTGTAATTCGTCTTCTTTTCATATGTTTATTTATATAATAACTATCTGATTAATATAGATTTAGTTGGCATAAAGTGATTGTCTTCTTTGAAAAACGAATATAGCTAATATTCTTTCAGAATACTTAAAAAAATGAACTTAATGACTTGAAGAAACAATATGCAATCTCTGAAAATACTTGTGAAATTAGTTAGTTGCTGAATTCAATTAATTGAATATGGAGGTTTTAGCGGCAATACCAAATCAAAAGCATTAGATAATTATAATATTATGAATAAACATGTCGAATTTAGACTCTTAATACTCCACGAAATCCTCTTGACGCATAGTATGAAGATGCCCCATTATGGTACGTGAAAACATGATCGTATCGGCGATCGCAAAAAAGAGCACCTCCTAATTTTCTTATTTCTGGAGGGGTTTTTACCCAGCTTGAGGTTTTTAAATCGAATTTTCCAAGCTGCTGCAATTCCCGGTATTGATCTTCAGACAATAACTCTATTCCGATTGAAGAAGCAAAGTCAATGGCATTGTTTCCAGGTTTGTTTGCCTTTCTCGAATCTAGCGCGTCACTGTCGTAACACAGGTTTCTACGACCCGCCGGACTTTCGGAGGAGCAATCAAAAAAAATATATTCACCAGTTTCTTTATCAATACCAATAATATCCGGCTCTCCTCCCGAATTTTCCATTTGTTCAATCGACCATAATTTTTTTGGGTTAGATTCTAACCTGACTTTTACTTCTTCCCAATTAAGTTGTTTATGATGATTTATATTTTTCTCAAAACGCGTTTTTAGTATTTTAAATAGCTTTTCTATATCATTCTGAATTAATGCTTTGTTAATTCTTTTTACATTTTCTTTTATTTTCGTTTCCATACCCTTTTAGCAATGTTTGTCAGAATAAAAACCCGCACTTATAGCTTTTAGTTGAAATTACAATTGAAAAATTTAAATTATTCTTTTTCCAATGTTTGCATTAACTTTAATAATCCAAAAAAATTAGTAATGGAGATATTTATGATAGTGTTTTTTATTCTGGTTGTACTGATCGCATTTTTTGTGGTTGTGTATTACAAAAAGAAATATGAGAAAAATTCTGAAAGGATATTTAGTGAAAACACAAATTCTGTGCTGTTGGGAAATTTATTCTGGAACATATTTAACACCTCCGGAAGTCCGATATTTTTACTTCAGGATTACACCATTCTTAACTGCAATGATATGGCAATTAAGGTCTTCAGATGCACTAAAAAAGAATTGATTGGAAAAAATATAATAGAAATATCTCCAAAATTACAACCCGATGGAACTGTTTCAGAAATAAAAGGAAAAGAATTATTCGATAGAGTTTATGTTGATGGCGCAGTGAATTTTGAGTGGTGGCATAAAAGAATGGATGGTGAGTTGTTTCTTGCACAAGTAGCTGGTTCATCATTCGAGACTGACAATAAACACTATGTTGCTGCAATAATGCGCGATATAACCAAAGAAAGGCAGGAGCAAAAAGAACTAGAGAATTACAGACTTCAACTAGAAAAACTGGTAGAAGAAAAAACGAGAGAACTTGAAGAAAGTAATAATGAACTACGCACTATAAATGAAGAGCTTGATGCTTCAAACGAAGAACTTTATGCTTCAAATGAAGAGCTACAAAGTATCAATGAAGAGTTGGATAATTCCAATACTTCATTGATCAATGAAATAGACGAGCATAAGAAAACCCAGGAAGAACGCGAAAAGTACAGGATTCAACTTGAAGAGTTATTACAGCAAAAAACCGAGTATTTAGCACAATTATCCGAAAGGTTTAATGAAGTTTACAGCAACTCTTCCGATGCAATTACTTTTATGGATGTTATTGATAATGGGCAAATTATCAAGGTTTTTGATATGAACTCGGTAGCGTTGCAATTATTTAGCATAACTAAAGATCAAATATCTGAAAGTGTATATTTAAATAAAATATTACCTGCCTCAAAATTTGAAGAATTCAAAAATAAAATATTGCCAAAGCTTCTTGCAGGTAATTCTGTAGTGTACACTGAAACTAAGGATACTGGTAATGGATATTGGAACTCTTCAATTTTTCCAATAAAAGATAAAGATGGAAAGGTTTACCGTATTGCAGCATTTTCAAGAAATGTTACAGCAGAATATGAAAAGGATAAAATGGCTGCTATTTTAAGCTCTGCAATAGAAAGCTGGCCATACGAATTTTGGGTATGTGATAAAGAAGCAGTTTGCATAATTCAAAACAAAGTTTCTAAAGAAATTTGGGGCAATCGGATTGGGAAAAAAATAATAGATGTCAACGCTCCGGATGCAGCAAAGCAAAAGTCAGTTGAAGATGAAATAAAAGCTTTACAAGGCATATCTTCAAGCTCGGAATTAGAATTCGAAACCCCAGATGGACCGCGTCATGTTTTGGCAATTACAAGTCCTATAGTTACTAAAGATGAAATATCTGGCTTTCTTGGCCTTATAGTAGATATAACTAATCAAAAGAAAGTTGAAATTGCGCTTAAAGAAAGCGAAAAACGTTTGACTCAATTATTATCGTCAATTACGGATTATAAGTTTACTATAGAATTTTCAGATAACAGTTCTGGCAAACTAGTTAATAATCAGGGTTCTCTTGCTGTTACAGGCTATACATCGGAAGATTTTCAGAACAACCCCCATTTATGGTTTGAAATGATACATAATGACGATAAACCTTTAGTGAAGGAATGGTCAGAAAAAATAAATAATGGGATTGATGTTGAACCTTTCGAATACCGGATAATCCATAAGAACGGAGAAATTGTGTGGATATCTAATACAACAGTTTTAAAAAAAGATAATAATGGGAAAATTTTGGGTTTCGATAGCTTAATTTCCAATATTACTGAACGCAAAAATGCCGAACTTGCTTTAAAGGAAAGTGAAAAGCGCTTTTACGATGCTATTGATTTACAGCCACTTCCTGTAAGTATCATGATAGACGGAAAAACGTTGTTATATAATAGAAATTTTACCGAAAGATTTGGATACACACTAGAGGATCTTCCTACAGTTGAAACATGTATTGAAAAATATGATATTGAGCCTACTGATCGCATTAGAATCTCAAAGACTGTACAAGCTAGAATTTTAGAAAAAAATAATTTCGAAATTAATAGTTATAAAACAGACTATAAAATATTTTGTAAGGATGGCTCTGAAAAATGGATACAAATTTCAGACAGGAGGATAGGTAACATGTTAATTACTGTCTTTAACGATATTACAGAGCGAAAAGAATCAGAAGAAAGAATAAAGCTTAGTGAGGAAAAATACCGGCTTCTTGCGGAAAATATTGATGATGTAATTTGGAAATTCAATATCAAATCGTTCAGGTACACATATTTTAGTCCGTCAATTTTTAAACTAACTGGTTATACAGTTGAAGAGGTAATGGGATTGAAAATGGAAAAAATTATTATGCCTGAGTCAATTATATATTTAAATACTATCTTCTCTGACTGGATGAAAAATTACAAAAGCGAAAATCCTGCTTCGAAACACCGCAGTTTCGAAATGCAGATGAGGCGTAAAAACGGCCAGCCAGTTTGGGTTGAAATTAATGCAACGCTTATTATCGGAGAAAACGGAGAAATAAATGAGATGATTGGATCAACCCGTAATATAAATGCCAGGAAAGTTTCTGATTTAGCTCTTCAAAACAGTGAGGAAAAGCTTCGCACAGTTTTCAATACCAGTAAAGATGGGATAGTTCTTGTTGACAGAAAAATGAATGTTATTGATATAAATCTTTCAGCAATAAAAAAGACCGGATATAAGCATGAAGAAATTTGCGGAAGAAGCATTTTTGGCTTTCTGCTTAAGGAAAACGTTTCTGAAACATTGCAGTATGTAAATTCAATTTGGAATAAAGAGATAGCTAAAAATCTTGAGACAGATATTCTTATAAAAAATGGAGGCTTTTTCCCGGTCGAAGTAAGCGCGTCTATAATGCAACTGAACAATGAAGAAATTCTTTTACTGTTGCTTAGAGATATTTCGGAACGAAAACAACATGAAAAAGAATTGCTGCAAAGTGTTATAAATACTGAAGAAAGAGAAAGGCTAAATTTCTCTCAGGAACTTCACGATGGACTTGGACCATTATTATCTGCTGCAAAAATGTATGTGGAATGGTTGGCTGAACCTGATGCTAAAGCTAACAGTGCTACCATAATTCCCGACATTAAAAAGCTCTTGGAAGAATCAACCCGCACAGTTAAAGATATTTCATTTAAGCTTAGCCCACATATATTAAAGAATTATGGACTTTATGAATCTTTGAAAGCATATACCGAAAAAGTTGAAAAAACCGGTAAAACTCGCATTACTCTTAAATCCACCAACATTAGCCGTTTTGATGAATTAGCTGAAACTGTTATTTACAGGGTTATTTGCGAGTGCATTAATAATACTTTAAAACATGCTAAAGCTCTAAATATATTTATAGATGTGCAATTTGATGATAATCAACTGTGTATAATTTACTCTGATGATGGTAAAGGTTTCGATGTTGAGACAACTTTAAAAGAGTGTAAGGGTGTAGGATTATTAAATATGCAAAGTAGGCTTAAATCAATTAATGGCTTGTTTACAATTCATAGTTCGCCTGGTAAAGGGACTAATGTTATAATTAAGGTGCCAATAATTCTTAAATAATTTAAAACTTTTGTAATTTAATAGCATTAAAAACATAAAAATATGATTAGAATTATTGTTGCTGATGATCATATAATGTTTCGCGAAAGCATAAGCAAAATGCTTTCTATGAAAAAGATTGTTGAGGTTATTGCTTCTGCCGAAAACCTTAGGTTATATCCAAATCCGGCTACTGCCGAATTCATTATTGCTGGTGTTGGCAAAGGCAGTGCACTTAAAGTATTCGATCTTAAAAGGTAATTCACTAATCAATATTGAGTCGTACAACGGAACATCAGTAAAAATAAGTAATCTGCCATGTGGCACTTAT
>DATALJ010000046.1:0-2383 GCA_036261135.1 Bacteroidales bacterium
GGTGTTTGCCGGCGTAGGCGAACGTACCAGGGAGGGTAACGACTTGCTTCGCGAAATGATCGAATCTGGCGTAATCCGCTATGGCGATGAATTTCTGAAGAGCATGGAAGCTGGAAGCTGGGATCTATCCAAAATTGACGATCAGCAATTGAAGGAATCTCAGGCAACACTGGTGTTCGGACAGATGAACGAACCCCCCGGAGCACGTGCTACGGTAGCTTTGTCAGGTCTTACTGTTGCAGAATCATTCCGCGACGGCGATGAAAAGTCTGGTGGACGCGATATCCTCTTCTTCGTAGACAATATCTTCCGTTTCACACAGGCTGGTTCCGAAGTATCGGCATTGTTAGGTCGTATGCCATCTGCCGTAGGTTATCAACCAACATTGGCAACTGAAATGGGCTTGATGCAGGAACGTATTACCTCTACCAACAGGGGTTCCATCACTTCGGTACAGGCCATTTACGTGCCAGCTGACGACTTGACTGACCCTGCGCCAGCTACAACCTTCAGCCACTTGGATGCTACCACGGTGCTTAACCGTAAAATTTCGGAGCTTGGTATTTACCCGGCTGTCGACCCGCTCGACTCTACTTCGCGTATCTTAACGTCCGAAGTTGTAGGAGAGGAGCATTACAGAACGGCTCAACGCGTAAAAGAGCTGCTGCAACGCTATAAAGAACTACAGGATATCATTGCTATCCTTGGTATGGACGAGCTTTCCGAAGAAGATAAACTCGTAGTACACCGTGCACGCCGTGTTCAACGTTTCCTTTCACAGCCTTTCCACGTGGCAGAGCAGTTTACAGGTTTGAAAGGTGTGCTTGTGTCAATCGAAGATACCATCAAAGGCTTTAACATGATTATGAACGGCGAAGTGGATAAATATCCTGAAGCTGCATTTAACCTTGTTGGAACCATTGAGGATGCCATTGAGAAAGGTGAGAAATTGTTGGCCGAAGCTAAATAATAACGTATGTATCTTGAAGT
Source organism: Bacteroidales bacterium (assembly GCA_036261135.1). Classification (GTDB taxonomy): domain Bacteria; phylum Bacteroidota; class Bacteroidia; order Bacteroidales; family JAAUTT01; genus JAAUTT01. Next base: position 991 of record DATALJ010000046.1, read on the forward strand.
TTTAACTCCCGGTAAAACCGTATTTTCCGGTGATATCAAGTTGATAAAGGTTCCTGGAAGTGATGGTGCTTTTGAGGTGATGAATAACCATGCACCCATCATTTCGTCGCTTCAGGAAGGTAACGTTAAAATTATACCTGAGGATGGTGAGGTGTTAAACATCGGTATCAAAGGCGGTGTGATACAGGTTCTTAAAAACCAGATCATTGTACTGGCCGAGTCGTTGATTGAAGCTTGATCATTCTTTTCTAGAAGATAGCAGACCTTTGAAGTTTTTTCGTAACTTCAAAGGTCTTTTAATTTCTAATTATGCGCTTTTTTCTTCTTCTATTAACCATATTTCCCATGACTATCGATGCACAACAAACAGTTACATTCCCATCGTCCGACGGATTGCCCATTACTGCCGATTTGTATATGCAGGACAAAAGTTTGCCTTTTATCATTCTCTACCATCAGGCCAATTTTAGCCGTGGCGAATACCGCGAAACCGCGCCAAAATTGATGAAACTGGGTTATAACTGTCTGGCAGTTGACTTACGATCGGGCAAGGAAGTGAACTATGTGCAAAACGAAACTGCTGCCCGTGCTCGCGAGAAGAACCTGCCTGTTGGCTATCTCGATGCCGAAAAGGATATGCTTAGCGCCATCGATTACGTTAAAAAGCAAAGCAAGGAGCGCATTGTGATTTTTGGAAGCTCATATTCCGCATCACTGGCATTGAAGATAGGAAAAAATAATCAGTCTGTGGCCGCCATTATTGCGTTTAGCCCTGGCGAATACTTTCAACCCCAGATAATATTGAAGCCGTTACTTGCCAAGTACGATAAACCATTGTTTATTGCCTCAACCACTACAGAGTATCCGTTTGTAAAGGAGATGACATCTGACATTGCGCCAAGCCTTATCACGTGGTTTACTCCATCTAAAAGCGGCGTGCACGGTTCACGGGCGTTGTGGCAGGCATCGCCTGAGAGCGAGCAATGCTGGATGACGTTGCTGATGTTTATTAAAAACCTAAAAAAGTAATAGTTATTGTGGTTAAATATCTGATTATTCGCTTTAGTTCCATTGGTGACATTGTGCTCACCACGCCTGTGATACGTTGTTTAAAAAACCAGGTGGAAGATGCAGAAGTCCATTTTCTCACAAAGAAGGCGTATTCATCCATATTGGCATATAACCCGTACATCGATAAGCTGCATTTCCTGGAAGATTCGCTCTCCAAAGTGATTGATCAGTTGAAACAGGAAAATTTTGATTATATCATTGATTTACATCATAATCTTCGTACTTCCATCATCAAGTCGAGGATGAAACCTTTGGCTTTTTCTTTCAATAAGCTAAATGTCGAGAAATGGCTGATTGTTAATTTGAAAATCAATCGGTTACC
>DATALJ010000047.1:0-33634 GCA_036261135.1 Bacteroidales bacterium
CGTAACCAGAAAAATGGAAATAATCTCGGAATATAATATCAGCAAATACTGATAGAACGGATAATAACAGGCAAAAAAGCAAGCTAAGAAAAGCGATTTCTTAAAATCGAGAAAAAGGTTACACGTTTTAAAAATAAAAACTACAGCTAAATACAAAAAGAAAGGATTAAGAAGCCTAGCCCACTGAAAGGATATACCCAGCTTAACGAAAAACGCAAGAATTAACGGGAGGCCTGGGCCATTATCCAGATTGATATCGGGCAGTGGTGGCGAAAAAAAACCATTGCATAAATTTTCGGCAAAGAAATAATATCGGCCTTCATCGCCAACCAACGAACCATCCCTGAAGAGAATAACAAATAATAGATACAAAAATAAAAACGGTAAAAAAAGAAGATACGGATTGACTTTCTCGAGCTTTAGCATACATCTTTATTTTTGGAGTTCTTTAAAATAGTGGAGTTGATATGAAATAGCTCATCAAAATAGCGCTTATTCTGAAGAGACAGCAGTCCTATTCCCAAAAACACTATAGAAATAATGAGTACAATACCAGCTATAAGGAAGGCATGGGGCCTGTCCTGAAAAACTGCCGCTACAGCTATGGAGAAACGGTCGTCGAAATAATTGGTATTTTTAACAATGGTGGCGTATTTTTCGGATATGTTAATGCCCATCCATACAAACATGTACAGAAACAATAGAAAAAGAACGCCTCCAAAAAGAAGGAAGAAATAATACGGCCGGAATATAAAGCCCGACATTAAACCATCCAGAATTCCGTCTTTGATTCGGATGCCCGAAATACGGCTCTTTTTAATTTTATTCTGAAAACTCCAATCCAAATGCGCAGGTATTTCTACTATTCGAGCTCTGAGTATTTGCGCTTTAAATATAATTTCAGCGTTTATCGAGTAATTTGTTGACTTTAAATTGAGATTCTTTATAAAATCGGACCGGTACGCCCTAACCATCCCACTATAAGTGAAAACCTTCTTCTTAGAAGCAAAATTCATGAAACGGTTAGCCCATTTGCTCATAATTATCCGCAAAAAGGGTACATCAGTAACTTTTCCACCTTTCATATAAGGCGATGCAAGCACCAAATCGGCCTGCGTGGAGATAATAGTATCAGCCAAACTTCCAATATGATCGGGAGAATAACTCAAATCCAGATCGTAAGTTATGATGTACTCGCCCTTTGCATTGGCAAAACCCGTTCTCATAGCACATCCCAGGTTTTTATTGATAGGATGATGGATAACCCTTATTATGTCTGATTCCTTTGCCAGCTTATCGGCCAACTCTCCGGTTTTATCCTTGCTCCCATCGTTAATAAGCAATATTTCCCAATCATACTTATCTTTCAACGAGGTTACATAACGCAATATCTCTCCCATGCAGTGCTCAATAATGGACTCTTCATTATAGGCTGGAATAATAAGGGAAATTGTAGGCTTATACATGATTGTAAGGAATTTAATTTGTTTTCTTGTGTACTGCAATTTTTCTTAACTTTTTACCCATGAGTGTTTCAGCATGCTGGCCCATAGGAACAAGCTTATAATTTTTCTGTAAAATCTTAATTATACTTACAAATACATCCTTTTTGGTTTTGCTGGATACATTCATTCCGGGGAAGAAGGCAAGCTGTGGAATCTGGTCGCCACCTATCAAATCCAGCGGATGCAATAGATAGCTGGGTTGGGTATTGGTAAGTTTGCATAAAAACAGGGCCTTATAGAGATACATCTTCATCAGAAACCGCGAATAACTGCTTAAATAAAGCAAATAGCTCAAGTGAAATGGAATTTTTACAATGGGGATGGTTGTAACCGGTATTTCAAGCAAATGGTCCCGATTATTTAAGCTCCAAAGGTATGGCTTTAAAGGCCGGAATCCTTCTTTAAACGATCCGAATAATTCCTTTCGTTCCTTCTTTTCTTCTTTGGAAAGGTTCGAAGTCCAGAAATAATACATTCGTGCTAATGGCCCTATGTAAGTAGGCAATGTTGAAGCATCGAACGTATAACCACGGTTTTTTAGCACGTTGAGCAGATCGGGGCTCCAACTGAAGCCTGGCCCTCGGAATCCCTTGGTCCTTTTTCCCGTAACACGTTCAATGGCTTCTTCAGCCTGAATGATCTCTTTTTCAATTTCTTCTTTAGAGTAAGTTTGCAGCCACGACTCGTGATGGAACGAATGATTGCCTATTTCGTGGCCTCGCTCTGCAATCATCTTCAGATATTTCTGGTTTTTCTCCAATGCAGCATCCTGTCCAACAATGAAGAACGTGATTTTCAGTTGTAACTCGTCCAAAATGTCCAGAACGTAAGGAACAAATATATCCAGATACGACGGATACGATTCCCATCCCTCATCCCCATGAATTTTCATGTACGACCACTGGTTATCAAGGTCCAGCGAAATACTGGCTGTTTTCTTTGTCATGCAATTATTAAATTAATGAAAGTCTCTTTACTTAAAAAATATAAGAGGAACTCATAAATTCGAAACTCGCTTGCGTTTTAGTTAAAAAACCCTTTTCCTATCAAAATTAAACTTCTGTTTGTTAAAAAGAATAAGTGAAATCCTTTAATTTGACCAAGCAGCTATAATAATTTACAAATAGTACCCCAGTTGAGAATTAATGATCGCTAATTGTTAAAATTGTTTAGCACCTGAGCAACATAAAGTGCTTCGTCTTCGGTCATCGTTGGGCCCATAGGCAGGCTTAGCACTTCATTATGCAAGAGCTCGGTTAATGGTAAGGATAAAGTATTAAGTTCCTTGTATGCCGGTTGCTTGTGTATCGGAACCGGGTAATGAATAATGGTGTGTACGCCATGTTCAGTCAAATATTGCTGTAATTCATCCCGTTTCTTCGATCGGATAACGTACAAATGCCAGGTGTGACCGTTCCCCGGAATGTATTCGGGTAAAATAACCCATGGATTATGGATTTTTTCGTTATAGATCTGTGCAATTTTGCGTCGCTTCTCATTTTCGTTATCCAGATACTTCAGTTTCACATTTAAAAATGCAGCCTGCATCTCATCCAACCGGCTATTAATGCCCTTATACAAATTCTGGTATTTAACATGCGACCCGTAGTTGCGCAATGCTCTTACCCTTTCAGCAATAGCGGGGTCGTTTGTTACAAACGCTCCTGCATCGCCCAAAGCACCATAATTTTTACCAGGGTAGAAACTGAAACAAGCGGCATTACACAGATTCCCAACTTTACGATTTTTGTATTCAGCTCCGGCAGCCTGCGCGCAATCTTCAAATACAAGTAACCCATGTTTCTGTGCGATGTGTAAAACCGGATCCATATCGGCAGCCCGACCATATAAATGAACCAGTAATATGCCCCGTGTTTTGGATGTTATCTTTTCTTCCAGTTTTGATGCATCAATATTGAAGCTACGCATATCGGGCTCAATGAATACAGGTTTTAAATGATTTGCCGAAATGGCCAACACTGTTGCTATAAAAGTATTTGCCGAGACCAATATTTCGGAACCTTCTTCAAAATTATATGCTTGTAGCATCAATGTTAGCGCATCCAGTCCATTTCCGGTTCCTATGCAGTATTTACTTCCAACATAATCCGCAAAGCAGGATTCAAAACGCTCTACTTCCGGCCCCATTATGTAGTTGCCGCTTTCAATTACTCTGCGCGCAGCCTCCAGGAGCTCATCTTTATACAGATTATTCTGTGCTTTCAGGTCTAAAAAGGATACGTTCATATTACAAGCGTTGAATGGATTTAATAAAATATGGAGGTCGTTTGCGAATCTCCTTGTTTATGATGTCCAGGTAAAGGCTGAGGAGGAACAGGATCAAGCAAACAATAGTAAACATAACAGATATCATTATAATCATAAACGGATACCCTGGGAAATAGTCAATTTTAATTGTTCCGAACAAATCGGTATGATAGAATTTCAATAGGACAGTATCCAGCGAAACCATGAAGCTAAAAAGCAGTGCGAGAATGAAAATAATGAAAATCATTTTGTTTAACACTTCGCTAAAAGAAACAAGAGAAATTACGGTATCTTTTATCTGTTGATAAAAGTTAAATTTTTCGTTATGATTATGTTGGACATTGGTTTTCACGTACGACGATTCAAAGCCCAGGTATGAAAAACTACTTTTAAAACTTCTGTTGCTTTCTCTCAGTTGCAATAACCCATTTAAAGCACGTCGCGAAATAATGCGGGTTTTTTCGTTGGTTATGTCCAAATCGAGTTTCGATAAAGATGATATTAAAAACTTGAAAACAACATAAAACACGGTTTGCATAAAAGGTAATTTTCTTCGGGTATTTTTCACAAACACAATATCACTATTGTTTTGCGTTGAAGCATATAAATCAAGAATGATATCGCAGTTTTCCCAATATTGCATATCGAAAAACAGGGAATAGTCTCCGTTTGCTCTTTCCAGTCCGGCAAATATGGCGTTATCTTCCCTAACTGGCTTAGATAAATTAACAACAGTAACGTGTTCTCGAATTTTATTATCCACATGGGATGTTAGTGCGCGGATGTCGTGATGCACCTTGTTATTAACCAAAATAATCTCGAAATTAGAGAAATGTGGATGCAACACATTGTAGACATTTTCAAGGAATCGCTGCATCCGGTTGCCATCCGCTACAGCAAGACTAACAACGGAAATAAAACTATAATTCATAGTTAATAAATTTTTCGATCTCGTAAATTGAATTTATTTTCCCGGCAAATAAGCAGAAGTAATCGGGGTTGCTACCTAGCTTCGAAATTTCAGTAGGCCGGCCATCGTCGATAAAGCTCGATGCTAATTTTGATTTAATGGTAAACATCGAATATTTGTATTCGAGTACTACGCTGCGGTTCAAATATAAATAAGCCTGAGCCAGCATTTTATCCTTATTCGATGCAGGCTGCTCTTCGCACAGATTACAAACCGAGACATAAGATGGGGTGCATTTATCACTCTTAAGCTGACAATGAAATGTAGGCTCATCATCGTACGAGACTTTATGGACAGTATATGCAACAGACGAAAGCGAATGGAGACCCGATAAACCATACGGCATTACAGACATGAACTGCCCATCCATAACAGTAAGGCCAAAATCCTTTGCAGTGTTAACTGAAACCATTGCCATTTCAGTTATTTCATGCATTATCTTAATCGTAGGTATTTCAAACAAACGGTTTATTGTATTAGTACCACTGTATGTAGCGTTTATAGCACTTGCTGCAATAATATCCAGAACTTCTCCTGAAGCTATTTTAGTTTTTACCTTCCATTTATTGCCTGTTTTCTCAACACCTAAAACCTTGGATCCGAGCAAACAGGTTATATTTTCCTCCTGTTTAAGGAGAAGACGGTAATAATCGGCAATTTTAATAGGATCAAAGCTGTATTCGGTGGTTAAATAGAGCCTTTCAATGCGTGTGAAATCTACCCTTGGGTCGGAATCAACCGGCTCATGCTTAATTCCAAGATATTTACAGAATCGTTCGAACTGATGTGAATCGGTAAAAGAATTGTATTTATCGATTGCATAGTACTGATCGAATGAAAAATTAATGAACTGTTTATGTTCATGTGTAAATCTCTCCTTGAATTCATCGGCAATTTCGGCAGTAGCTATACTGCGCGGATAATGGTACCCTGCATGCAGCCTTGCCTGGTTTACAATGGAAGCTTTAAGCATAAGCTCATCTTCTTTCTCGAGCAAACAGACTTTATACCCCTTCCTGGCCAGATAAATTGCAGAATAAACCCCGAAAATCCCACCCCCAATGATCAAAAAATCATATTCCCGTGTCATTAACTATACTATGCTTTAATTTTCTTAGGCTGTACATGGCTTTCAGGTATTCAATGGCCAAAGGGACTACCTTCACCTTACTATTCGGATCGTCCTTCCAAACCACCGGAAGTTCTTTCATTTTCAAGTTAAGCCATTCGCTTACTACAAGAATTTCCGCCTGAAAAAACCATTTATCATTTTTTGTTCCTTTTACCAATATATCAAAATAGCTGCGCTTTAAAAAAATAAAACCGCACATGGCATCCGATATCTTTACTCCCAAATAGTTCCGAATAATAAAATTGAACGATCGCGATGAAATTTCTCTTTTCAAACTGCGTCCAATTACCCTTGATTTGGTTGCCAACCGTGAAGCATAAACAATATCATACGCGTGATTAACCAAATAACGTATGGCTTCAGGAATATGATTGATATCCGTAGATAAATCCAGATCCATACACGCTATGATATCAGCATCGGAACGGCTCCACGATTGCTTAAGAGCAAGACCCACGCCCTTCTGGCCAACTGCCAAATACTTTATAGTAGGAAAATCGGCCGATAATTGTTCCCCAATTGCTTGCGTATTATCAGTTGATCCATTATCTGCGATGACAATAATTATCTCGTATTCAATAAAACAAGAAAGATAATTGTACAATTCTATTACCTTTTCCTTTAATGATGACTCCTCATTATAAACAGGTATGGTGATTTCGATCTTTAATGTGGCTGTATTTTCTCTATTGTTATTCATTTCAGGAGGCTAGTGGTTTAAGCAGCCTATTTGTAAGTATCGCTGGCTTTATCCTTTCTTCAAAAGCCAAAAGAGCCATTACTGCAAACAGGAACAGGTTAACATAGAATATGCGCCCCCAAAGGCTTATAAAGAAACAAAAAGTAAATGCATACAAAAGCCTGGTGTTTTGAATGTATTTACATATAATCAAAAAAGAAAGAATATGAACTACAGCATAATGATAAAGAGTGTTTGGATAAATAAGCAGCCCTACTGAAAGCAACAAAGGAAAAATTAAATCATATTTTTTGTCTTTGTTTAAGCGGAGTATCATTATACCACTAATAAGTACCATAACAAACGAAAGAAGATAATAGACAATCCGGGTTACGGGAGCGTTGTTTAATACTCGTGTAAGAATAGCCAGCAACGATTGATTGGTAACTTCATTAAATACAACGTCGGGGACCCTGTGCGATGGATTATTGAAGATGTATTCATAGAAAGGCTGATATCCAAATACAACCAGACTAAGAATCAATAATACGGCCGTAGATGCTATAAAACTGGCAATAACAGACCATTTCTTCTTTATCAGAAAATAAAAGAAGAATACCACTGCAAAAGGTTTTATAAAAATACTAATAGCAAGGTATACGCCAGCCATTGGCTTCTCCTTATTACCGTAAATGAGAAGAAAAAAGAATAGTAAAAAGATAAGGGTTTGAGCATAATTAATCACCGAATAGAAGGTGCCAGTAAGCATCAACAATATTGCAACCAATTCCCACCCTTTGAAATCCGTATTTTGAAAAAAAATCTTTTTTACCTGGTATATACATCCTATAAAAGCGAGTAGAATAAGACCATAGAAAAAGTACAAACCCTGCATATAGGTCATATAACCCAATGGCAAAAACAGAAAAGTAGTAGGAGGTGGGTATAGACTTCCTGTTACCAGAAACTCAGTCTTAAATCCCGCACCTAACTCAATCGGAATGTTAGCATCGGCAAGTACAACGTAATAATGATCGGGATTATATATATTCAATCCGCTCTGAGCAACTTTGCCAATAAGATAGAAACAAGTATAGTCCCAATCCTTAGGTTCTACTGCCCTAAAGAACATAAAAACAAAAAGCAATACCGAAAATGCAAAAATTCCATGATAGATTAGCCGCAGTAATTGCCCTGCCGTTTTATAATTCGAATAGATATAAAGCGCATAAGTTATTATAAAAGCTGCTGCAATTATAAAAACATTCATCATCTGTGCATTACTCATATCCTTAATCTAAATTTTTAATAAAGTTTTCTGCAACCTGTATAGTTTCGTTAACATTCAACGTACCATTGGTGATATGCGATGAGTTCACAATAGAAACACCGGGAATTGTCGTTTGTATAGAAGGCAGACCTTTGGAATAAGCAATTGTAGAGAGCGCAAAAACATTTTTAGCCCTAGCCACAGCTACATGCTTTACATTTTCCGGCTTTATTTGTGGATACATTTTTGAAAGAGAGCCCAGAAACAGGTTCCTGATTTCCTCATCCGAAGCGCGGAATAGAGGATCGTCGGGAGTGAGGTATTTGGGAAGATAGATCAGCGAATGACCATTAAAGTATTTTCTGTCTACAAGTGCCGACATTTCGATTACCCCTGTAAATGGCACCCATGTATCGGTGATGTTTGTTACATAATAAGGGCTGATTGGTTTATCAAGAACGATGGAAGCACAAATAACGCCCAAATACTTAATGTTACTGAGCTTGGTGGTTTCATCAATGGTTAAACCTTTACAAAGCGAAGCAGCTACCGTTGAAGGCAAGGTTATGGCTATATGATCGAAATGTGCTTCGGTTCCATTGTCGAACCTAACAGAGGGCGATTGACCATTATTCAATACCTCTGTAGCCCGATAACCGGTTTTGACCTCAACGCCAAGTTCATCCAGCTTCGAGACGAAAGCTTCAATAATAGCGGCATAACCGCCTTTCACATAACCGAACATCTCCTTTTTCAGTCCACTGCGGCGGGCAGCATACATACGCTGAATGGTAGCCCATATAAAAGCTGCAGACGTTTCGGTATAGCTGTCGCCCAGCTTAGCCCTAAGCAATGGAAGCCATATCTTATTATAAGTTCCTTTCCCTGACCAGCGAGTAAGCCATTTCGAAACGGGTATCCTTTCTAAGCGTTGCCAATTCTTAATTCTGGAAGCAACGAATATGGTCAAACCCAACCGGAACTTGTCTATTAAGTTCAATGGAGGGAACGACAAAAATTCGATGGTATTGGACATGGAGTATAACTTACCATCCGTATAGAATCCGGTTTTCGTTTCTACCCATTCCATTTTGTTATCCAAGCCGAGCTCTTCCAAAATGGTCCGGGTTTGAAAATCGGACATCAGAATGACATGATAGAACTTATCCCATACAAAGTCATCTAATTTCCATGCACTTGCAAGACCTCCCATGTCGGAGGCTGCTTCGTACAAAGTAACTTTATGCCCTTTTTGTGCCAAACGAAGAGCAAGGGTCATTCCCATTACTCCTCCCCCAACAATACCCCATTTCTTCATAACTTATCATTTATCATAAACCTGCATTGTAGGCATCCTGCGCAAGGCGAGAGGAGAATCCTTTATATACAGGAACACTTGTAACTTTACCCGTATTTGCAATTTCGCACCCCGTTGAGCAGCTTGCTGCCAAACGCTGCACTTCTGCAAACCTTACTTTATTGAAATCGCTGTCAGCATAGCGACCATTCAAAAAGTCGCACAAAAGATTTACCTCATTTGCCAGGCCCGTTTCGAATGAGCGGAACGATTCATATACAAAATCAATAAATTCTTTTTCCGGTTTATTGAAACCACGGCCAATACCGGCATATTTAACCGATGCAACATTAAAGGTACCATTCGGATAAGTATTGCAGGCATCAAGCAATCCTTTCAGCTTGGGAGCTTTAGACAGAATCTGCTCTTTTTCCTCGAAATACATCTTATGTGCAGTTCCCACGATGATATATTCGGCATTAGCAACGGCCTTATCGATATCGCGCGTAAATATTGGCGTAAGCTTATATTTTTCGAGGTTCTGGTCGTCATTTTTCACGTACGGATCGTGCAATACAACATTGCATCCACGTTTTTGTAGTTGCAGCGCCAGCTGGAGTGTGGGAGAATTGCGCGTATCTTCTGAATTGAATCGATAAGCAGCACCCAAAATGGCAATGTTTTTCCCATCAATCTTTTCGAAGTTTCGCTCAAACAGCTTTATTGTTTCAACAGGCGATTCGTCGTTAATAATGCGCGACTTAAGAATGAGGCTGTTTTTGGTTTCGGCCTTACTTTCGATACGCCTCCACCAAAGCAAAATTCCGTCCTTAGGCAAACAATGTCCGCCCACTCCCACTGTAGGAATAAGAATTCCACCACTAGGTACGGCATTCGGATCGCCACTTGCGTTGTCTTTCTGAGCAACCATAGCGTTCACCTGATCGCGAACACTATAAAAGTCGATATTGTTTTCGTCGCAATACCTTACAATTTCGGAAGAAAAGGCAATACGAACATCGCGATACGCGTTTTCGAGCGTCTTCACTACCTCGGCAGTCATGCTATTGGTTGCATGAAGGGTTCCTTTTGTAACAATATTCTTATAAAGGAGCTGGATCATCTTTGGCGTATCAGGCTGAAGACCAGCTACCAGTTTATCGGATTCGGTAACACGTTCAACCAAACGGCCGGGCATTACACGATTAGGGCTGTTACCCAGGAGTATATCGATTCCGTCTACCAATCCATATTTCGAAAAATGGTCGCGAATAACTGTTGCCATGGAAGAAGGAGCTAATGTAGATTCGAATATTACCAAAGGCACTTTATCTTTGGGCTTTTTCCGAAAAGCCTCTGCCAGATCAGTTAACCCGCCAAATAGCGGACCATAATCCGGAGCAAATCCGTTCTTGTCGGTTTGTATAGCAACCAACACTACGTCAGCATCAGAGAGTGTGCTGTAATCCCAGCTTGCACTTAAAATGCCATCGCGTACATTTTTCTCCACTACAGCATTTAAGCCGGGTTCTATTCCTCCAATTACTGATTTTCCCTGATTGATGGCTTCAACTTTCCATCCCGAATTAGACGAATTACGTTGTACAACGCATACTTTGGCAGGTTGATCGGATCCAATTTTTATGCGGGCGTCGGCTAACAAGGCGGCCATTGGCATTCCTACGATACCCGGTCCTATTACACCAATTTTTTCTACTTTCCAGGTTCTCCTGGTTCCATTGGTTAAAGTAAATTCCATATTGCTATATTTAATTTTTATCAATAAAATTGTTAAACCACAGTTCAAGGCTTAATACTCCCCAAAGCTGGCGGCTAAAGGATTTCTGGGAAGAAACCATTTTTTCAATTTTTTCTGTATCGAAAATCCCACGCTCTTTACATTTTTGTGTTAAAAGGGTGTCAGATATAAATTCTTTTGCTTCTTTTTGCGCCCAAAGGTTCAGCGGAACGGGAAATCCCATTTTATCTTTTCTGTTAAGGATCTTTGGCGGCAGATAATTTCCTACCGATTTCTTGAGAATATATTTCATTTCTGCGCCTTTAAATTTCATGGCTGGAGGCATGGATGCAACCAAATCCACAATACGGCGATCGAGAAGTGGTACACGCGATTCGATAGAAACAGCCATACTCATGCGGTCTTCAACCTGTAAGAGGGCAGGTAAGCTGCCAAACATATCAAAATGAGTCATCTTGTTGAAGTAAGAATGGGTATTCGGGTCGTTAAACAATAGTTTAAACCTGTTGAATATATCTTCCTGGGCGTACTCGTGCAAAAACTGCGGATTATAATACTCATACGAGCCTTCCATTCGGTCGATAAGAAAGAAGTATCGCCTGTCCATTGGTTCAAAGGTTTCTTTGGACCAGAATGTTCTTAACATGGGAAGGTACTTGTTGATGTACGGCAAATTCGGAAGTATGGAATTGAGTGAGACAATATGCTCGCCTTCCTCGGTAGTTTCGAGGATAGCGCCCTTAATGGCCTGCTCGAGATAAGCTACAACGTAACGGGCATACCCGCCAAATATCTCGTCGCCGCCCTGTCCACCCAGAACAACCTTTACATTTTCGGCAGCCAGCTTGGAAACCATATACTGAGGAAATAATCCCGGGCCTGCAACAGGCTCATCCAAATGATAAATGAGTTTCGATATATTGTTGATGAAATCATCTGCTGTTGGATAGATATCATAACCCACAGCATTGCAGGATTTAACTACTTCCTGGATGTATTCCATTTCGTTGTACTCGGGTCCTTCGCGGAAAGCGCCAGAAAATGTAGATATGGGCTTGCTCAATAACTTGGATGCTATCAGCGTTACAAGGCTCGAATCGGTTCCTCCGCTAAGATAGGCTCCCAACGGCACATCGCTTCGGAGCTGAATACGTATTGTATCTTCGATAAGCCGCTTCAACTCGTGAATGAAATACTCCTCAGTATGGTACTTATCCACACTAAAACTGGGCGACCAATATTTAACGTAATGATGATTCAGGTTATGCAGGTCAATGACCATGTAATGGCCGGGAGCCAGCTTACAAACTCCTTTAAATAATGTACTGTTGCCAAGAATAAACTGGAATGTTAAATAATCGTTAAGACCATCCTTATTTACTTCGGCCTTCAATTGGGGATGTTTAAGCAAAGCCTTTATTTCCGAGGCAAAGAGTATACAATCGTTTGAAATATGATAATAAAGCGGTTTTATCCCAAAGTGGTCCCGTGCTGCGATTACCTGATTCCTGATCTTATCATAAATTAAAAAGGCAAACATACCATTTAGCTTGTTAATGCTCTCTACACCGTATTCCTCGTACATTTTGAGGATTACCTCTGTATCGGATGTTGTACGGAATGTATGCCCCTTACCGATCAGCTCATTTCGCAGTTCGATATAGTTGTAAATTTCTCCGTTAAAGGTAATAACGCAATTTTCGCTTTCCATAGGCTGCCTGCCAGTAGAAAGATCGATAATAGATAAACGTTTGTGGTAAAAACCCAGATAACGATTTATATAGTGTCCTTCTTCATCGGGTCCGCGGTGAGCTATGGCATCGGCCATTGATTTTAAAGTAGCAGTATCTACAGCGCTTGATTTATTAACAATCCCAACTATTCCGCACATAAACTAAATTTTAATAAGGCCAATCAATAATATGCTATTTAGATAAATATTTTTCCTCCAACAAAATATTTTGTCCAACCTCTTTAATATTTCTATTAATACGATTAAATTTAAGATGAACTATTTTTAAAAGCAATATAAATCTTGTTATTATGAGACCCTTTGAAAAAATATACAATTACTCGGTATTACTAAATCCGGTGTCAAAAGAGTACACGCTCAGGCTAAAAATTTCCAATGTAGAAGAACCCGTTGAGCATTCGTTTGGCAGTATTTCGGAATTAAGTGCCATTGTGGAATTATTGCGCGACGAAACCTTTACGTTTTATGATACCACTGCGAAAGAAATCATTATTGAATGGGAACCTACAGGCGAGAATGATCCAAAGCACAAATCCACTTATTAGCTTCGGATTTGATCTGCGTAAAAGCAAAATCAGAAGGTAATTTGTATACCCAACATGGTAATATCGTCGAAAATGGCGGGATTACCTTCAGTTATGGACTGCTTAATAATAATTGAGCTGATATTCTCTTCGATGCTTTTGTCGTTAGCGATTTCTTCTTCCAACACTTTGGTCGCAATCTGAATGTTTTCGCCCTCGAGCAGTTCTACCAAACCATCGGTATAGCAAAGCAACTTGGATGAGCCGCTTAGCACAATGTTTCCCCTAACAACAAAAGGAAGCCTGTCGAGCATGCCCATTCCAACACATCCGCTTTTAAGCATTTCGAGCCGCTTTGCCTGAATATCATATAAAATAGGCGGATTATGGCCGGCATTGATATATTCGAGCTCGTGGGTTTTCTGATTGTAACGACCAATGAATAAGGTAATAAATTTTTCGCCATTCGCGTTGGAAAGTACCCTTTCGTTCAAGCGTTCTACGAGAGTTTTCAACGGAATCTCCTTGGTAAACAAGGCACGAAGCGTTGCCTGGAAATTCGACATCAGAATAGCAGCCGACATACCCTTTCCCGACACATCGGCAATACAAAAACCGAATTCGTTCTCGTCCATCCGGATGTAATCGTAATAGTCGCCTCCTACCTCAAAATGTGGCATATAGAACGATGTCATGAACAATTGTCCGGTATGCGGCAACAACTCTTTTTTGGGAATCAGCATATTCTGCATACGCGAAGCGAGTTCAAGCTCTTTCTTAAGCGCTTCCTGACGTAAGCTTTCGTTGAAAAGCCGGATGTTCTCTATAGCTACAATAATGATGTTGGATATGGTTTGAATAAACTTCAGATGCTTGATAACAGGGCTTACTCCCTCCATTTCCTCATCAATATCGCCAATAAGAACATATGCAATGGGTACATAATTGTTGTAAACCGGAATTACAATGTCGTAAGCTTTTAAAGCAGGATTCTCCGACGATGAAATGAAACAGATATCGGTAAACGGTTTAAGGTCGGTTTCTACATCTATCTTGTTCTTGTTGTTCTCAAGCACATTGGTATCGAGAATGCATTCCCAAACCACCTTATATTTAAAAATGAGTATCCGGCCAATCTTAAGTTCACCGCGAAGAATGTTCTGGTAACGATCCAGCAATTCCTGAACAGACAAATTAGAATTAATTGCCTGCGTAATTTCCAATAAGGCATTGAGCTTGAAATTAAATATTTGAAGCCGCTTTGCGGAAGCTTTGTCGTTCATCTTAGGGTTGAATATGATTTAGCAGGAAAATCCTGCCAAATCGATATAAACCCTAAAGTTATGAAATAATTTTAATTATTATCCTTTTGCGCGTTCATAATATGACGAATCGCGGGTGTCAACGCGGATCTTTTCTCCTTCGTTAATGAAGATAGGAACTTGAATAACAGCGCCTGTTTCCAATGTAGCTGGCTTCATTACTGTAGATCCGGCAGTATCGCCTTTTACACCCGGCTCGCTGTAGGTAACAGTAAGTTCGATAATAGGAGGTAATTCGCAGGACAGAGGAGACTCGGTATCAACATGATACATCACTTCAACATATTGGCCTTCTTTAAGCAGTTTTGGCGCATTGATGAGGTCTTCGTCGATAGAGATCTGCTCAAATGTATCCTGGTGCATGAAATTATAACCAGCTTCATCCTTATAAAGGAATTGGTAAGGACGACGTTCTACGCGTGCAATTTCAATTTTTACACCGGAGTTGAACGTGTTATCGATAACTTTACCGGTAGTTAAACTTTTAAGCTTTGTGCGCACAAAAGCAGGTCCCTTTCCTGGTTTTACATGCTGGAAACTTACTACAGTATATAAGTCGTTGTTAAATTCAATAAATAGCCCATTTTTGAAATCTGCTGTTGTTGCCATGTTGTTTTAAGTGTTAAAAAATTTGGGCAAAAATAATTAAATCAATCAATTATTAAAAACTTAACCCTTATTTTCGTAAATATTGTGTGTAAACAAGTTATGTTTTCTGTAAAGAAATACAATCCTAAAGGAGCCAGCGCAAAAGCGGATAAATAGCTGTCCACAAAGGTACTTCAAGATAAAGATTATACTTCTGAGAAAAATAAGTATCCAGTATCCTATACGATTTGATAAAAGGCCTGTAAAGATTGGTATGCTTAGGAATTTTCAGTGCCTGCTCCAGAAACGAATCGGTAAATGCAAGAATCACAATCATCATTCTATCCAGATCGTTTGTAACTATATTGAAAGGATGCCAGCTTATTTTTGAAATAAGTACGATGGGAATCAGCCAGAATGCTATTTTGAGCAGTGTGGCGGAGCTAAACAGGTAGCCTACTTTCGATTTAACACCTGCAAACAATAGAAGCAACGAGCCCGCAAGCCATGCAATACACAACCCAAAAATAAACCGCCATATAAAACTACTTACAGATAAAAAGGATATGGAAAGTAACAAAGCACTGCACTTGGTAAGGCTAACAAACAAATGTACCAGAAGCGCCTTCCGCGACCGGGGAAAACTTACCTCGCACAATGTTCGGTCAATACCGGCATAGTGCTGCAAAGGACCGCGGTTTTCGAGTTTAATATTCTTAACCCTATACATCTCTATGGTGAAGGCAGTTGAGTCAGCCACACGCCCCTTCGCATAAAAGCAATGCTCAGTTCCGTCGGCCCTCGTTTGCATTAGTTTGGACCAAACTTTATGGAAGGAGTAGTAAAACTTTTCGTGTTTAAAATAATCCTTACCCTGCTGGAAAATATAATAAAACAGAAAGAGGCCGATTACCCAAAACACAAACAGATAAAAAAATGCGGCGATTTCGCCACTTGTAATTGCAACAACTATAGGAAATATAATGAGCGCAGCAGCCAAGAAAGGCAATAAAACCAAGCCAAGGTACTTAAACAAAAGGACAACATCATACAATCCGCTTTCCTGAAAGGCTTCATGCTCTTTCTTAAATTTCTCATATTTCATTCGTGCACGGCGCTGCGCAGCTTCCCTTACATGAGCGATAAAATCTTCGTATTCCTGTTGCTGATGAGCTGAATGGTCTTCTGTTTGCTTGTTCGATATTTGGTAGGTAAGGACTTCGTAAGCTTCTGTAATTTCAATGAATAAAGAAGCGGCATTGGGGGACTTATTCAAATCGGGATGGTACTTCTTGGCTAATTTCCTGTAAGCATTCTTAATTTCATCTAATGACGAGGGGGGAGTAACTCCCAGGATTCTGAAATAGTCCTTCATGATAATACCAGGTGAATATCAATATTTTTCGTTAAAATACATAATTTATCGTTAAACCAAATACTCCTGAATAATTGAAAGTAATTTTTCTTTCTTTACCGGCTTCGAAATATAATCGTCGCAACCTGCGGATAAAGCATTCTCCCTGTCGGAAGCCATTGCATATGCAGTTTGCGCTATAACAGGTAACTGGGGTTTCATCTGTTTTACAATACTGGTAGCTTCGTAACCATTCATTTCAGGCATTTTAATATCCATCAGGATAAGTTCTATGTTTGGATTGCTTTTAACAATATCCACCACTTCAAGACCATTCATAGCCCGAACAATATTTATTTTTGTTTCGGAAAGTGCTTCCGTGAGGTATATAAAGTTGATCTCTTCGTCTTCGGCTATTAATATAGTTCTGGCATGCCAATCGAGCCCGGAAGTCGCATACTTCGAATGGGTTGAAATTACGGAAGCACTGTGAAAAGGAATGGTAAAATAAAACGTGGTTCCGCTTCCAACGGCCGATTTAAACCATATTCGTCCTCCAAGCATCTCGATAAACGATTTAGAAATGGGGAGGCCTAAACCGGTACCGCCATACTGGCGTGTGCTGCTGTTATCGGCTTGTGTAAACCGCTCAAATATGGTTTTATAGTGGGCTTTATCTATTCCAATGCCTGTATCGCTCACAAAAAATTCGAGCTCTTTTCCCTTTACCTTATACCCAAAAGCTACAGATCCTTCGGAGGTAAACTTCAAGGCATTGCCCAAAATGTTTACCAGAATTTGCCGCAATTTCATATCATCCGAAATAATCTTTGACTGTGCCATTTCCAAGCCTTCGCTTAAAGAAAAGCCAATTCCTTTGTTTTGCGCTGTATAGGAGAAAAACTGGTAAAGGTCGGTCAACATGTCATTTAAAAGGAACTCTTTGTTGCTTACCTCTATCTGGCCCGCTTCAATCCTCGATAAATCAATAATATCATTAATAAGGTCGAGGAGCTGATTACAACTGGTAATAATTAATTCAACGAAATGCTTGATTTTATCAGTGCTAAGGCCCGGGTCGAGCAGCATACCCGAAAAGCCGATGATTCCATTCATCGGGGTTCGTATCTCGTGGCTCATATTGGCCAGGAAAGCCGACTTAAGACGATCACTTTCTTCAACACGATCCTGTGCTTTCTTCAGTTCTGTTTCGCATTCCTGCAGGCGCGATATATCGCTAAAGATTGCGAGTACGTGTCCCTGAAAAATATCCTCGCCCCCTTTAACCATACTCAACTTAACCTTTTTCGATGGTCCATTTGCACATTCCACGGATAATACAAGGCTAGAGCGGTTATCTTCCAAATAAACGGTTTTTTCAAAATGATTTCTTGCTTGTTCAATTGAATTTGGTGAAAAGATAGAGAACAGGTCTTTTCCGGTAATCTCACCAACTTCTAACCCAACCATAGCGCAAAATGAGGGATTCACCTTTAAAACCAAACCACTGTGACTTACCAACACAAAACCATCGGTCGAAAAATTCCAAAGAATATTCAATAACTTATCCATAATAAGAAAATGCTCTATTAAAGATAAGAAAAAAATGCCGCTTTCTGAAATTAAAAATCCCCGCCGCTTTCGCTTGAAAATAGGCATATGCTAAATACAAATTTTCACAAGCCCTTAATCCGTTATTTTGTATATTGCCACTTTTAAATAACCCTTCTATTTTTAACTTATTCATAATGTTTTTTATACCTTAGTTTTATAAAGAAATTACTTTATAAAACTTAAATGAACACTTGCATGAACTTTCATTTCTTTATAACCGGCGACATAAATACCCCTTCGGGAGAATTCATTTATAACAGAAAAATAATTGATGGGCTACGAAGCAGAAATTACAAAGTTTTTGTTCATAACCTGCCTGCAGATTTTCCATTTCCGAGTGCAAACAGTATTGCCCAACTCGAAGATATTGTAAAATCAATCCCTTCAGACGACTTATTGTTAATTCCGGGATTAATTCTTGGCTCCAGCCCGGCCATTGTTGAAGGATATGTTAAAACCCATAAGTTTATTGCATTTGTTCATGTACCTGTTTCGCTAAGCAACGGTTTATCTATATACCAGAAAGAAATTGTTCTGGCCTCCGAAAAAACAGGCCTTTCGAAGGTCCGATTTTGTATTACCTCCAATGAATCCGGGAAAAATGCACTGGAAGAAAGAGGAGTAGCAGGTACCAGCATTTATCAGGCTAAGGCTGGGATAGATCCTTATCCGCAAAAAACAAACTACAGTAAATTACCAGCCTCACTCCTTTGCATTTCGAATTACACACGCAAAAACGGCCTCATTCATTTAATCAAAGCCCTCAGTGCACTCAAAAACAAGGACTGGCAACTAACATGCTACGGAATAAAGGACTATGAACCTGGCTATTTCGATGAAATTAAGGCGCTCATTAATAAGCAAGGATTAACGGACCGTATAGTGCTGAACAATGCATTGGCCCACGATAAAATCTCGGAGGCTTACCTTGCTTCGGATCTAGTAGTTATGCCCTCGGATTACGAAAGTTTCGGGATGACAGTTTCGGAGGCATTGATGCACGGCATTCCCGTATTTGCTTCGGCTGCAGGTTTAATAAACAGGGATATTCCACTCAAGGCATGCAAATTCTTTAAACCTGGAAGTTTATATGACGTACAGTCGGTACTTGAATTACTGCTCGAAAACGAAGCTGTTTACAAGGATCTATGCTCAAATGCAAAGCTTTACAAGCAGCATGCCCGCTCGTGGGAAGCTACAATCGATGATTTCGAAAGTGCACTCAAAAAAATAAACTTACTTTTCGATTAAAGAAGTAGGCTCGTATTTCAGATTTTTGAATGAAGTAAGTTCGCATTTGAACGATCCTACGATCATGTCGAACTTAACAAGCACGGGAACTTTATTTTCATCATCGCTTAACCAAAAAAGCATATCATCGTTTTCCTTGAAAATACGCCCTGGTTCAACAATTGGAAGAAATTTCAAACACTTAAATTTACCTGCGCTCGTTTTTATCTCCTCTTTACCTTTGTAGATCACGGAAAATGGGAATAATTCGTCGCCAAAGAACGTATCGAAATAAATAATGTCATTTATTTTGGCATTCGAGAAATCGATGCGACGCAAGTAGAAAAACGCAGAAACCATGTCCAGAATTTTCTCAGGAACCTTATGTTTTCCCGATTTCTGGCTTATAACCACATTTTCTCTGCGGTCGAAGGTTACCTCATCATAGTATTTATAACTACCTTCACGGATATTGCGTACTGCCTTAACAGGTAAATTGCTGTCGACAGTATAATAACTTTCGTAAATATCATGCACCTTGAATAACTTGTCGACCAATCCCGTTGTTTTGGCTAATGCCGACGAATGAAAAACGTTCGTATCGCCTAGTTTGGTTTGGGTAGAAGATATGGTTGCCGTGCCCCCGTGAATAAAGCCATACCGAAGCACATAATTCAGTTCTTCGCCATGTTTAAAAGAAGCTTCATGCTTTATTGCAGGTAGTTTTGAAGCGGGAGGACTTGTTTGCGAAAATACCGGATAGCTGAAAAGTATTGTGAGAAGTAAAAGTAAACGATTCATAGATTAGAAAATTTTATTTATAAAGATAAATCAAATTTTATGCCTAAGAAGTTTTTGCTCCTAAAACCTTGTTTTTCGCAATGGTAGCAACAAAATCCTTTAAATAAAAAGGTTCGAAATAAGCCACATCTTCAAATTTCTTTTCTTGAAAGCGGCTGGCAACCAGCTGATTCATATACCTGGCCGAAGGATATATGTCGTTGATAAAGTGAGCATTGGCATGTTTAAGAATGTCTTTGCATTTCAGTGCGCCATTACCGAAGAAGAAGACCTGGTGCGCTTTCAATGCGGTATCAAAAGAAGATTCGTCGATTATTTCAGCCGTAATGTCCGAAATAAAGTTTGCGCGAATATCGGACAATGCTGTGTAAACTTCAAGGCGTCGGGCATCAATCATGGGGCACAAAAGGTCGTCATCGGCGAAAGATATGCCTAATTTAGCAGACGATTGTATTACCTGGTTAGCGAGAATCTGCAATGTAGGCATTGCAATCAATGGAACACTATTGCCGTAGCACAACCCCTTAGCAGCCGAAACCCCAATACGCAAACCTGTATACGACCCAGGCCCCATACTCACCGCTACGGCGGATAATTCCTTTACCTTAAGGTTATTCTTCTTCAATATATCGTCGATAAAATAGGTTAAAAGAGCGGCATGTGACTTGCCTTCAGCATTTTCGCGGTAATCAATAACATGGTCTCCGTTGCTTAAAGCCACCGAACAAATTTCGGTAGCCGTTTCGATATTCAGAAATACATTCATACACAAAAATAAAAACACAAAATAACCAATTTTAATTGGCATAAACCATCATTTCTTTTTGGAAAGATCCAATTCAATCCATACGAAAAAATAAAAATATATGTTACTTTAGCCCGGGTATAAAATTTTTATATGACTGAAAAACAAGTGTTTTTCGAAGATCTAGGGAATGTATCGTTGCGAAAGACGCAAAAGGCAAAAAATTTACGCATTACAGTAAGCCCGGGGAAAGGAATAACAGTATCTGTACCATTTCTTGTTTCGTGGAATACTGCCCTGCGCTTTGTTGAAGAGAAGAAGCACTGGATAAAAGAAAGTATGGAAAGACTTAAGGAAAAAAGCCCGGATACAACGCTTTTTGTTCCAGGCGTGGACTTTCGCATTCGGAACCGAATCCTGCTTTTTGAGGAAATAAGCGGAAACGAGATAAAAGCCAAGGTATATCCTGACCGCATTATGATTTACTATCCTTCGCTGGAATATGTATTTTCAAAGGAAGGGCAAGCCTTTATTAAAAAGGCTTTGGCATTTGCCATACGTCGCGAAGCAAAGAATTATCTTCCACTCCGTTTAAAGGAACTGGCTACACAGCATGGTTTCTCGTATAAAGATGTATTTGTTAAGGATCTGAAGTCGCGGTGGGGCAGCTGCTCGGCAATAAACAATATTAACCTGAATATTCATCTTGTACGGCTGCCCTCTCACCTGTGCGATTATGTATTGCTGCACGAACTGGTGCATACGGTACATAAAAACCATGGCAGGCAATTCTGGGAAATGCTGCATCAACTAACAGGCAATGCTCGATTGCTAGCCCGTGAAATGAAGAATTATCAAACGCAGGTTTATTGAGGAAGCGCACGCAAATCGCTGGTAAGCAATTCTTCGATGCTAACCACGTACTGGAGGGCTTTCTGCTGTCCAAACAGTTGCTCGAATTCCTTGTACACGTAATCGCGAATATCTGTAATCCAATCCAGGTACGACAGGGTGGATATTTTACCCATTTCGCGCTTTTCGAAGAAACGTTTAAGCACGTTAACCCTTGAGTGGTAAGCCATGAACGCTTTTATTGCCGTACGAAGCTCATTGCTCAGGAGATTTTCGATCATTTTGAACTCGGTAGGAATAATTTCGAACGTGGATTCGTAGAAATTACTAAATGAATTATCCCAATTAATGTAATGGATGAGATAATTGGTTACTTTGAATATTTCGCGGTTTTCGTCCTGATCGATCGATTTTAAGAACAATGATTTTAATTCCTGCAAATACAACTCTTTGATTTTCGAGTCGAGCTTTTGGGTGATTTCCTCGGTATATTTGGCATAATCGTCGCTAAAGTTATTCAGCGTAAAGTCAGGATTTGTAAAGGGCTTGTGAAATGTAATAATACGTGTAATAACAGCTACCTCATCATTCAACAGATGCATTAAAGGAAATAGTTTAACACGCTTCACTTCATCGAAAAATTTATCAGAAAAGTAGCCTTGCATAAGCAATTCATTCATTTCCTGATTATTCTTGGTAATACGTTCAACGTCGCTTCGGTAAATTTTCAGATGCTCATTTATTTTACTTTTAATCTGAGCTTTTTTACCGTTTACAATAATTTGGATATAAAGCGGATAAAATTTCTCTTTTAACAGAAACTTTGGTTTTGCTCTCTTATTCAGGTAATGTTTAACAGTAATTTTTCTGTTTACCATTTTTTTAAGTTTAAAAACAACAAATCATTGGTTCCCCAAACCAAAACCAACCAAAAACCTTTAAGGCTAAAAATTTTGTTTAACAATGCAAAGGCTTATACTCCTTTTCCTGCCAAAAGGTTTTAAAACACCCAAAATATATGTAGCGGTAATATTCTACAAACAGCTAAAAAAGAACCTAATAACAAGGTTCCACAATAAACTTCACAATGCAAATATATGATAATAAATCAAGATATTATCACATATGTAATTATAACGAGATAAACTCGAACGAATTACCCGATGCATGCATGAAATGCATAAAATCGGGTAATTTAAGTACAATACTTGCGGTATTAATATTCGGATGAAAGCTGATCCTTTCGGCAGTTTGCAAGGATTCATCAAAAAATACATGAACATGATTCCCCGAATCGTTTATTAGTCCGAAGGGAGAAACGGAACCGGGTGTAACACCCAGGTATTTGTGCATTCTCTCAGGAGAAGCGAATGATATTTTGCCTTGTTTAAGCCTCTTTTCGAGAACGTGTATGCGTAATTCCTTTGTGTGCTCAATAACTACAAGGTAATGACGGTCGCCTTTGTGGTTACGGAAAAACAGATTTTTACAATGGGCAGCTTCAATATCTTTCCAGTATTTACGGGCATCCTCAATGGTTGGGGCAGGAGGATGTTCGTAATAATCGAATCCAATATTGAGCTCCTTTAGCCGATTGTATAGATTTATGTCGCCATTCATCATTGTTGGGGATAATTGCGACAAAAATAAAAAAGATTATTAGCACACAAATGAATTCATAATTTTTCTTCATCTATCAGTTAGCGAGATAATATTCATCTATCTTTACAACCAAAACAAGAATTGATGATACAGTCGCATTTGGGAGAATTTGCTGCTCTTGCCGTAGCTATTTTCTGGACAATCACCGCACTGGCCTTTGAGTCGGCGAGTAAAGCGGTAGGCTCACTTGCAGTAAATCTGATAAGGTTAATAACAGGGTTTATCTTCTTAACAGTATTTGCATGGATTTACAGGGGCATACCCCTCCCAACCGATGCTTCCACGTACAACTGGGCATGGCTAAGTTTCTCAGGGCTCATCGGTTTTGTTCTTGGTGATTTATTTCTTTTTAAATCTTATACTATAGTAGGATCCCGGATGGCAATGCTAATAATGACGCTTGCACCCCCTATCACAGCAGTTACAGGCTATTTCTTCCTCGACGAAAAGCTAAGTGTGAACAGCATAATCGGTATCTGTATAACGTTCGCTGGCATAGCCATAGCCGTAGTAAGCCATAACCCCGAACAGGAAAAATTACGGCTCAATATGCCTGTTAAAGGATTTCTTTACGCTCTGGGCGGAGCAATGGGGCAGGCATTTGGCCTTGTACTAAGTAAAAAAGGAATGAACGGTTATGACGCATTTGCAGCTACACAAATCAGAATAATTACCGGAATTGTGGGATTTACTGTGTTGGTTATTTTAATGGGACGCACCCGCCAGGTATTAAAAGCATGCACGCACAAAAAAGGAATGACAGGAATAACCATTGGCTCCTTTTTCGGGCCATTCCTTGGGGTATCGCTTTCGCTGGTATCCGTAAAATACACCGCATCGGGTATTGCAGCTACGATTATGGCTACCATTCCCATCCTCATAATTGCGCCTTCAGTAATTATTTTCAAGCAGAAAATAACAGTAAAAGAGATTATAGGGGCGGTGATCAGTGTAGTGGGCGTGGCATTTTTCTTTATATAGGGGCCTCATCCCCCGGCCCCTTCTCCCTTAGGAGAAGGGGATTAACGACGCACAACTTTTTAAATTCGCAGCTCTTCAAGTCCCTCTCCTTAAGGAGAGGGACTTAGGGTGAGGTGCTTCGTTGTGGCGTAGTCAGGAGACTGCGCCAAGCGTGCTGCGTTGATTGATAAGGCACATCGCTGAAAGCTACTGTCGTTCCCGCCTTCGCCGGAATGACAGGTAGATAGGACTTTCGCGAACACAAAAAATCCCAAAAGCCAGGAATATTGCATTCACAAACTTTTGAGATTTTGCCATATGTAATTTTTCGTGACTTGACCCGAGAAAAATTTACATAGCTTGTTCTGCTTTCGATTTTGCTTGTCCGGCAAGATTTGAGACATCTTCCTGAATATCTTCAAACTCATCTGAAACAGCATCACTGGCTCTTTTGAATCTATTTTTTACCGAACCTGCTATCCTGCTTCTTGTTTCAGATCCTTTATCGGGAGCAAATAAAATTCCAAGCGATGCTCCTACGGCAGCTCCGGCAATTACACCGGCTATAAGTTTTCCTGTACTCATAATTTTAAATTTTAAGGGTTTGTTATTAAAAAGTTGTATAAATATTATGCCAATTATTTTTCATTGATCCGCTCACTTCTTTTTCTTCTTGTCCTCTTCCTTTTTATCCTTTTCTTCTTTCTTATCCTCATCCTTCTTTTTGTCAGATTTATCGCCACTTCCAAACACTTTCTCGAGGAAGGATTTTTTCGACTCGTCGTCCAGTCTGTTCACATTTATGGTATTTTCGACGGATGGCCGTAATGCCTGGATAAACGCATTTCGTAGAATAATGCTGATTGCTCTCCACACATTGATGCTCGGATCGGAGAAATTTCCTTTAATAGGAACTTTTGTAGCAACCTTATCCGTTTTCGGATTTTCAAGGATATTCATGGTTGTACTTACCAGGAATTCCCATAAACGCTGCGGGAGGCCATTCGTTTCTTCTATTTTTTTGATATTGAAATTTTCAATAAACGGTTTTACGTACCCTCCGAAATTTCCTTCTTTTCCGGCAAATTCGGCGTAAACAGTGAATTTTCCACTTTCCACAGCAAAGTTGCCGTACGCTTTCATAAAGTCGTTGAGTTGCACCAAATTCATGTTCTTTAATTCCGTAGTCAGCTCAAACGTGGGATTCTCTTTGACCGGATTGAATCGGGCATTAAGTCTGAAATTTCCGCCATAGGCATTTGCATAAGCGTCTATAGTGGCGGGTAACAGCTGATCTTTGGCTACTACATTTGTAAGGTTTGTAGCTACCAAATTTATGTCGGTTGCGGCAATGTCCACTCTAGGCTTTGAGCCCAGGTCGACATAGCGAAGCTTTCCATTCCTTATTTCGAAGCGATTAACCGTTACAGGCATAAATGATTTGAGCAACTGGCTAAAATCCGATGAGTCCTGTTTAACGTCTTCGTTTTTGTGGCGGCCGCTAAGTATATTAACTTCGGGTTGCAGCAGTGTTATCGATCCTCTTATTTTGCCCTTAAAAATCGAGCTCCAATCAATGGATAAATCAATAGCGGAAACTTTAAAAAGAGGGATAGTGTCCTTTGCCCTGGAACCTTCTTCAATCTTCTTTATTACTATATTTTTTGCAACATAGGCCCCGCGGTACAAGTGAATATCAATGTCCTGAACACTTCCGGTATACTGAGCCATTTGTTTCAGCTGCTTGTTTGCATATTTCAACACCATGGATGGCAGTAATAACCGTAAAATAATGAGCAATAGCACAATGGCTCCCAATATTTTTAGAAATAAGTAACGTTTCCGTTTGCCCGGAACGCGCGATGTATCCCTTCTAACTTCGCTTCTATCTGCCATAAACTAACTTTTAAGGACCGAGAATAAACATCATGCCATTTTGGAATTCAATTTGAATGAAAAACTAAAAACCAATTTGCTATGAAGAAACCACGCTTTAAAATGTGGCTTGATGTCACCAAAACGATGTTCTCATCTTTTATTGACGATAAAGGGCCAAAGCTGAGCGCCTCCCTTGCCTATTATACTATTTTTTCGCTGCCAGCTCTTTTGGTAGTTGTGATAGGTCTGGGAAGTATATTCTTTGGAAAGCAAGCTATTGAAGGAGATGTAATGAGCCATTTGAGTGGTGCACTCGGGAAGGAAACAGCTGCCCAGGTTCAGGAAATGCTTAAAAATACAAGTCAGGATTACGACAATATATGGGCTACGATTATAGGTGCGGCAACCCTGTTATTCCTTGCATCGACCATATTTGCTGAAATTCAGGATTCCATAAACCAAATTTGGGGGCTGAAAGCCAAACCCAAAAAAGGACTTATGAACTTTCTTTTTAACAGGTTGCTTTCGTTCTCCATGGTGCTGGTGCTGGGTTTCATTTTACTCATTTCTTCTATACTCAATGCTTTACTTGCCGCATTTATCGAAACATTGAAAGGGTATTTCCCATCCGGCCTTGTGAATTCGCTATTGATAATCGATTACATCGTGGTTTTGCTGGTTGTAATCATCCTTTTTGCAGCCATATTCAAGATATTGCCCGATGCCAAAATAAAGCATAGGGATGTTCTTACCGGAGCCGTTATTACCACAATTCTTTTTGTAATCGGGCGTTTTATTATCGGTTTTTATCTTAAAAATTATGCAAATATTTCTGTGTACGGTGCAGCCGGGTCGGTGGTAGTAATTTTACTCTGGGTATATTATACCTCAATGATCCTTTACCTTGGGGCAGAATTTACACAAGCCTATATGCAACATTCGGGCAAAACTATCGAACCCTATAAATATGCTATAAAGATAAACCCCGTTAAACCGGTAGAAGATACCCCTTCCAAAAAGCTATAATGACAGGAGTTAGCAAGGTCCTCCATCCCAAAAAGTAAGAATCATATAATGGATTTTAAAAAGAATATAACAACCTGCCCCCATAAAGTCATCACCTTTGCAGCTCAAAAAAGCAAGGGGTATTTGAAAGCCAATGATGGGAATAGATTCAGAGGTATCTATTTATAAGATGTTCGTATAACATGGGCTATAGATATCGAGCTTAAATAAGCCTCATGTATGGATTTTCGAAAAAGGAAACTTAAAATTAAAATATTATGAATATGATTTATCTGAAAGAGATAGAGACACAGTACTTAAAAACAATTAGTTTTTTGGAAGAACAAAAAGATATGATTTCGCCTGATCGTTTTAAAGAGTTGATCATGGAAAACTGGAGAGATTTCTGTACTTCTATCCAGGATTTGAAGCAAAAGCACAGTATATCGGAGACAGAATTTGCCGATTTAAATCTTTCGTACGATAAGTTATTCGGGGACTACTACGAGAAAATTTTGAGAGAAGAAGCCAAATACATGATGCTGGAAACACAGCGGTAAAATGTATACAAGGCCCAAAGCGAAAAGCCCGTTTCATGTTTGATGAGACGGGCTTTTCGCTTATCATTGCCCTGTCATTCCAGCGAAGGCCGGAATCCGTTTACTACGAAGGCGCATTTGATGTTTTTAGAGCGGAATTCTTAGCTTAGGGATTCCGGCCTTCGCCGGAATGACAGGTTAATTCAACTTCTAACACGTTTCTTCCAGGTGAATTCCGAATGGTTCCTTATCGAGCACCGGCGACCATAGCTGCATGAGGTGTTTGTAAGCTTTGCCTACAGGCCGGATATTGCGGTCCATATCGAATAAACCCAGCTGGTTTATTTTGCCTTTATCGTCGCGGAGGGCCGAATCCCAGTCCACCTGGTCGATTAAGCTGTACCAGGTGAAGCCAAGCAGCGGCACACCTTCCTGCCGCAGCTGGTAAGCATTGGTCCACTGCTTTTTGAGCCAGTCGACGGACAAGGGTTCCAGAATATTGGTTTCGGTATGCATTACGGGCAGGTTATACCGCCGAAAATATTGCTGAGTAATTACGCTATACCCAAATATTTCGCCGGATGCCAGTATAGCACCGTTTGATTTTACAATGTGTTCGTTCGTTATATAGTAGTCGTTCCCCATGATACACCGAATTTTGCTTGCATTGTTCATGAACCAGTGATACTCATTCTTAGACATGCCGTTTTGAAGCAAGTACTCGTACATGGGAACGCTTATGGGATATCCGTATACCAAATCGAGCGACAGGAAACGTTTTTCATTTAATACCTTTGTAAATGGTAAGCAGCACGGGTCTTCGGCGTGGAAGTATTCGGCCGATTCGCTCTGGATAAAGATAGCATCGGGTCTTATCTTTCGAATTTCCTGCATGGCCATGATGTTGGCTTTGCAAAGGTTCTTCAGTGCAGTAACAAAGGCCTTATCGCTGGAGAGCCGCTCGTTCCACCAACCATACTGACCGGAAAACATGGCGGCTATAAATATTTCGTTGATGGGTGTATACAGCATACACCATGGGTACCGCTTGGCGAAGGTCCGGGCGAACTCGGCAAAATATTCCGGGAAATCTTCATTCTGGAAATTGCCTAACCAGTCGGGCACACCGAAATGACAAAGGTCCACGATTGGTGTAATCTCCATTTTCTTCAAAGCATTGAAGGTTGTATCGGTAAATTCAAAATCGTAACTTCCGGGGCCCACATGTGCCGAGTAATATGGAGGGCCATAACGTAGAAAGCTAATCCCCATCTCTTTTACAAGCTTAAAGTCAGTTTCCCATAACTCATAATGCTTGCATTTTTCCATTTCATCTATCCGCTTGGTCGTTCCATCGGGTAGTTTGATGGTTGGGTAGCTATTCTCAATGCCTGTGGCAAACATGAATTTTCTCATTGGCATACGCGTAAATATTTTTCAGATTATTTTTTCGATAACTTTATTAGCGGTTCGGAACTCATTTAAATACTGCCCCAAAGCCAGGGGTAAAGGCGGAAGTGAAATGCCATGAGAACTCATCAATGCGGAATATGTTGGCCGCTTTGCTGCATGGTTTAATTTTGTTATAGATACCGACGAAATACACTTTTCGTTTAACCCGGCCATATTCAACGCCAGTTTGGTAAAATGAAAAGTGGAAACTTCGCCCTGATGCGAAAGATGCATTATACCAGAAACCCCATCAATAAACAAGTCCAAAGTCACGTTTACCAGATCGGCTACATATGTGGGCGATATAATAATATCAGATGGTAAATAAAAGTGTTTTTGGACACTGTGGCTGTTTTGCAAAATGGAACTCAACGTATCGTCGCCATACCATGGGTTAAAGAACGGCCCGCTACGAATAATTAATACATCGGGGTTTACCTTCATTACATGCTCTTCAGCTAGCTGCTTGGATTCCCCGAATTTGTTCAATGGCTGCGTGGAATCGTTTTCAGTATAAAGATTGCGCTTTTTGCCATTAAACACCTGGTCGGTAGAAAAGGTAACCATTCGTATTCCATATATTTTTGCAACCTGCGCCAACAATGTTGCTCCAATGGTGTTCTCGCGGAAACAAGCATAAGGGGTTAACTCTGCCTGGTCGATATCGGAAAAGCCTGTGGCATTAATTATTCCCCATGGTTGCCATTGTTCAATCATCTTTTCGATAGAATCGCGGGAGGTTATATCAATAAAAAGCCTGTCGATCATTCTGTATGGAATACCTCTGGTTCTGCAAAGCCTTGCAAATGTTTGGCCTAACGATGTATTCGCTCCAATAATCAACACAGGTGAAACGTGGGTAAACTTCTCCAGATCGGCGGTACGTTCCTTTAACCGTTGATTCTTGTTTTTGAAAACAGACCAGTTCTCGTCGGGCTCATAAAGCACGCGGATGTTGCGTTTCCACCAGCCCGGAACCTCCAGTAGGGGATTTTCAAAAGATTCGTTCTTTTGCATGGCCCGTATATACTTAGCCAGGGCCGTTCCCCGCGGATCGGCTGCGCGAATATCATAAACACCCGATTCGTAATTTCCTTTCTTGCGCAGAAGCGAGTTCCAATCGAAAGTTCCAAGGAAAGCCCAGGCAGTAATTGCCCTGAAGTCGATACCTTCGCGCCTTAGCTTTTGTCCCTGGGTATATGCCTCGTTAAACCAGCGAAGCTGTTCCTCGCGGGTACATCCCAGGTGAACCTCGGTTGATGCCATTGGCAGTTTGTAGCGGTTCCAGCATTCTTTAAGCAGGTCGTAAAACCCGGCAGGGTTTTGTCCTGCCACACGAACCACTTCCGTGTCGGCATAGGTGTGTATACCGTTACCTCCTACCAATCGTTTGGGATATACTGTTTTCCTATGGTCTAAAAATCTTTCGCTTGTTATATAGTAGTTATGACCAACGATATATGGAGTACAGAAATTCTTTGCGAAGTAATCGAGCTCCGTTTTTTTAATACCCGATTCAATAAAGAAATTCCATAAATCATGCTTTCTGTTAAATCGTCCGGTAAGAAAATCGTAAGTAAGCCAGCGCCGATGGTTTTCGAAATCGGCCTGATACTGCATCTTTTTAGTACTGTGTATTCTACATATATCTTCGGTTTGTATAAGCTGAGCTTCGGGGTTTACCTTACGGATTTCCTCCATAGCCCTTATAATTCCTTTTATTTGGTTAAGGAACATGGTTAAAAACGAAAAGGCATCTCTGGCGTGAGGATACCATATTCCGTATAGTCCAGAAAAACGAGCTGTAGTAAGCGGTTCGTTAACCGGTGTGTAGTATATTAGCCATGGGTAGCGCTTCGCAATGGTTGCCGCATATGAAGCTAGCAACTCCGGGAAATTGGGATCGAGCAGCGAAGTATGAAAAGGACCACTGCCATGATGTAATAATCCGGCAATAGGCGTTATGCCTAGTTCCTTTAACTTTGCGAGCCGATGGTCGTGTAGCTGAAAAAACGGTTCCGGACCAGCCGTATATTTTTCCCATAGGAGGGGATATCTTATCGTTCGAATGCCACTATCGGCAAACAATTGAAGATCCGAAATTCTTCTTTCATGCCCACTCAACTCGAGCTGATCATGCAGTGTGTTCTTTATGCGGACCACAGAGCACTCAACACCTCCCCAAATTTCCAAAGAATTACGCTTATGTTCATTTCTTTCCACCCTATCGCATTTTGATTAATAAATAAGACCCACTCTAGGAATGAAAGGATCTTTTTAATTATAACATGCTGTTAGCCGCCGACACAGTCCCTTTGCTATTGTTGTTCACTTTCAGAAGCTGATTACGCACAGGAATTAGTTCCTTTTTAATGGCTTCTTTCTTTTCGAGCGTAGTCATGATCACTTTTTTCATGCCCGACCATGTTAAGTCCCAGGAACTCTTTTTCAGCATGTCCTTCACTTTCTTTTGCCATTTTACATCGTCCTTTTGCTGAAGTGCCTTTTGAATGGCAATGGCGCAATCGGGTACTTTATCGGCTATGAAAACCAAGCCTTGTTCGCCGTATGGCATTACCACATCGCGAATAGAACTTGATACCACTGGTTTCCCTGCACAAAGGTACTCAGGGGTTTTAGTGGGACTTATAAAACGTGTGCTTTCGTTTTTTGCAAACGGCAGAAAAGCTACATCCCAATTGGCCAGATATACTGGTAACTCTTGATAACTCTTCTGCCCGAGGTAGTGTATGTTTTGGGCTTTAGGCAAATGATCGGAATTGATTTTAACTACAGGCCCTACCATAACAAAATGAACGCTGGGCATTGATTTGGCTAATCCATCAAGAAGTTCAATATCCAAACGTTCATCAATTACTCCAAAAAAGCCAACCCTGGGATGTGGTATGCCTTTCTGATCTTCGGGATCGGGTTGTCCAATGCCGCTTTCGAAATGTTTCTGATCGATGCTGCTTGGGAATGGATGAATATTATGATGCCTGTCCTTCTTGTATTCGTACAGATGATGGCCGCCGGTAAATACCACATCAGCAAACCTCAGCAACATGGACTCGTTCTTTAACAGATCGGGATGCGCGCCTTTGAAACACGAAAGCTCATCCATGCAATCGTACACAACCATTACCGGATCCAACTTATGTGAAAATGGCAACGCCATGGGGGTTAGATACCAGAACAGATAATTGGTAATATTATTAGACTTTATAAACTTACTTAAAGCTTCTTCAAGATATTTATCTACTTCTGTTTCGGATAACCCATCTCTCAACTGAGGTACAACAATAGTAACTCCTTCCTTGCTTTTTGATGTTCTTAACCTGTTTACCGAAGAACCGAACTTGGGTTCTTCCACATAATACACATTTGCGTCGGCCACCCAGCGCGAGAGAAGATGCTGAGGCCGTTGAAACACGAAATCCCATCGTAAATGTGCAAAACATATAATGTTTTTTATTTTATTAACTGGTGTAGATACCGCCGGCAAAATCTTCTTTGTAATGGTATCCTTCACGGAATACAATTCCGTGGGGTTATCGTTAATGGCGATAACCTCAGATGTTTTTTCGCGAGACTTCATATTTCTTCTTTTTTATGTTTGAATATCAGATAATCACACGCATCTTACTTGCTTTTTTCGTCGAAAGCGTATGATGGCGTCTGTTTGTTTATGTTGTTAACCAATTCCATCTCCAGGTTATAAATCCTGGTTACTCTGTTTATATTACCGCGATGATCAACATTAATGTTATTCTGAACGGCTTTTCTATCTTTCCTTTTCATAGCATTAATTTTAAAGGTTTATAACTGATATGCTAAAAATATACCATAATCTCCTGCTACTGATTCCAAGGGATTTAACAAAGGCTGTGGTTCTTCTATGTAGAAATTAATACACAAAACTGGGGAATATGATCCCTACCTCGATTTAGTCTCAGCTTCGAGCCTATCGTATATCTCTAATGCATGATTGATGGTATCGTGCATGTCGAAGTACTTATACTCGCCAAGCCTGCCGCTGATTACGGTATTCTGCAGCATGCCGGCCTCTTCCCTGTATTGGAGAATAAGCGACTGGTTGCGCGCGTCGTTGATGGGATAATAGGGGTTCGTCCCATCGTCGAGCAATGAGTATTCCTTTATAATTAAGGTTTTGTCTGTAGGGTAATCGGTGCGTTCGGGGTGTAAATGCCGGGGTTCGTGGATTCGGGTATAGGGAACTTCCTGGTCGGCATAGTTCATAACGGATGTGCCCTGGTAATCGTCGTAAGGGTGTATTTCCTTCTCGAAACGGAGGGTGCGGTATTCCAGTTTACCGAACTTATAATCGAAGTACTGGTCGATAGGACCACTATAAATTACTTTAACGTTTTCGGGTATTTGATTTCTGATATTCAAACATAAAAAAGAAGAAATATGAAGTCTCGCGAAAAAACATCTGAGGTTATCGCCATTAA
>DATALJ010000055.1:0-26982 GCA_036261135.1 Bacteroidales bacterium
GACCCAATAATAAAAGAGGATTGTTTAATATAAAAATAACTAGCCATTTCATATTCAATCTTTTTAATTGTTATATACAGAGTAAAATAAATCCTTATACAATGGCAGATGTAGTTGTCTTCATTGGCTACAACAGTAAGAAAAATAAAATTGCCCTGTTAGCAATATTTGCGATCATAATGAAGATATGATATCCTATAGAAAAATTGACATAACAAATATAAACGAATTTATTCGTTTTCAAACGAATTTATTCGTTATTTTCTGAAATACAATAAAAAAGCGGCTTGCACCGCTTTCCTATTTTTAGATATTTATATTATTCGAATTCCAATAAAAGCTGGTTTTTAGGAAACTTATCCCCAACCTTCATGTGTATTTCTTTAATAACACCATCCTGCTGGGCTTTTACAGTATTCATCATTTTCATTGCTTCGAAAACGAGCAATACGTCTCCTTTTTCAACTTTATCACCTTTCTTAACCGCTAATTTTTTGAGTGTTCCCGGAAGATACGAAAGAATTCTCCTTTCGTCGGGTTTTTCCCATTTTACGCGGTTCTCGAATTTAGGGGTAAGCAACGTCGTATACTTTGTTTCTTCGAAAACAAAGGTTTTGAATTCGTGCTTTACCTTTTCATTTTCATTATTATTGTTTTGCATGTCATGCTGTATTTAGTTCGACTTTCAAATGATCTGAAAAAACCAGATGGATCAAAATGGAGGAATACCGTGTTTTTTCTTTGGCATTCCGGCATCTTTGGAAACCGATACTTCTAAGGCATGAATAATATATTTGCGCGTTTCTGCAGGTTCGATTACTGAGTCGATATAACCTTTAGAAGCAGCAACAAACGGATTAGCAAACTTTTCGGCGTATTCTTTAACCTTTTCCTTACGCATAGCTTCAGGATCGGCAGCTTCGGTAATTTCCTTGCGGAAAATAATGTTAGCTGCACCCTCAGGACCCATTACGGCGATTTCAGCACCTGGCCATGAGAAATAGAAGTCGGCACGGAGGTGACGTGAGTTCATGGCTATGTATCCACCACCATAAGCCTTACGCAACACAACTGAAACTTTAGCAACGGTTGCTTCGCTATAAGCATAAAGAATCTTGGCCCCGTGACGGATAACACCAGCATGTTCCTGGTCTACACCTGGCAAATAGCCTGGTAGGTCTACCAATGTAACAAGCGGAATGTTGAAAGCATCGCAGAAACGGATGAAGCGGGCAATCTTGTCGGACGAATCCACGTCGAGTACACCAGCTAAAACCAATGGTTGGTTACAAACAAACCCTACAGTTTCGCCATTCATACGACCGAAGCCGATAACAGCGTTAGCAGCCCAATGTTCTTGAACTTCGAGGAACTCAGAATCATCAACAAGACCTCTTACTACATCGCGTACGTCATACGGTTGTGAAGGATCCTCAGGTACTATGTTTTCAATTTTAGCTTTCAATTTGGGTGGCTTTGGAGCTACTTTGGCAGCTTTCTCCGTATTACTCCATGGGATGAAGCTTAATAGTTTTTTGATTTGCTCAAAACATTCCTGTTCGCTTTCGGCATAAAAGTGAGCATTTCCTGTAACAGCAGCATGAACTTTAGCGCCGCCGAGATCTTCCTGACTGATTTCTTCGCCAAGAACACTCTTAATTACCTCCGGACCGGTAATAAACATTTTGGATATCTTGTCTACAACGAATACGAAGTCGGTTAAGGCCGGAGAGTAAACTGCACCGCCAGCGCAAGGGCCTAAAATAACTGAAATTTGAGGAATTACACCCGAAGCAAGAGTGTTACGGAAAAAGATTTCGCCATAACCTGCTAAAGAGTTAACACCTTCCTGAATACGCGCACCACCTGAATCATTAATACCAATTAATGGCATTTTCATCTTTAAGGCATGATCCATGATTTTGGTAATCTTACCTGCGTGCATACGGCCAAGTGAACCACCAACTACTGTAAAGTCCTGAGCAAAGATACTGATAGGCTTATTGCTTATGGTACCGGTACCCGTGATAACACCGTCACCATGAAGTTCTTTCTTGTCCATACCAAAATCGCGAGCATCATGCTGAACAAACAAATCATATTCATGGAAGGATTCTTTGTCAAGGATTGATGTAATACGCTCGCGAGCGGTAAGTTTACCCATCGCTATTTGCTTTTCGATGGCTTTTTCACCACCGCCAAGCTGAACTAATTCTCTTCTTTTCTGGAGCTCCAGAATTTTCTTTTTCAATGGCATAATAGTTTTTTTTAGTTACACCTTTTGTAATTTTAAAGGTAAATTTTTCAAAAAATTGGAGTACAACATTACAAAAACATACGAATTAAAAAAAATCTTTAGGTTATTTCTTCAAAGCGGCTCCACATCATAATATTGTTTAATAGTGGTTTACCAGCTAAAATTAAAGATTAATTTATCTTCATTATATTAAAACTGAATTAAATTTTACTTTGGAGCCATACGGTAAAGGATAACTGAGATCACCGCAAATATAATATTCGGAATCCATGCAGCCAGGAATGGACTCAATGTTCCACTTATAGCAAACTGCGACGAAAACTGCATAAATAGAATATATGAGAAGCTTAGCCCCAATCCCGTGCCTATTTGAACACCTATTCCTCCTCGTATCTTACGTGTGGAAACGGTTACCCCAATCATGGTAAGTATAAAAGTTGAAAATGGGAATGCAACACGTTTGTCGCGTTCAATAATCATCATATTAATGTTTTCTGTACCCTGCAACTTCTGCTCCTTAATCAAATCGTCCAATTCGCCGAGGCTCATCGTTTCTACGAAGTTCTCCCTCCGTTTGAACTCATCCGGATGGATTTTTAACGTAGTATCTATTTGATTTCCTTTTACAATGGTTTCCTTCAGGCCATTAATATTGCGTATATAATAATTATAAATGGTCCATTTGTTTTTTATCGAATCCCATTTAATATAATCGCTCATCAACTTCGAAACCAATGTATCTCCTTTATAACGTTCCATCGAAAAGCGGGTTCCCATTTCGGAACTATTGGAGAATCGTTCCATATAAATGAGCAAACCAGGATCTAACTGCCTATGGATATTAACTTTTGTATAATTATACGCGCTGTTACGCACATATACTTCCTCAAAAGCAATTCGCCTTCGGTTTGAGTCAGGTATAACATAATTGCTTAATACAAAAGAGAAGGTGGCCAAAATAGCAGCGCCAATCATATAAGGGTACATTAAACGCCGGAAACTCATCCCAGAATTCAGAATGGCTATAATTTCTGTATTATAGGCCATTTTGGAGGTAAAAAAGATAACCGCAATAAAAGTAAAAAGCGAACTGAATAAAACGGCGAAATATGGAATAAAATTGAGATAATAATCGAATACCACCTGTTTTAATGTGGCATGTTTTTCCATAAAGTCGTCAATTTTCTCTGATACATCAAAAATAACGGCTATACCGATTATTAAAATCAAAGCAAAAAAGAACGTTCCAAGAAATTTTTTAATGATGTAGAAGTCTATTATGCGTAATTTCCATTTGTTCATTCTAAGAATTTTGAAATTCGTTACAACCGAACAGATAATTGGTTAACCATCTGCTCTTTCCACGGCAAAAATGTACCTTCGAGAATCTTCTCTCTGGCTTGTTTTACCAAATTTAAATAAAATGCTAAGTTATGAATACTTGCGATTTGTGCCCCCAACATTTCTTTACTAATTACTAAATGCCTCAGATAAGCACGGGTATAGGCATGATCTACAAATGATGTACCATCGGCATCGACTGGAGAAAAATCGTCCTTCCACTTATTATTCCTTATGTTGATAGCTCCTTTACTGGTAAAAATCATTCCATTGCGGCCATTACGAGTAGGCATTACACAATCGAACATATCAACACCAAGCGCTATGCTCTCTAAAAGATTTACGGGTGTTCCTACCCCCATTAAATAGCGGGGTTTATCCTCTGGAAGTATTTTATTTACTATGCCCAGTATTTCGTACATTACCTCGGCTGGCTCGCCAACTGCCAATCCGCCAATTGCATTTCCTTCGCAGTTCTTCGATGCTATATATTCGGCAGATTTTATGCGGTATTCAGGATAAATACTACCCTGTACAATAGGAAAAAACGTTTGGCTGTGACCATACAAGGGCTCGGTTGCATTAAAATGCTTTATTCCGCGGTCGAGCCATTGATGTGTGAGCTCAAGCGATTTCTTTACATACTTGATTTCGGACGGGTAAGGTGCGCACTCATCCAATGCCATCATGATATCAGAACCTATTGTACGCTGTATCTCCACTACCCGTTCAGGCGTGAAAACATGCTTGGATCCGTCGATATGCGATTTAAATATAGCTCCTTCGGCAGTTAACTTGCGGTTTTCGGCAAGCGAAAACACCTGGTATCCTCCACTATCAGTAAGTATAGGGCCGTTCCAATTCATAAATTTATGCAAACCGCCAGCTTGCTGCAAAATATCAAGCCCTGGCCGCAAATACAAATGATAGGTATTCCCAAGAATAATCTGCGCCTTAATATCTTCGTTAAGTTCATGCTGATGAACGCCTTTAACGCTGCCCAAAGTTCCTACAGGCATAAAAATAGGCGTTTCTATCTTTCCGTGTGCAGTTTCGATAACGCCAGCACGCGCTTTGCTCTGTTTATCAGTGAAAAGTAAGTTGAAATTCACTTATTTTAATTTTGGGGCCAAAGATAAAACAATTCGACGAAACGCCCATGTTTTGCAAACAGGTTCAATCGGACAATTGAAATTAATTTAATTCAGATGAAACGAGTATTTCAAACTGTTTTCTAATCAGAAATATTTTTAATAAACTTGCTACGTTTTTTAATACGAGGAATTGTGGACTATCTGTTATCTTATTTTAGCGGTTTCGAGCAGGTTGTGTTGGGGGTTTTGGTGTTGGTTCTTTTCATCCAATTGTTTTATTATCTGTACTTTTTCAGAAGAGTGGGTTGGCCTGCAACCAGTAAAAACAAAAATTATATCGAAAAAAAGGAACCTGTTTCAATAATTATATGTGCGCGTAACGAGTCGGAGAACTTAACAAATAATCTGCCACTTATATTAGAGCAGGACTATCCTTCTTTTGAAGTTATTGTTGTTAACGATTGCTCCGACGATGAATCTCAGGATATACTGGAGAAATTTGGAGAGAAATACCCCAAATTGAAGATTACCCAGATCAAAAAGGATGAGAAGTTCACCCATGGCAAGAAATTAGCGCTTACCATAGGAATAAAAGCCGCAAAAAACGAATGGTTATTGCTTACTGACGCCGATTGTACGCCAGTAAATAACAAATGGCTGTCGTCTATGCAACGTAACTTTACCGAAAAGAACGAAATTGTGCTGGGCTATGGTGGTTATAAGGCAGAAAAAGGGCTTCTGAACAAGTTTATACGCTTCGATACTTTCTTTATTGCGCTTCAATACCTGAGTTTTGCTATAGCAAAAGTTCCTTATATGGGTGTAGGAAGAAATTTGGCCTATCGAAAATCGCTCTTCCTTAAAAATAAAGGTTTTGCTTCGCACTCGCACATTATATCAGGAGACGATGATATATTTGTAAATGAAGTAGCGAATGTAAAAAATACGGCTGTGGAGTTATCTAAAGATTCTTTTACACTCTCCATTCCTAAGAAAACATTTAATCAATGGATTTTTCAGAAAAGACGGCACTTTGTTTCGAGCTATAAATATAAATTCAGCCACAAAGCATTGCTGGGTACCGAAATTTTTAGCCGGCTTACTTTCTATATAAGTGTTATTTTCTTATTGTGTTTGCCCCATACATGGATAATTGGTTTGTCTGCATTATTTCTGCGGTTGCTGGTTCAATTGATTGTTTTCAACAAAGCCTTGAAACGACTGAATGAGAAAAAATTATTAGGACTTTCATTTGCTTTTGATATTTTTATACCATTATTAAATATATTTTTGTATACGGTAAACATCTTTAATTCAAAACAGCATAAATGGAAATAAATACCAATTTATCTGAAAAAGCCCAATTTGACTATGAACTGGTGCTGCAGGCTATAGAGGGGGATCAAAAAGCATATGCAGATTTATTAGGAAGATACAGGGATGCAATATACTTCATGCTCCTCAAAATGGTCAACAATCCTAGCGATGCCGAAGACTTGACTATCGAAGCTTTTGGAAAGGCATTTAAAAACATCTCGCAATACACCCCCAATTACGCATTTAGCACATGGTTATTTAAAATAGCAACCAACAACTGTATCGATTTCATAAGGAAAAAGAAAATTAACAACGTATCTCTCGATCAGAGCGGTGCTCATGAGGATTCGGCACCTATGACCATCCCCACCGACACACTGGATCCTGAAGAAAACCTGATTAGCCAGCAAAAAGTAGTACTACTGCGCTCGGTAGTAGCCAAACTAAAACCACGATACCGTAAACTGATTGAATTAAGATATTTCCACGAATACTCCTACGAAGAAATTAGCGAAGAACTGGAACTACCCATTGGAACCGTAAAGGCCCAGCTTTTCAGAGCACGCGAACTACTTTACAACATCCTTAAAAACTCAAGTCACAAAATCTAAAGGCATTGATTTGCCCAATATTCAATTGTTATGGATGTTATTCTACGTTACTTTCCCCATCTTACTGATATTCAACAAAGCCAGTTTGCTGCTTTAAAGGAATTATACACCGTTTGGAACGAACGCATTAATGTAATCTCCCGTAAGGACATTGATAATTTATATCTGCACCACGTGCTTCATTCGTTGGCAATAGCTAAGGTAATGCCTGCACAGGAAGGTGACAATATTCTTGATGTTGGTACAGGTGGAGGGTTTCCAGGTATTCCGCTTGCTATATTTTTTCCGCAGGCTCATTTCCATTTGGTCGATTCTATTGGTAAAAAGATTAAAGTAGTTGAAGCTGTAGCCCAGGAACTGCAATTAACCAATGTTACCTACGAGCAAATACGTGCAGAACAACTGAAACAGAAATTCGATTTTGTAGTAAGCAGGGCTGTTACCTCCTTGCCCGACTTTACCAAATGGATTGCAGGGAAAATGAATAAAGCACAGAAACATAAAGTCAAAAACGGCTTGTTTTACTTAAAAGGCGGCGATTTAGAAGAAGAAATTGCACCTTACAAGAAACGAATTACCATGTTCGATATCAGTGATTTCTTTAAGGAACCTTATTTCG
Source organism: Bacteroidales bacterium (assembly GCA_036261135.1). Classification (GTDB taxonomy): domain Bacteria; phylum Bacteroidota; class Bacteroidia; order Bacteroidales; family JAAUTT01; genus JAAUTT01. The sequence continues at coordinate 7,240 of DATALJ010000055.1, forward strand.
AAACGAAAAAGATAATTTATTTACCTATTTCGTAAATGTTTTTTTGCTCTGCCTTTGCAAAAAATAAAAAAAGATATACTTTTGCACTCTCATTTTGAAAATTGACTTAATAAAACATATTTGCAATGAAAAGGACATTTCAGCCATCCATTAGGAAAAGACGCAACAAACACGGATTCCGTGAAAGAATGTCGACCGCTAACGGACGTAAAGTATTAGCTGCCCGCCGTGCTAAAGGCAGAAAAAGATTATCTGTATCTGATTCAATCAGAAGAAAGTAATTTTTTTACAAAAAATAAAAACAGGAGCTGTTTCGGAAATTTATTTTTCGGAACAGCTTCTTTTTTGTTTACAGGTAACGGTCGCTCCTCTTGTAATATTCTCAGTAGTACGTTCGAAAGTAAATAATTTTCATATACATTGTATATTATGTTTAGCGAATATTACTATCTGTTGATATAATTTTATCTTTGTTCCTGCGTTTATTTTCATATTTTGTTTTATGAGAGACTTTATTGATTTTCTAAAGAATCGCTCGGTTCAGAAAAAAATTATTTTAGCTTTTGTTGGGTTATTTCTCTTTATCGAACTCATTTTTTTGGCGTTAAGAGTATACACCCACCACGGACAAGCCCTTTCGGTACCTGATTTTACAGGTAAAAACCTGGAAGAAACCTCATCGCTCATCGATTTAAACCAATTAAGATATCAAATAATAGACTCTGTATTTATACAAGGCCAAAAGCCTGGTACTATTGTAGCCCAGAATCCATCGCCCAATACGAAAGTTAAAGAGAACCGCACTATATTTTTTACCATCAATGCCATCAATCCTGAAAAAATTAAGATGCCGAATGTTGTTGGCGTTTCTATTCGTCAGGCTGAAGCAAGATTAACGACTTCAGGCCTTCGTATAGGCGACAGGAGATATGTTCCGGATATTGGCCGCGATTATGTACTGCGTCAACTCTACAAAGGAAGAGATATTCCTGAAGGTAAAATGATTGTTAAAGGCTCTGCTATTGACTTGGTGCTTGGTTTGGGAACTACCGACCAAATGACCGAAGTGCCAAACCTTAAAAACATGAACCTTTCGAAAGCCAGGGACGTTGCGTCCGATTCGTATCTAAATATAGGTGCCATCATACCCGATAATTCGATCGTAACTCCGCAGGATTCGTTAAACGCATTTATATGGAAACAACGACCCGAACCGGGTTCGTCTATAAATGCAGGACACGAAATTGATGTCTGGCTTACCATCAATCAAAATAAAGCTGGAACTAACGACTCCATACCCCAATAAAATGAATATATTGAGGATAAATAGATTATACAATCCCCTACTGGCAGGCATTCTCCACTTACTACGGAACAAAAGCTGCTATTCCCTAATTATTGCTATCCTCATCCTATCTTCAGGTTATCTTAGGGCCCAGGAAAAATTGCAGGCGCTTACACAAAATACGCAATTACAAACGCAAGGCAAACAGACCGCCAAGCTTAAATCGATTTCCGCTCAAAGCTTGCAATTACCAATTATCGATGATTTTTCATCAACCAGCATGTTTCCGGATAGTAAAATTTGGGCCGACAGAAACGTTTTCATCAACAATTCATTTGCCGTTAATCCCAAAACCATTGGCGTAGCTACATTTGATGTATTCGATTCGAAAGGGAAAATTTACGATATAGCTACAGGCATTGGCTTTGGAGCCGATACGCTAACCAGTAATCCGATCAATCTGAATTACAATAAAGAATCGAACATACGACTCAGTTTTTACTACCAGCCTGGCGGATTAGGTGACATCCCCGATGAAAAGGACTCGCTGACGCTTCAATTTTATGCACCTGTATCTAGAAAATGGCTGCCTGTTTGGATTACGCCGGGATACGATACGCTTCTCAGCTTTACATATAAGAGTATACTGATTAACGACACCGCTTTCCTTCACGATGGCTTCCGTTTCCGATTTATAAACTATGCATCGCTTACGCCTTCTGACATTGCTGGGAAAACCAGTATTCCCGACGTATGGAACCTCGATTATGTAAAGCTCGACAAAAACAGAGCAGAGAATGACAGCGTTTACGAAGATATTGCAATGATAAAACCCTTGTCGTCGCTCTTAAAAACCTATAATGCAATGCCCTGGTCGCATTACTTATTTGCTTTTATTCAGGAAATCAAGCCCAAAGTGGAAATGACCTACAAGATATACAATCCCCAAGGACTTACCGTTGACAGAAAATTTACATTTAAAGAGCTGAATACCAATTATCCTACCGACACCCTTAATATGGGTGGCGAAATAAACGACCCCTGGCAAAATATCTATAAAGATTACGACCTTACCAATCCCTTTACATCAAGAAATAAAGACTCTGCGATTTATGAAGTGCGCAGTTTTATTAGTATTGAAGATACCATTAACAAATACAAGTATAACGATACCGCCAAATTTACACAGGTTTTTACCAATTACTTTGCGTACGACGATGGTAATGCCGAAAGTGGATACGGCATATCCGGCCAGGGTGCAGAAAATGCAAAAGCTGCATACCGCTTCTATTCCTATTTTCCCGACACATTGCGGTCTATAGCAATTTTTTTCAACCCATCCCAAAATAATGCTACCGATACAATATATTTCCGACTAGCAGTGTGGAGTAATAACAACGGTAAACCGGGAGAACTAATATACAGGGATACTTGGGAACGGACGCCCATCATAAAACCTAGAAATGAATTTGCTTATTATGCCCTGGACAGCGGGATTCGTGTTAACGAAACCTTTTTTATAGGCTGGGAGCAATCATCAGAAGGCTTCTTAAACATCGGTTACGATTTAAACAGCTCAAATGGTCAGCGATTCCTGTTTTACAATATTAATGGAACTTGGGAACAATCGGGCTCTTCGGGCAATGTACGTCCGGGTTCGCTCATGTTCAGGCCTATAATGAGAACACGAAAAAGTTCTCCGGTGCCGGTTCCTGTAGTGCAGGAAAAACAAGGAATACGGATATTTCCAAATCCAGCCATTGAGGACCTTACCATAACGAAAGATGCTGAGGATAATGATAGAATTATCCGTTTAACATTTTATAATGTAACGGGTCGGGTTGTCAAAACTGTTGAAATGCCCGCGCAAACCATTCCTATAACCGATTTGAAACCCGGTTTATACATTTTAAAAGTACAAACCCAAAAAGGGAATACCCAAACCGTAAAACTGTTAAAAGAAATGTAATATCTTCGCAGCAATTCTTTACGATTTGCGAATGGCTATTGACACCGAAAATATAGACGACATCAACCCCGACCTGCAGGACGAACAGTCCGAGTTATATGAACATTACCGTTTCGCGGTAGATAAGGGGCAATCCCTTTTGCGCATCGACAAATTCCTTACGGCACGCATCGAAAACGCCTCCAGAACAAAGGTTCAGGTAGCTATAGAAGCTGGTAACGTACTCGCCAACTGCAAACCCATCAAATCGAATTACAAGATAAAGCCACTCGATATCATAACTGTGGTAATGCCTCATCCTCCCAGGGAAATAGAGCTTATACCGCAGGATATACCACTGAATATCGTGTACGAAGACGACGACCTGATTGTAGTTAATAAAGACCCGGGCATGGTAGTGCATCCCGGATATGGTAACTACTCCGGAACGCTTGTAAATGCTTTAGCATGGAAGCTTAAAGATAATCCGCTTTTTGCAACCGGTGAATTAAGGCCTGGATTGGTGCACCGAATCGACAAGGATACTTCGGGAATATTGGTAGTGGCCAAAACAGAACTGTCGATGAATAAACTTGCAGCGCAGTTCTTTCATCGCACCATCGACCGCAAGTATACCGCGCTTGTATGGGGCGATCTGAAAGCAGACGAAGGTACAATTACCGGAAATATTGGCCGTAACCCACGCGATAGAAAACAAATGTACGTTTTTGAAGATGGTAGCGATGGCAAACACGCCGTTACGCACTACAAAGTACTTGAACGCCTCGGTTACGTAAACCTTGTGGAATGTAAGCTTGAAACAGGGCGTACGCACCAGATCAGGGTTCACTTCAAGTACATAGGTCACCCGCTCTTCAACGACGCACTGTATGGAGGCGATGAAATTCTAAAAGGTACAACCTTTACCAAATACAAGCAATTCGTCGAAAATTGTTTTGCGCTTTGCCCAAGGCAAGCCCTGCATGCGCGTTCGTTGGCATTCGAGCACCCACGAACAGGCGAATGGATGGCATTCGATTCTTCGTTACCCCTCGATATGAGCTCGCTTATTGATAAATGGCGAAACTACATCGCTGGAAGAGCACAGTAATAAGTCTTAAACAGCCGATAAATTGTATTTATCCGCAATCTCATCAAGCCTCAGCAAGGAATTAGGTAATAAATCCGGAGGACAAACCCCAAACTTCGCTTTAGCCATATAGCGTTTACAGCTTTCCCAGCCCTGCGGGCCAGCTTCGCAGTACCTGTTTTTGTAAGATTTACTGGTCATTTCTTTACCTTGAAGCACACCACTGAAGATGGGACATTTAGCTGAATTTACACATATTTTTTCCATAACTATTAATTATTAATGATGGTTAGTGTATATACGTAAAGATAAGTGATTTGTAACATTTATTCCAATTTTTTTTCGAAAACCAGGAAATGCTACATTTTAAACAATCAACATCTTATATAATGGTTATTATTCTGCAAACAGGTACAACCAAACAGCGAAAATCGTATTTTTGCAACCACATCAAACCATTTCTATCCACGTTTTAGTATTCCAGAAAGTATGACAAAAAAGAATATAGCAGTTGTTGGAGGCGGTGATTCCTCCGAAATTGTGGTTTCGCTGAAAAGTGTTAAGGGTGTTGCTTCATTTATCGACAGCAGCAAATATAATATTTACGAAATATTGATTGAAAAAGACAATTGGCGAGCCATCGTTAACGAAAACGAGATTCCCGTTAATAAGAGCGACTTTTCTATTATCGTGAACGGCCAGCATATTAACTTTGATTGTGCTTATGTAACCATACACGGCACCCCGGGCGAGGATGGCCTGTTACAGGGATATTTCGAAATGTTGGAAATACCCTATACAACTTGTAATGTTTTGGTTTCAGCCTTAACCTTCAATAAAAAAGTGTGCAGCTCTTACCTGAAGAATTTCGGTGTAAACACTGCCAAAACGCGCTATATTCGTAAGGGAGAAAAAATTAACCCCGACGAAATACTGGCAATTACTGGTTTGCCCAGCTTTGTAAAGCCTGCTGCAGGTGGCTCAAGCTTTGGCATTTCGAAAGTGATCAAAAAGGAAGAATTAACGGCTGCTATAGAGAAAGCATTTACCGAAAGCGAAGATGTGATCGTCGAAGAATTTATACAAGGTACCGAAGTTACCCATGGACTCTACAAAACAAGCAACAAAGAAGTTTTATTCCCAGTAACTGAAGTTATTCCGAAAAACGACTTCTTCGATTTCGAAGCAAAATACACGGTTGGAATGGCCGAAGAAATTACCCCTGCACGTCTGTCGCCTGAATTAACGCAGAAAATTCAGAGAACCTCATCCCATATCTATTCTGTACTGGGTTGTAATGGTATTGTTCGAATTGATTATATCATCAAAAATGAAGTCCCCTATTTGCTGGAAGTTAATACAACGCCCGGGATGACCCAAACAAGCTTCATTCCACAGCAAATTCGCGCTATGGGAACCCCAATCGGTGAAGTTTTCACCGACATTATCGAAGATGCAATTGCAAGACATAAAATTAAGCCAACAAATATCAATTATTGATTTTTGTCGTTATTTAACCTTAGGCAATGCCCTATATTAACACCATGCAAATGGAACACACACACGAAGAAGAATTCAAAAGTGCTCTGTCGGTTCAGGATGGCGTAGAACAACCGCCATCGGTGAATGAGCATTCGGTATTGCGCTTCTTGAAGAAGACAAAAAAGAACATTTCTACAGACGAATATATTTCGGGAATTCTTGCAGGAAACCGCACCATGCTCAGCCAGGCAATAACACTGGTTGAAAGTTCGCTGCCTGCACACCAGAAAACTGCCCAGGAAATCATAGAAAAGTGCCTGCCGCACTCCGGGAAGTCAATACGCATAGGTATTACAGGTGTTCCCGGTGTTGGGAAGAGTACATTTATTGAATCGTTTGGAATGTACGTTACCTCCCTCGGGAAAAAACTGGCAGTATTAGCCATTGACCCATCGAGCGAACGCTCTAAAGGAAGCATTCTGGGCGATAAAACACGTATGGAAGAGCTATCTATTAATCCTGATGCATTTATCAGGCCTTCTCCTTCAGCTGGATCGTTGGGAGGCGTGGCCCGAAAAACCCGCGAAACAATTATCCTCTGCGAGGCTGCAGGTTTTGATACCATTTTCATCGAAACAGTGGGCGTAGGACAATCGGAAACAGCGGTCCATTCCATGGTTGACTTCTTCCTGTTGCTCATGCTTTCGGGCGCCGGTGATGAATTGCAAGGAATTAAAAGGGGTATTATGGAAATGGCCGATACAATCGCCATTACAAAAGCCGACGGCAGCAATATACAAAAGGCTGAACTTGCTGCAACGCAGTACCGAACAGCTTTACATTTGTTTCCCAAATCACCTTCGGGCTGGGTGCCCAATGTATTAACTTGCTCATCGGTAACAGGAGCAGGCATCGAAAACTTATGGAAATCAACTTCGGATTACCTTCAGCTTACGAAAGCTAACGAGTTTTTTACATACCGTCGCCTTGAACAAGCCAAATACTGGATGTACGAAACCATTAACGAGTCGCTGAAATCTCACTTTTACAACAACCCGGATATTGAACACGACTTGCCTGTTTACGAACAGCTTGTTCTCGAAGATAAAATGTCGTCGTTTACAGCGGCACGGCATCTTTTAAAGAAATACATGAAGCATGGTAAGCTGGAATAACAGTACTTTATCGCTATAACAAATTATGAATTGCAATAATAACATGAAAAACTTTCTACTCATTCTCTTGGTTGCCGCCATGGCAGCATGTAACAGTTCTACCCCACCTGTAGGGTACAAGATTTTTGGGACCATTAATAATCTTCCCGACGGGGATGTATACTTAAAACAATCGATAGACGGCGTATGGCAGGATATAGATACCGTAAAATCTAATGCAGGAACATTTACCTTTTTCGGAAAGGTTATGCAACCCGAGATGTACCGCATTGTAGTTGCCGATACTTTACCATACATCTCATTATTTGTGGATAACCGTGAAATTACAATAGCAGGGCATGTTGACAGTCTTAAAAATGTTAAGATTTCTGGCTCTAAGGCACACGAAGAATATGAAGCCTTCTGGGGTAGCTTAAAACCATTTACCACTGCACTCGATTCCATCGAAAACGAATATTATAAAGCCGAAAAATCCAGAAACAAAAAATTAATGGATAAGCTCGATCTGGGATACGACTCTATATCCAAGGTTGAAAGCAATGCTATGAAAAGCTATATTCTAAATCATAAGAATTCTGCTGTTTCGGCATACATTACATGGTCGCAATTGGTCCACGAGACCGAACTCAACGAACTCGACTCATTAACCATGCAGCTTGACACGACTTTAAACAATTCCGTGTATGTGAAAATGCTCAAAAACTACATAGCTACACTCCGGCGTGTAGAGATTGGCCAGCAAGCCGTGGACTTTACAATGAACGACCCCGACGGCAACCCTGTGAAACTTTCCTCTTTATTCGGAAAATATCTGCTGGTCGATTTCTGGGCCTCCTGGTGTGGACCTTGCAGGCACGAAAACCCCAATGTTGTTGAAGCCTATAAAAAATTCAAAAATAAAAAATTCGATGTATTGGGCGTTTCATTCGATAAATCGAAAGAAAAATGGCAAAAAGCCATCAAAGATGATAAACTCACCTGGCATCACGTGTCGGACCTCAAATATTGGGGCAACGAAGCCGGCAAGCTTTACGGGATTCGCAGTATTCCATCGAATATTCTGCTCGACCCTAGCGGAAAGATCATTGCCAAGAACTTACGTGGCGAAGATTTGCATAAAAAGCTGAAAGAGGTTCTTAAGTAATGTAAGAATCTTCTCTACGAAGATGTTATTCAGGCGAAGGCCGGAATCCTTATACTACGAAGCTTATAGGGATTCCGGCCTTCGCCTGAATAACAATCCTACCTAACCAATTTTTGAAAAAAATTGCGAATTGCAAAACACATCCTGGCGAAAAAACCTTCCTTTTCCTCTATAAATGCAGCCAGAACCTTCGCAAATTCTTTCGTTCGCAAGTATCCGTATGCCTTATGGGCATTCCGCCTTTTATTTATAACATAATTATTATTAACCATTACATCTATAGGCTTTACTCCCAGGTGGTTCTCATAAAACTCAGATGCCAAGTGTGGATTGAGCGCAATGATATCTTCCCTGTCGGAAAAATTGTACCAATTGCGGGTAACTGACAATGGTGTGCGCAATACGGGTATATCATTATTCACTTTCCCCTGACGGGAAGCAATTTTACAAAGCACAAGCGGCAAACCTAACGGCGACCCAATAGTTACAAACGTGTGAACCGGAATATCAGGAACGTCAAACTGCAAAGCATCATAACTTAATATAGATCCCATGGAATGGCCAATTAGGAAGATGTCGTAATTCCTATATTTCTTAATAGCTGAAACAACCCGCTCAACAATTTTCTTCCGTATTGGGTTATGATTTTCATAATCAGGGCTGCCAGGCTCTTCATAATATATGTCCAGATCGTGAAAATAACGCTCAACGATTGATTCGGCGATGCTTTGATGTTTTAGGCTGAGATCGGTGTTCATAAAAAATTGCCTGAGTTGCCGGTTCAAAAAACCAAGTACTTTGAGCTTTACATTGTTCGTTTTGGTAATAAAATCGTGGGGTGCAGGAATATAAATATCATCTAAATAGCAGGGATCATCTTTGTCAGTCACATCGGAGTTTAATGGCTTGTCGTATATAGCATCAGCCCAGTAAATAAGCTCAAACGGAGGTAAAGCGCAGCTTTTACCAATGGCGTTCAAGCCTTCTTCCATCGATTTTTTCCACCAATCGTGCAAAACATCCTTTGGCGGCTTATTTTGCAACCCGTGAATACCAAGTATGACCTTTGCCATGCCTAATAAAGAAACCTGTTAATCAAAACCAAAACCCTATATTAATAAAAGCTGAAATTGAATTCACGTTTGAATGCATGATGGTTACTTCCATTGGCCCGATGGGGCTTCTGTAACCAAATGATGCTCCGTAACCGAACAGAATGTCCGACGCCTTAATGAGTTCTTTCCGGTCGTAGGATGTTTTACCAATATTGGATCGCAGCGTTATGAAATTATCCTTCAATATCTCCCATTGCAAATGAAGCCGCCCGGCAAGCGCATGACTTCCTGAACGCTGCATAAAGTCCATGCCCACAAAGGGGAAATTCTCACGCAGGTTATTTTCGGCCATTCCGCCCAAATAATAGCGATAGTGAGTAGGTAATGAATCGCCAAAGAAAGTACCTCCATAAATGCCCTCAATGAGTGAAAGCCTTTTGGTTAAGGATTGGATAAAAGACGATTTAATTGAAACCTGAAAAAAACCTGGCAAATTCTTTACATTTTTTGATAATCCCATGGTATACTTGAATTCAGAGCATAGCTTTATTCCTTTCGAAGGAAAGAAGGTTTGATTGTACGAATCTATCTTGTAAAAGCTGTGTAAATCCAGGAAGTACGTTTCCGAATCATATCCCGACGAGGAAAAGATTTTCCCGGAAATAGCCGAGTAGTCAGTTCGCAACCCTAATCCGAATATATTACTGTTGGAAATATTGGCCTGAATAAAGAAATCGGAGGTCATGTTCACAAAATTGTAGCTGGCAGTGCGGCGATCGTCATTGAACTCGTAAACCTCAATATTCTTTGCCTGAAACAAGAAGCCGTAATCGGGTATCAGCTTAGTCCAGAATAACAGGTTATACTTGGGTTTCCATCCGGAATTCTTAAAATATAATGCCGTAAAAGAAGGGTTATCGCCCAACGCAAGATCCATACTCAGCTTGGAACCTTTTGTAAAGACATTCCGGAACGTAGTATTCAATACCAACGATGTTTTAAAGTCACTGTCGTAATGTAACCCCACCCTGAAGTAGTTTGTATTCTTCTCCTCTACGTTAAAAGTAAGTTTCACCCCATTTTGAGAGTTTTCGAGGCGATAGGAGATCTTTTCGAAAAACCACGTACCATACATATTTTCGATGAAATGCTCAATTTGCTTTACACCCACCTTTCCTGGAACCTGAAAAGAGAGCTTTCGCTCAAAAAAACTTTTTGGAACACGATTTAGGCCTACCACATCAAACCCATCAATATAAACCGAATCGATCTGTTTTATGCCTGATTGATCAACTTTTACCGGTTCAGGGAATTGTCTCAACCGTTCAGAAAGCGCAGCCAATTTATCATACATTCCTCGGGCAGCCTTTTCCCCTCTAGCAATGAGCGTGTCGGCATGGTTAAAGCTGGACGAATTGAACTCCGTAAGATCCGGATCGATTAAAATGTCGCATAAATTGCGGCATTCATCATTCCTCTCACGTGTATGCATGAAAATGGATTGCTCTATGATGCGAACGAGCGAGTTTAGCTCTTTCTTTGTGTGATATCTGAAACCCACATCTACCCCAATAATAATATCAGCGCCCATTTCCTTTAGTTCCTTTACAGGGAAGTTATTCAGAAGTCCGCCATCGAGTAGCGGAATGCTATCAATTACTTCCGGACTGAACACGGTAGGAATAGCCATACTTGCACGCATGGCCTCGGCAAGGTTTCCACTCTTCAGTACAATGGGCTGACCTTTCTCGATATCAGCAGCCACGCAGAAATATGGGATTTTAAACTTCGAAAAATCAGTAACATCGTATACTGGAAGGCACAGCGACGAAAAGAAAGTAGAAATATTCTGGCCTGTAACCATTGCATTAGGTAAAATAATCCGCTTCCCCTGTATAGGAAAAGAAAGAAGATATTTCACATTCTCATCCTTTTCCATCATCGATAAGTTGCGGCGCGAAACCTTATCTGTAAGTAATTCCTCCCAGTTTACTGAACGTGTAATGGAATCCAGCTGATGTGAAGAGTATCCGATGGCATATAAACCGCCAATAATACTACCCATGCTTGTTCCAGCAATATAATCTATAGGAATACCAGCTTCTTCGAGTACTTTGAGAACGCCAATATGAGCAAGCCCCTTGGCTCCTCCCCCGCTTAAAACAACACCAATTTTAGGCCTTTGAACTAATGGCTGCTGCGCTGAAACAGAATAACAACAAACTAGAAATAGTATAAATACTAACCGTATTTTGAACATAACTACACAAATAAAATAAACGCATAAAGGTAATATTTTAGTGTAAAATTCTTTTTTTTATCAATACTTTTTCTATCAGTTGTTTAAGTTACAGACAAGGCGCTCTAAACAACTTGGCAAAATGATTTCCATGTGGAGGAACTTTTTTTATTTAACTTTGTTATTTAAAATTGATCTAAAGTAAAACAATGTTTTTAGGTATTCTCAGGCAAACGATAATGATTACAAGTCTCGTTTTAATAATGATGCTTATAATCGAGTATTTCAATGTTATTAGTAACGGTAAATGGACCAAATCCGTAAATCAGTCAAAGTTTAAACAAGTAATATTTGCGTCGCTGTTAGGGCTCGTGCCTGGTTGCATTGGCGGTTTTGCAGCCGTTTCGATGTATACCCATAAATTGCTGAACTTTGGTGCGTTGGTTGCGAATATGATTGCTTCGTTGGGCGATGAGTCCTTTGTTATCTTCTCAATGGGGCCTAAAACAGCCGTTATCCTTAATCTTTCGGTTCTCGCTATAGCCATTGTTGCCGGTTTAATTATTAACCTGCTCGTAAAATCGGCACCCACCGTTCCTGCCAACGAGAACCATATGGTTATTCATCAGCATGAGAGCGATCACTCGGTTTTCTCATTTTCGATGCTAAAGAATAATATCCGGAACATCTCTTTTCAAAGAGCAATCCTTATTTTGGGATTGTTACTTTTCCTTTTCGGCGTATTTACAGGTCAGTTTGAACATGGCATATTTGAGATTCCCGGAGTACATGAGGAGCATGGGCATTCCGAATCGCATGGAAGCCTTGAATCTATTCTATTTTCTGCATTGGCTGTATTTACACTATTTATACTGGCCCGCGTTGATCAGCATTTTCTCGATGAACATATATGGGAACATATTATAAAGAAGCACTTCATCCGCATTTTTCTGTGGACTTTCGGTGCACTCCTGGTTATTCAGTTTCTTGTAACAGAGATGGATATTACACCCTGGCTTGCAAAAAACCAGCTCACCTTGCTATTTATAGCTGTGCTTATAGGTATTATCCCCGAATCGGGTCCTCATCTTCTTTTCGTATCGCTATACTTTAGCGGAGGCATTCCTTTCAGCATTTTGCTGGCTAACTCAATCGTTCAGGACGGGCACAGTGCGCTTCCGCTGCTTGCCGAATCGAAAAAATCTTTCCTTTGGGTAAAAGGAATCAATTTAACAATTGCGCTCATATTTGGTTTAATAGGGTACTATATGGGTTGGTAAACTTGAAAATAATAAAAATGTATAATTATGAAGTATGATGTATTAGTTATAGGCTCCGGCCCCGGAGGTTATGTAGCCGCAATAAGAGCCTCACAATTGGGTAAAAAAGTTGCTGTTGTTGAACGCGAAAGTATTGGTGGGATTTGCCTTAACTGGGGCTGTATCCCTACAAAATCGTTATTGAAAAGTGCGCAGGTATATGAGTATGCCAAACATGCTGCGGATTATGGCGTAACTGTAGAAGGCGCCACGCCCGACTTTGTAAAGATGATACAACGCAGCCGCGGTGTAGCCGATGGAATGAGTAAGGGCGTACAGTTCCTGTTTAAAAAAAATAAAATTGACATCATTGCCGGAAATGGCAGACTTATAAATAACAATACCGTTGAAGTTACTGATAAAGATGGCGCAAAGAGCCAGGTAAATGCCGATCATATTATTTTAGCCACAGGAGCACGTTCGCGCGAGTTACCTAACCTAAAACAGGACGGCGTAAAGATTATAGGTTACCGGCAAGCCATGAGCCTTCCAAAACAACCTGCATCAATGATTGTAGTGGGCTCAGGAGCTATAGGAAGTGAGTTTGCCAATTTTTACTCAAGTATTGGCACAAAAGTAACCCTTGTTGAATTCATGCCCAACATTGTTCCACTTGAGGACGAAGAAGTATCCAAAGCTCTGGAACGTTCGCTGAAAAAGGCAGGAATGGATATTCTTACCAGCTCATCAGTAGAATCGGTAGACACTACAGGCGATTTGTGCAAAGTAAAAATTAAAACACCTAAAGGCGAGGAAATAAGGGAAGCAGAAATTGTACTTTCCGCAATTGGCATTAGTCCTAACCTCGAGAACATAGGTATTGAAGAATTGAAGATTGAACTGGAAAAAGGTAAAGTTAAAGTAGACGAATACTACCGCACCAATGTTCCCGGAATATACGCTATTGGCGACATCATTCCTGGTCCTGCATTGGCACATGTAGCATCAGCCGAAGCCATTGTTTGTGCTGAAAAAATCGCAGGACTAAATCCTCATCCTATCAATTACGGCAGCATTCCGGGTTGTACCTATACAACTCCCGAAGTAGCATCGGTCGGCTTAACCGAAAAAGCAGCCAAAGAAGCCGGATACGAAATTCAAGTAGGTAAATTCCCATTTACGGCGTCGGGCAAAGCCAGCGCTGCCGGAGCAAAAGATGGTTTTGTAAAAGTAATATACGACGCTAAATATGGCGAGTTATTAGGTGCGCACATGATTGGAAGCAACGTAACAGAAATGATTGCCGAAATGGTAGTTGCCAAAAACCTTGAAACCACCGGGCACGAAATTATCCGGTCGATTCATCCGCACCCTACCATGAGCGAAGCAATTATGGAAGCCACTGCTGTTGCTTATGGCGAGGCTACTCAACTATAAATAAAAAAAGCCGTGAATTTAAGTTTCACGGCTCTTTTTATTCTTTAAGATATGTTCAATTCTCGCTATTTACAATGCTCATGGCTTTATCAATGACTTTCTTTACATCAGCTTTTTTCCATGGTTTAGGAATATAGCTAAAAATAAGGTCCTTATCGCCCGTTTTTAACATAAAATCCGGCTCAATAAACGCCGAAAGAATAATACATATCTTGTCAGGATATTCCTGCTTTATTTTCTTAATAAACTCTATTCCGTTCATTATAGGCATGCGCAGGTCCGAAATTATTACGTTTATGTTGTTTTCCTTCATTAAAGAAAACCCCTCTTTAGCGCTTAAGGCTATTTTCACATCGTAATCGCGTGCAAAATTTAGCCTAAACAGCTCTAAATTAACCTTTTCATCATCTACATATAAAACTGTGTTTTTCTCGGTATCTTCCATACTCATCTCCTCATACATTCAATCCTTATTCAAAAACAATTGTAAAATTAGCTTTGTTTATTTTTCGTTCAATAATTGACTAATTGGCGCTTTTTTTATTCAAAAATTACTTTCAGTAAAGCTTTCTTTCAAATAATCTTTATAAAAATTTCAAATTTTACGCAACCTGATGTAAAATATTCCATCTAATGAACAAATATCAGACCAAAATGCAAAGCCTTTCAATTTTGTTGTAACTTCACATGCTGAATAATAGATTATTAACCTCTGCAAAATTGAATATTCCTTTGCATGAAATAATAAAATTGTGCATCGATAACAATCGGGCTGCGCAAGAGCATTTATACAGGTTATATGCTTCAAAAATGTATGGGGTTTGCTTAAGGTACTGCAAGGACTCGGAAGAGGCCAAAGATATTCTTCAGGATGGGTTTTTAAAGGTTTTTGATAAGATTCATCAGTTTAAAAAACACCGGAAGCCTTGAAGGATGGATACGGAGGATCATTGTAAATACAGCACTGGAAAGCTTCAGAAAGAAAATAAATTATCAGAATATTGAGCAGTTACCCGATATTAAAGAGGTTATTGAAGAAGAATTTGAGCCAGGCATTACTATTGATGAGTTGTACAAATTGGTACACGGCTTACCCGAACGATACAGAATGGTTTTCAACCTTTATGTTTTCGAAAAAATGACACATAAGGAAATAGCCAGTGCACTGGGGATTACAGAAGGAACTTCAAAATCGGATTTATCGAGAGCTCGGGGTATTTTGCAGGAAAAAATTAAAACAATCATAAACAAAGTAGCCAAAATTGGTTAAAATGAACACGAACAATCATCATATTGATGAACTCTTCGCCAGGGAATTGGGAAATATCGAAATAGAACCGCCCCAAAGCGTTTGGCTGGGTATTGAGAAAAAGTTGGATAAAAAGAAGCGCCTGGGCATTATCTACTTCAGAATGGGCATGGCTGCAGGCCTCGCTCTTTTATTCTCTTTATCAGGAATTTATTGGTATAACCATTCATCCAGGAAGGATACTATTATAGTTGCCACAACTGACAATAACAAAGCTTTCAGCGCTCCATCCACCGATAAAAAACAGGCCAACACTGCAACAAATGAAGCTGTTGTAAGCATCAAATCAACTGAACCGGTCAAGACTGCCTATCACTCTTACAACTCCCACAACAATCAACCCCCAGTTGCTGATAGACAAACAACAATCAAAATGAAAACGTTGGAAGAAGAGGATGTTCATGCGTACGCCAACGATAATTCACAGATTACAAACGGCAATGTTACAGAACAAACCACAGAACTGGCATATCTTGAACCCAAAACGGGACTTCTTATAACAATCCAACCAGTGAGAGAGCCTTTGTATGAAGAATTGAAGAGCGCTTCATCTGAAGAAATACCAGCCACCACCCAATTGGCAAACGTTGAAACCAATGTACGAATAAACCGCTGGAGCATTGAGGCTCAGGTTGCACCTCTGTATTCCTACAGAAACATAACCTCCAGCTCTGCACTTAATGCCGACTTTAATAACAACGAAAGTGGCCTGGTTTCCTATTCAAATGTCATTAAAGTAAATTATCAAACATCGAAGCGACTGACCATTCAAGCCGGTATCGCGTATTCCGTAATAGGGCAAACCCTCCGGAATATATACATACAGCAACCTGCAAGTAATGTTGGGTTAAAATACAGCAGCACGAACACGAGCAGCAGAGTAAACACTTCATTCGGCTTAATCATTAACAGCACCGATCAGGAGCCTCTACAAATGGATAACGCAACGGCGCGATATACATTTTTCAATACTGTAGGAACCGAAAAGATGAGTGCTTATGCAGGTCAGAATGCTGTAGTTACTACTCAGAGCAATGCTGACATTATTCAACGTATGCAGGTAATTGAAATACCAATAATGGCAAGATATTACATACTAACAGGCAAGTTTAACTGGCATTTAACAGGCGGACTAAGCACGAATATACTTGTTGGCAACGATGCACTGCTGCATAACAACAACCAAAAGGAAAAAATCGGCGAAACCGCCAATCTGAAACGATTGAATTATTCAGGAATTGTTGGAACGGGTTTGGGCTATGCTATCAAAAGGAACATCATTCTTACCATAGAACCTACCTTTAAGTATTACATGAATTCCATTTCAACAACCGGAATCAAAGTCCATCCTTACTCATTCGGGCTTTACACTGGTATTTGCTACAAATTGTAATAAACAACTATAGCTTTGATTCCCTTGATCGGATGGGTTAAGAAAAATTATTTTTCGCTCACAACTTTTTAGAGATACGTACGTTAAATTCAATATATTTGTGGTTCTTAGAGAATAGAGGTAGATATGAGTCAGAATGAAACAAAAAGTAATCGGTTAATCTGGATTACAAAAAATATGTTAGTTGGTATTGGTTTAGCAGGCGTGATTCTGGTTTTTTCTTTTTCAAAATCAAACAGTCCTGAAGCCCCCAATAATGCAGTAAAGGAAAATGTAGCTACAACCTTTATGGTTTCTGGAGTAACACTTCCCGAAGAAATTGAATTTGCAGGAGAACGTATCCCCATGGAATACTTCGATATTAAGGAAGCCATGGAGCGTGAAGTGCTCGTAAATTCATACTGGCATTCGCAAACTATTTTATTACTAAAGCGCGCCAAACGATATTTCGCTGATATTGAACCTATACTGAAAGTAAACAATATTCCGGATGATTTTAAATTTGTTGCCTTGGCCGAGAGTGGTTTAATGAACGTGAAATCGCCTGCCGGAGCTGTTGGCGTATGGCAATTTATGCCCGAAACCGCCAAGGACTTTGGTCTTGAAGTAAATAAAGAAATTGACGAACGCTACAACCTTGAAAAAGCAACGAATGCAGCTTGCCAGTTTTTTAAAACATCGCATAGTTTATTTGGAAACTGGACCATGGCAGCGGCTTCCTACAATTGTGGCTCTGCCGGACTGGGCAAGCAGGTTCAAAAGCAGTATTCAGGCAATTATTACGATCTTTTCCTGAATGAAGAAACATCCAGGTACCTGTTCCGCATCGTTTCCTTAAAGCTGATTTTAGAAAACCCGCAGAAATACGGATTTAACCTTAATGAAGCCGATTTTTACCAGCCCATTCCTTGTAAAAAGGTTACCGTAAATTATCCGGTCAAAGACTGGGCACTGTTTGCTTTTGAGCAAGGGACAAATTACAAGATGCTGAAAATGATGAATCCATGGCTCCGCGAAGGATTCCTTTCCAACATAACAAAAAAGACATATACGTTAAAGATTCCTGTAGCTGGGTTTCGCGACCACGACAAGGAACTGACCAAATACACTGTTGACAGTATTGCTAAAAAGAGCGAAGAAGCCAAGCTGTAACACTACCCACAAAAGATATTGATTAAAACAAGCTCGACAGCCTGTAGCATTCATGTTGCAGGCATGTTTCATTTAAAGAAGTTAGAATGGCACAAACAAATAACGGGGAACAGATTGAAGTATCAGGTGCCCGCGTGCATAACCTGAAAAATATCGATGTTACTATTCCCCGCAATAAACTTACTGTAATTACAGGCTTAAGCGGGAGTGGCAAGTCGTCGCTTGCTTTCGACACCATATATGCCGAGGGACAACGCCGGTACATCGAAACCATGTCGTCCTATGCCCGCCAGTTCTTAGGGAACCTTGAACGTCCTGACGTGGATCAAATCACCGGCCTAAGTCCCGTAATATCCATAGAGCAAAAAACAACAAGCAAAAACCCGCGAAGTACGGTGGGCACTATAACTGAGCTATACGATTTCATGCGTTTGCTCTACGCAAGAGCTTCTGAAGCATTTTCGTACGTTACTGGCGAGAAAATGGTAAAATATACCGAGGACCAGATTATTAAACTCATCTACGAAAACTTCCGGAATGCGCCCATTTATGTACTGGCACCTATTGTTAAAGGCCGAAAAGGCCATTACAAAGAGCTTTTCGAACAAATACGCAAAAAAGGTTTTTTGAATGTACGCGTAGATGGCGCCATTAAAGAAATTGTTTATGGCATGAAGATGGACCGGTATAAGGTTCACTACATCGAAATGGTTATAGACAAGCTCACTGTTGAAGAAGACGCACTGAAACGATTGAAAGAATCGGTACATACAGCCATGCAACAAGGCAAGGGCATAATAATGATACTGGATAAGAATTCAGGAAATTCCCGTTATTATTCACGCCAGCTGATGTGCCCCACATCAGGTATATCCTATAACGAACCGGCTCCGCATTCGTTCTCCTTTAACTCACCGCAGGGAGCATGCCCCAAATGCAGCGGATTAGGCGAGATTGCCGAAATCGATCTCGAAAAGATATTTCCCAACCCAAAGATGAGTATCAAAAAAGGAGGGGTAGAACCATTAGGCCCTTATAAAAACTCACTCATATTCTGGCAGATTGAAGCGATCCTTCATAAAATGGGGTTTGATATCGATACCCCCATCGAAGAGCTCTCTGAGGAAGCCATTAACGCTATACTCTATGGGTCAGACGAGTCGTTTAAACTATTGCATACACCACTTGGCGGAGGATCGAATTATTTCCTTACGTTCGATGGTATAGTTACCTACATTACAAGCCAGCAGAGCGAATCGACATCCAAAAAGGCACAAAGCTGGGCCAATCAGTTTATTCGTCACGTACAATGCCCCGAATGCAACGGCAAACGGTTGAAAAAAGAAGCGTTGTTCTTTAAAATCAACGATAAAAACATTGCTGAGCTGGCTGCAATGGATATCTCATCGCTAAAGCAATGGTTTGACGAGTTGGAACCTCATCTTTCCGACAAGCAGCAGGCAATTGCCAAAGAAATTATTAAAGAAATCAAGACCCGGCTTGGCTTTATGCTCGATGTTGGCCTGGATTACCTTTCGTTAAACCTGAGTTCATCTACACTATCGGGCGGCGAAAGTCAGCGTATACGTCTCGCTACGCAAATTGGATCGCAGTTGGTGAACGTTTTGTATATCCTGGATGAGCCCAGTATTGGCTTACACCAACGCGACAACCATAAGCTGATCGACTCATTGAAAAAACTGAGGGATTCAGGGAACTCTGTAATTGTTGTGGAGCACGACAAAGACATGATCCTGTCTGCCGATTATATACTC
>DATALJ010000056.1:0-1688 GCA_036261135.1 Bacteroidales bacterium
AAGGCACAACAAGAAAATATGATAATACTTTGCATAGGATTCGCCCATTGATACCACTATGGTTCGTTTCCCCGTTAATTTATCGTTAGAATAGTCGCGCATGTTATTCAGATTAAGCACACCAACGCTAAAAGCCCCGACAGAGATAGCTGGTAGAACAATGTGTGCTGAAATTACCTTGGCAAACAGGAAGAATGTACCCAACACACTGAACAAACCAAAGAAAATAAAGACCGACAGATCTCCCCAACCAGAATATCCGTAAGGATTATTACCAATGGTATAATACAATGCAGCCCAGATGGATACAAGTCCCAACAGTAATAGGATCAGAAATGATGAAGAAAACAAAGGAATACCTGAAGTAAAAATCAGAGAAACGCCCGAAATCAGTGATAAAAGACAAAACAAAAGAATCATCCGCTTCATTTCCGGCAGGGAAATGACACCACTTTGTACCGCACGAACCGGTCCCAGTCTGTCTTCATTGTCTTTTCCATTTTTACTATCGCCGTAATCATTGGCCAAATTAGAAAGTATTTGCAGAAAAAGCGTTGTGGTAATGGCCAGTGCGAAGATTTTCCAGTTGAAAACATCCTTGTCTAGCGCAATAAAACTGCCAACCAAAACCCCAGATATTGATAATGGCAACGTACGTAATCGAAAGGCTTCAATCCATGCTTTGGTTTTACTCATAAACCCTCTTAATTTCTAAACTATAAAGGTCGAAATTTTATAGTAGACAACAAATGCAAGTACCTACAATTTTAAGGATACTTTGGATACTTCTTAAAATCAGGCTTACGTTTCTCAAGGAACGCGTTTTTGCCTTCCTGCGCTTCATCTGTAAGGTAATAGAGCAGCGTTGCATTGCCAGCAAGCTCCTGTATACCTGCCTGACCATCTAATTCGGCATTCAATCCGGCTTTTATCATTCGGAGCGCCATAGGACTATGATTCATCATGGTTTTAGCCCACTCAACAACCTCGTCTTCCAGCTTATCAAATGGTACTACTTTATTTACCAAACCCATTTGCAGCGCCTCCTGGGCGCTATACTGCCTGCACATAAACCAAATCTCGCGTGCTTTCTTTTGTCCCACCACGCGTGCAAGGTACGATGATCCAAATCCTCCGTCGAAACTGCCAACCCGAGGACCAACCTGCCCAAAAATGGCATTCTCTGAGGCAATGCTGATATCACATACTACGTGAAGTACGTGTCCACCACCAATGGCGTATCCATTTACCATGGCAATAACCGGCTTCGGTAGACTGCGGATTAGCTTTTGTAAATCCAGCACATTTAACCTGGGAACGCCATCGCTGCCTACATAGCCTGCTTTTCCTTTCACATTCTGATCGCCACCACTACAGAAAGCCTTATCTCCTTCACCTGTAAGCACTACCACTCCTATGTTTTGATCCTCACGACATAGTTGCATGGCAATAATCATCTCATTTACCGTTTCCGGACGAAATGCATTTCGCACGTGTGATCTGTTAATGGTAATTTTTGCAATTCCCTCAAACTCCTCAAACTTAATATCACTGAAGGTTCGAATTGTTTTCCACTGTCGTATACTCATGTTTAAAATGGCTTTTAATCGTTTTAAAATACTCTTTCCATATGTGGGTATTGACTTTTGGATCGGTTTGTACCTCCAAAAGTGCACATATCTTGTCGT
>DATALJ010000061.1:0-11075 GCA_036261135.1 Bacteroidales bacterium
TGTAAATCACTTTGTAATCTCCGGGTGCCAGGGTGATGGAATAGAATCCATATAGGTTGGTTACAGCCCCAATTTTCAGGTTACTTATATAAACCGTTGCACCTATTAGTACTTCGCCATTCTCGGCATCTTTGATATAACCGCTTAAAGTATAACGATCGGCGGATTTATCGCCATCTGCAAATGTTTGCAAATTCGAACTGCATAAAATGAGGAGGATCAGAAACGTTCGAAAAATAGTTTTCATTGGTATGGTTGAAAATTTTGCCAAATGTCGGCTAAATATTTGTTCGTTCGGAAATTTTTTCGGCGAACCACGGATTTTCACCGATAAGTGGGGTTAAATTTTTTTACAACCTTGCCGTATTATGGCTCTTTCAGATTTTTTTAGATTTATTTGTGAATCGTTTAAAAGAACAGTAACTTTTGTGCAATGTTTTAGAATAAATGTTATTTTTACACTTAATTTATTGTAAATATTATTCACAGAATAACTAAATAAATATGATTGATCTTAAAAAACTTGAAGTTTGGTTTGTAACAGGAAGCCAAGACTTATATGGTCCTGAAGTTTTGAAAACAGTAGGTATCCATTCTCAGGAAATGGCTGCGTTTTTTAATAAATCTTCCAAAATACCGGTTACAATCGTTTACAAGTCGGTAATGAGAAGTCCCGATGAAGTAACCAATATTTGTGTAGAAGCAAACGCTGCTAAACAATGTATTGGTGTAATTACATGGTGTCATACCTTTTCGCCATCGAAAATGTGGATTAACGGGTTGAAAATATTAAATAAGCCGTTGCTTCAACTTCATACCCAATACAATCGCGATCTGCCATGGAAAGAAATAGACATGGATTTCATGAACCTTAATCAGGCCGCTCATGGTGATCGTGAACATGGCTTTATATTGAGCCGTCTTCGTATAAGCCGTAAAGTAGTTGTTGGATACTGGCAGGAAGAAGATGTTCTGGAACGCATTGGCATCTGGACACGTGCGGCTGCGGCATGGTATGATATGCAGGGAGGAAAAATAGCCCGTTTTGGTGATAACATGCGCGAAGTAGCAGTTACGGAAGGCGACAAAGTTGAAGCTCAGATTAAATTCGGAATCTCTGTTAACACCTGGCCTGTAGGCGACATTGTAAAAATTATCAATGGGGTAAGCGAAGCTGAAATTGACAAATTAGTTAAAGAGTATAACGATACTTACGAATTCGACAAAGAAGCTAAACAAGGTGGAAAATATCATGATAGCGTTCGTTACCAGGCTCGCATCGAAGCTGGTATAAAATCATTTTTGGAAGCCGGTAAATTTACAGCATTTACTACCACTTTTGAAGACTTGCACGGATTAAAACAATTACCAGGTTTGGCTTCGCAGCGTTTAATGGCTGCTGGTTATGGCTTTGGTGCTGAAGGCGACTGGAAACACGCTGCCTTAGTAAGAGCAATTAAAGTTATGGGTACTGGTCTTAAAGGTGGATGTTCTTTTATGGAAGACTACACAAACCATCTACACCCAAGTGGATATAAGGCATTAGGTTCACATATGCTCGAAGTTTGTCCGTCTATTGCATCCGATAAACCAAAAATTGAAGTGCACCCATTGGGAATCGGCGGTAAAGAAGATCCTGCACGTCTTGTATTTACTACCCAAACCGGCCCTGCAACTTTAACCAGTTTGGTAGATATGGGTAACCGGTTTAGGATGATTGTACACGATGTTGATTGTATTGAACCTGAAGCTAAACTTGAAAAATTACCTGTAGCCAGCGCATTGTGGATTCCACAACCTGATATGAAAGTTGGAGCTGCTGCATGGATTTTGGCCGGTGGTGCACATCACAATGCATTCAGTCAGGCTGTAACTGCTGAATACATTGAGGATTTCTGCGACATGGCAGGTATAGAACTTGTTTCTATAAACAAAAGTACTTGTATCTCAGATTTCAAGAAGGAATTGAAGTGGAACGAAATGTATTATATGCTTGCTAAAGGCTTATAATTTGAGGTTAGTATATAGTAAAGGCCTGGGGATTAAGTTTCCCAGGCCTTTTTGTTGTATACCATTGTGTCGTATATTAACTTTGCCCATATTAGAATGCATGGAACTGCTTTAACTACGTAGGGCTTGAAAATTTCATTTCTGATAAAAGGTGGATAAAAATCGGTAGGGGCCATTATGGTAAAAGCAAATGCAATTACTAACAGTATTAGATCCAACTTTTTACGTTCTGCAGAAAAGTACCAGAGAGCTACTCCGCTTATTGCAATAACAAACGTTGGAGATTCGGCTTTATGGTTGAAAATTATAACCCAAATCAGCACGGAGGCAAGAATCATCGTTCTGAAAAGATAATCTTTATAAAGTTTGAAGCGAAGAAGAGGAATGCAAAAAATTATTATTCCTGTTATTAAGACATAAAGTTTGTTTGGGTAAAAACTGAACCACCGGTTTAACCAGCCAATTACAGAAAAACCATCGGATATGGAATGATCGTTAGCTAATAGTTTGCCCCAGCTTATATATAAAAACTTAAGCTGCTCTGCCGAAACCGCAACTAATGGAAGACAAGCCAGTATAATTATCCACAAAATGCTGTATAAAATTGAACGAAGCTTGTTCGGGTACAATAATAATAAAGAGAAGGCTACTGCACCGAAAATTTTAACATAAACACTGAATACGATACAAAACGTAGCAAGTAAAAGCTGTTTTCGTTCCAACAATACAAAAGCTCCAATAATTAAACCAGCCATTAAACCGTTGCTTTGTTCGTTTTGCAAACAAGTAAATAATTCCAGAAAAATAAACCAGAGCATGTAGATTTTTTGTCGGTCGGCAATTAATGGAAGGTATTTCAGGGCAAAGAATACGGCCAGTGCATTGATTAGGTTCCATAGAATCAGCCCTAATATGTCGGGCATTGCAGCAAAAGGGGCAAAGAACAATGAAAAAGTGGGGCTGTACTTGTATAGGTCCCAATATTCATGCGGATAAAGAATGAATAAATCCTTACTTTGAATGAGATGAATGAATGATTGCTTAAAAATAATGTAATTGTTATACCGCGTGTATTCCAGATTATTAGGAGCCAGAGAAAGCGGTGCAAAATAGGACTGCAGGCTGGCAATAATCACGAAAATTCCCAGAAAAACAAGAATTGTTCTGTAGTCTAAAAAGTATTTGTTGAGAATGTCTTTCATTTACGAAGGCTGTAGCGTGTCAATTTTGCCAAAGGCACCAGGACGTGAAGAAACCACAAAGGAGATATTTGCACTTAGTGTTTCTTAGCATATTTGAGACTTTATGGCAAAATTTACAATGATTTATTATTAAATAGTTTGAAAATAGTTTCTGTTTATGCGTTACAAAAATAACAATTATCATATTTTTATATTTATTTTCAAAATAATTGGGAAGATATGGGTAATTTAATTGGGTTTTATAACATAACCAACAAAATCTTTCTGTGGTTGGTATTATCGTTTATATCCCTGTACGTAAATGCCGGCAATATTAATATTACAGGAACTATAAAAGATCCCTTAGGTAATCCGGTTGCTGGAGCTGTCATAGTTTTTCATCAAAGTGGTGCTAATTATACGGCAAATTCTCAGATTGATGGGAGCTATGCTATTAGCTTTGTTGGTGTTAAAGAAGTTGAAGAAACATCCTTTGTTATAGGCCAGAATGTTCCTAATCCTTTTAGCAGTGGCACTCTAGTACCTGTACGAGTAAACCGGTCGGGAAGCCTCTTGTTTAGTATTTACAATATAATGGGGCAAAAAATTTACGAAAAATCTTACGGTTTTATAGGAGCTGGTTCGTATAGTCTCGAATGGTCAGGGAATACACAGACAGGTTTGCCTGTAACCCCCGGCATTTACGTATATAGGGTGAGGTTTGGGGAAGAGTCGTTTACCGGGAAGATGGTAAAATCCGACAGTGCTGCAGTTACTATTATGTCTGATGGGATGTCTATGACCGACGGTATAAATGAAAATATGTTAAAGAGCGCAAGCACTGTAAATTCGGGCATGATCTTTTCCGTTGATGTAAGCAAGTTCAATTACTACCCTATTGTAAGGACAGATTTACCCATTAGTGGCGACACCGTTATAAATTTTACGATGGCTCAAAAACACGCTGTACCTTATAAAACACAAGGTAATTTTATTGCTTACTGGGATTATTCCAAGTATCAGCCCATTTTTCTGAAGGGGATTAACCTTGGGTCGTCTACACCCGGAACATGGCCTGGCGAAATTGCTTATGCCATAACTGCCGATCAATATAAACGATGGATCGAAAAGATGGGAGCTACAGGCTTCAATTCTATTCGTGTGTACACGTTACATCCGCCCATTTTCTATCAAACACTTGCTAATTACAATGAGGCGCATCCGGATAAGCCCATTTACCTGTTTCAGGGAATATGGTTGGGCGAAGTGGAGAACCGACGCGTTGCTTCGGAGTGGGATCTCTATAATCGCACAACTACATTCGATACCGACATTGAAGAAGTGATGGACTGTATACATGGCAATAGAATTATTGCAGAGCGACCCGGAAAGGCTTATGGTTCATATCAAACCGATGTGTCGCGGTGGGTAATGAGCTATATTATTGGCCGGGAAATGTCGCCGCAAGAGCTTGATTCCACTAACAGCCATCATATTGGCACTAATTCTTTTTCGGGAAGCAAGGTCTCAATTTCCGGCGTTACACCAACCGAAGCCTGGATAACTGGAAGAGTTGATAAAGTGATATATTTCGAAGCAACGAGATACAGCACGGAACGTCCGGTTAGCTTCTCGAGCTGGCCAACATTGGACCCGCTTACACATCCCACGGAAGTGTATACCGACGAGGATGATCAGAAGTTTGATCTGAACAATATTGATTTAACCAATGCTCCGGCTGGCTATTTTGCTTCGTTTCATGCATATCCGTATTTTCCCAATTTTATGAATGATGATCCCAACTACAAACTGGAAACCGATGCGTGTGGATCCAACAGCTATTTAGGATACATAAAGGATTTGAAACAACATTACACCAACATTCCTCTTATTATTGGTGAGTTTGGTGTGCCTTCGAGCTGGGGAAGTGCGCATCAGGCAAATAGTGGTATGCACCATGGTGGTTTAAGTGAGGAAGAGCAGGGTAATTACAATGTTCGTATGATGATGAACATAAAGGATGCGGATTGTGGCGGAGGAATGATGTTTGCCTGGATGGATGAGTGGTTTAAGCCGACCTGGATTGTTCAATACATGGAATCTATGGGTTTCTATTCGGGTCCAACATTTATAACTACGCGCCAGTTGTGGCACAATCTGTGTTCGCCTGAACAGAACTTTGGGCTCATCTCTTTCGATCCTTCAGAATCCTTACAATTTACACCTTATTTGTTGGATAAAGCCGATGTAGTGTCTAATCTTCAGGCTTCGTACGATAATCAGTATTTTCAGTTATCTGTTACCATGCCTTCAAATATTACCGCTGGGGATACACTTAGAGTAGCTTTTGATACTTATAAGAAGGATGTAGGAGAGTCAACATTGCCGGGTAATAAGCAGATTGCCAATCGCGCTGAGTTTATGCTCGAAATTCCTTTTGGAAAGGACACGGCCAACTATTATGTAACACAGGTTTATAATCTGAAAGGGCTAACTCCCCGGTTTTTAGCTGCCGACACCATCGTTCAGAAATTTAAATCGATGGTAACCGATGGCAAACCGTGGGTTTTGATGCAGATTCAAAACGAAGACCGGACGGACGCCATTCAGAATATTGGAAAGATTAAGATGAAGAACTCGCTTCAGTCTATTACTACAGCTAATCATCATGGTGTGTTTTGGGAAGGCAATAAGCTGCGCGTTCGCATCCCATGGACTATGCTACATTTCTCCGATCCAACGCAACTCGAAGTGGTTAATGGTTTCACAACTCCCGATGGAGGATGGAACTGGGATCCTATACGTGCTCATTCCGATGGCATTGCTGTTTCTATTGTAAAGGGAGGCAACGTGGTGAATACGACCAATCGCTATACATGGCCATCGTGGTTGGTTACACCTTCAACTGTTGAGCGGGATAAGGCTTCGTTGGGAATTGTAAAGCAGGGGTTAAGCGAGATTAGTGATATGCCTTAGCTGTTTTTGCTGTATATCCGCCCTTGTCCGCTTCCATCGCTTATGCGACCATAACCAGTACTGGGGCTTTTCATTTATTTTTCGCTCAAGAACCTTCATAAACCTTGCTGTTACTTCTCCCTCGGAAAGAGATTGAGGGTCTATCGCTATCTCTACAAAGTTTACCTCATAGAACCCACGTTTCACCCTTTGTATATCGAAGTAGTATACCGGAATGCCAAATTTCCGTGCATACATCTCAGGACCATGAATGCAGGCTGTATCCTGGTTCAGGAAATCGACCCAATAGCTTTTGACCAGTTTTGAGGGGCTTTGGTCGGCCACCATTATGTACACATAAGGCTTTTCGGTATGTTTCTCAAAGGCCTTATAGGTTTTAGGCAAGGGTATAAGCTCACTGAAGAAGGTAGCGCGCTTTTCCCGCAAGTAGTTGTCGATAAATTTGTTTTTAACCGGTTTGTAAAACACGGCCATGCTGTGTTTCAATTGC
The DNA here is from genome assembly GCA_036261135.1 of Bacteroidales bacterium. Taxonomy (GTDB): domain Bacteria; phylum Bacteroidota; class Bacteroidia; order Bacteroidales; family JAAUTT01; genus JAAUTT01. The sequence continues at coordinate 6,658 of DATALJ010000061.1, forward strand.
AGACCACCCGATAACGAGCCCCATTCCCAGTTTCCGTAATGGCCACTTACCATAATTACCGATTGATGATTGTTGTACAAATCGTCAATCATCTCCGGGTTGTTGACCTTGTGCCTTGCTTTAACCTGTTTTGGGGTCATCGAAAAACCTTTGATACTTTCGAGCGTAATATCGGCAAGGAAATGGTAGAATTGTTTAGCTATGGTGTTTATCTCTGTGCCTGTTTTGGCGGGGAATGAACGTTTGAGGTTCGAAATGACTGTCTTTTTGCGGTATTTGGCAATGTGATAAATTAGGATATAAAGTACATCCGAGAGCATGTAGAGTACACGGAAGGGGAGCAGCCTGAAAATAAAGACCAGCAGGCGAAATAGAAGGTAGGCAATGAAATTCATGCTTCATGTTATAGAAGGTAAAAATAGAAAAACCTGTCGAATTTTGACAGGTTTTTCTATTTATGGAGCGAACATAAAAGCTAATTACAATCCCTTCAAATACTCATCGGCATTAAATGCAGCCTGGCGGCCGGAATAAATGGCACGTACTACAAGGCTGGCACCCGAAACAGTGTCGCCGGCAGCAAATACTTTGGCTACACTGGTCTGGTTTTTGGCATCAACCACAACGTTTCCGCGGTTGTCGTATGTTAAACCAAGGTCATTCAGGAGGCCTTCGTGTATAGGCTGTGTGAAACCCATAGAGAGAAGGGCCAATTCACAAGGAATTACATGTTTTGTGCTTTCTACTTCTACCATGTTCATGCGGCCGTTGGCATCCTTTTCCCAGCGTACTTCTACAATTTCGGCTCCGGTTAATTTACCGTTTTCGCCAACAAAGCGTTTTGTTGTGAGGCCCCAGCGGCGGTCGCAACCTTCTTCGTGTGAGCTCGAGGTCTTCAAAATGGTAGGGTAGAAGGGCCATGGTGTTTCAGGGTTCTTCTTTTCCGGCGGTTTCGGAAGAATTTCAATCTGTGTTACATTCTTCGCGCCATGACGGTTCGAAGTTCCAACGCAGTCCGATCCTGTATCGCCACCACCAATTACAAGTACATTCTTGTCTTTGGCGTAAATACGTTCTTCGGCACTGAATTCTTTACCTGCCACTACGCGGTTTTGCTGAGTTAAAAACTCCATAGCAAAGTGTACGCCTTTCAACTCGCGTCCTTCTACAGGAAGATCGCGTGGCTTCATAGCGCCTATGGTAAGAACAATGGCATCGAATTGTTCCATCAGTTCTTTTGCCGATATATCTTTACCAACTTCAGTACTGGTCTTGAAAATCAACCCTTCGGCTTCGAGAATGGCCAACCGACGGTCAATCACCTTCTTGTTCAGTTTGAAATCGGGAATGCCAAAGCGTAGCAAACCGCCAATAGCTTCGTCCCGTTCAAACAAGGTTACAGTGTGACCAGCTCTGTTAAGGATGGTAGCGGCCGACATTCCTGCGGGTCCCGATCCGATAACAGCTACTTTCTTTCCTGTGCGGGTTTTTGGAGCTTTGGGTTTGATAAAGCCTTCGGAAAATGCACGTTCAACCGTTGCACACTCGTTTTCACGAATGGTAACGGGAGCGTCGTGCAGGTTTAATGTACACGATTTTTCGCATGGTGCAGGGCATACACGACCTGTGAATTCAGGGAAGTCGTTGGTAGAGTGAAGGATGTCGCTTGCGCGTTTCCATTCGCCTTTGTACACCATGTCCTGCCACTCTGGAATAACGCTTCCTACCGGGCAACCCCAGTTACAGTAAGGTACACCGCAATCCATGCAGCGTGCAGCCTGCAATTTTCTGTCTTCGGCATTCAGGGTTTGTTCTACCTCGCCAAAGTCATATATTCTTTCCTGGATGGGCCGGTTGCCGGCATCCTTCCGTTCGTATAATAAAAATCCTTTTGGATGAGCCATATCTTTATACTTTACTAGTTCTTATTCATTAATTTATTTAGTCTAAAGTCTTTAGTCGTAAGTCGTAAGACTTTGAAATATTATGGACTTACGACTCAAGACTTACGACTTTTTTAATAATCGTGTTCTACTTTTTCTACTTTGCGTTTCAGTGCTTCGAGCTTTTCTTCGTCGAGAACTCGCTTGTACTCGATAGGCAGAACTTTCAGGAACTTGCCTACATAGTCTTTCCAGTTGTCGAGAATTTCCTTAGCCCTTGGACTTCCTGTGTATTCGAGGTGGCGACTGATTAAGCCTTTGAGTTCACGTTCGTCGGCAGCGTCTTCGATGAGTGAGAGCTCTACCATTTCCATGTTACAGAAGTAGTCGAAATTACATTCTTCGTTAAGAACGTAAGCCATACCACCACTCATACCGGCAGCAAAGTTACGGCCTACACCTCCGAGGATTACAGCGCGCCCACCTGTCATGTATTCGCAGCAGTGGTCACCTGCACCTTCGATAACTGCAATAGCACCTGAGTTACGAACGCAGAAACGTTCTCCGGCTTTACCATTGATGAATACCTCACCGCTGGTAGCACCGTATAACAAGGTGTTTCCAACAATGATGTTATCTTCGGGTTTGAAAGTAGAACCTTGTGGAGGTACTACAACTATTCTACCTCCCGACAATCCTTTGCCCATGTAGTCGTTGGCATCACCTTCGAGCTTGAATGTTACGCCTTTAGGAAGGAATGCGCCGAAGCTTTGACCAGCCGATCCTTTGAAGGTGGCATTAATTGTGTTGTCGTGTAAGCCTGCGCTACCATATTTCTTGGCGATTTCGCCAGCTAACATAGCGCCGGTTGTACGATCGGTATTGTTAATTTCCATTTCAACCGAAACCGGTTCCATGCGTTCTATAGCAGGTTTGGTCTTTTCAATAAGCTTACGGTCGAGAATGTCGCTTATTTTGTGCATTTGCGCTTTGCAGCACAACGAACTGTTGTTTATTACTTCGGTTGGACGGTATATAATCTTAGAAAGATCAAGATTCTTTGCTTTCCAATGATCTGTTGGCTTCTGAAGAAGTAAATCGGTGCGGCCAATGATGTCGTCGAGTTTGGTGAAGCCCATCTCTGCAAGAATTTCGCGTACTTCCTGAGCAAGGAAAGTGAAGAAATTGATGAGGTACTCGTGCTTGCCAATGAAGTATTTTCTCAGTTTTTCGTCTTGTGTAGCCACGCCAACCGGACAAGTGTTCAGATGGCATTTACGCATCATCACACAACCCAGTACAATCAAGGCTGAAGTTGAATATCCGAATTCTTCGGCACCGAGCAATGCAGCAATAATGGTATCGCGGCCGGTTTTGAGCTGTCCGTCGGTTTGCAGACGAACCTGTCCACGGAGGTTATTCATAACCAGTACCTGTTGGGTTTCCGAAATACCCAATTCGAATGGCAAGCCCGCGTGCTTGATAGAGCTGGATGGGCTGGCACCTGTTCCACCTTCGCATCCGCTAATAAGGATCATATCGGCTTTTGCTTTGGCAACACCGGCAGCAATGGTTCCAACTCCAGCTTCGCTAACCAGTTTCACGCTGATACGTGCGGTAGGATTGATATTTTTCAAGTCGAAGATTAATTGTGCAAGGTCCTCGATTGAGTATATATCGTGGTGCGGTGGAGGCGAGATCAATGAAATGCCGGGTATAGAGTGACGAGTCTTGGCAATGATCTTGTCAACCTTGTGCCCGGGAAGCTGTCCACCTTCTCCTGGTTTAGCGCCCTGAGCGATCTTAATCTGCAGTTCATCGGCATTTACCAGGTATTCAGCAGTTACGCCGAAACGACCTGATGCAACCTGTTTAATTGCACTACGGGTGCTTAATCCATCAGGGCGTGGTTTGTAGCGTTCAGGATCTTCGCCACCTTCGCCGGTATTACTCTTGCCTCCCAGCTTGTTCATGGCCATGGCCATTGCTTCGTGTGCTTCGCGGCTGATTGAACCGTAAGACATAGCGCCGGTAACAAATCGTTTGGTAATAGCTTCAACGGGTTCTACAAGCGATATATCTATCGGATTTCTCTTGTAATCCATATAGTCGCGGAGGAATATGCGTTCGGGCTTGTTGTTAACCTTGTCGCTGTATTCTTTGAACTTATTGTAATTTCCTGTACGTGTTGCCCATTGCAATAGAGCAATGGTTTCAGGGTTCCATGAGTGCTTTTCGCCGGTTTTGCGATAGTGATAGAATCCCTGGTTAGGCAGCATCGAGAGGTCCCTATTGTCAATAAATGCTTCTTTGTGTGGTTTCAATGCTTCGATAGCTATCTCTTCCAACCCTATACCACCAATGCGGGAATCGGTTCCTTTGAAGTATTTGTAAACCACTTCTTCCTTGATACCAACGATCTCGAAAATTTGGGAAGCACGGTAGCTGCGGAGTGTAGAGATACCCATTTTCGAAAGTATCTTCAGAATCCCTTTATTAACGGATTTGATGTAATGGTATTCGGCTGTATGATAA
>DATALJ010000065.1:0-21192 GCA_036261135.1 Bacteroidales bacterium
ATTTAGAAAGGATGCATCTTGGAGGGTCTCCAATAGCTGATGAATCAGAAAACAATGAATCAAATTCTGAAAACACAAATATCCGGGAGTTTTACCGCGTTGGAAATAGCCAATTCAGGCGGACTGATATTTGTGGATGTATGGGAAATGAGTGATATCGAATGTCGTGGATTAACAAATGTTGAAGCAACAAAATGAACCGACTTTTTAATTACCTCATTGGTCTGGAAAGAAGAAGGGCTGTAATTATTATCCACTGTGTAATAGGAAATCCTGTTCTTGCAACAGCTCGAAGCTGCCAGTTCTTTATGAACCGGGCAAGTTGAAACGACTTCCATTCCGCAGGTAGCCTCTTGGCCTTTAAAAGAAAGTTTTACAGACGCCAGCTCCCCGCCGCAGAAGTGCGCAGCAATGGAAAGATGCATTCCTGTAATGAGAATGAGACCCGCAAATACTATGGATAGAACCTTCTTCATTTAATCCTATAAACGAATAATGATAAGAATTGGTTTACAAATTTAAGATAAAAAAATCTTTTATTGCGCAAATAAATGTTAAAGAAGGTTAAACATCAGGTATTTCAATCCATGGTTTCGGTAAGCTTCTTGATTACCCTGAATTCGTTGAAAAACTCCTTGGCTATCACCCGCAATAGGGTATAAACAGGTACTGCCAGCAACATGCCGGGAAGTCCGGCGAGGCCACCACCAATAATGATAACAAAGAAAATTTCTAAGGGATGCGATTTCACGCTTTTCGAATATATCAATGGAACGAGAATGTTGTTATCGATAAAGTTTGCCACCAGGAAAACACTGATAAGTTTGATTGTTTGTGGCAAAAGATCGTTATACGAACCTAAAGCCAGCGTACTGCTGATTCCGAGAAAGATACCGATGGTAGATCCAATAATAGGGCCCAAGTAGGGGATGATATTCATTATTCCTCCGAAAAAGCCAATAAGAAGAGCATTTTTAACGCCCAGAATCCAAAGACCAATAGTAATTAATGACATAACACCAAGTAATTCCAGAAATATACCAATAAAATAGCGCATTAACAGGGTTTTGGAATCCGCAATTACCTTCCGGGTTCTTTCATGGTTTTTTAGGGGGACGAAAAGCAAAAGGCCCTCCTGAAACATGTTTTCATCTTTTAGAAAAAAGAAAGCTATAAACAGAACAGAGAAGATGCCTATAAAGATGTTGCCGGCTGCAGTAATGAAATTGCCAAAAAAACTTCCTACAGTGCCCAGATTTACAATGTTTTTAACTTTTTCAACGATAAAATTCTGTGTAGTCTGCTCTTCGGGAATAGCTCCAAATGCATGCATTTTGGTATTGAGCCAGTCCAGAGGGCCCTGAAGGTTTTGTTCCAGTTTGTTTACATCAATCTTCGATATAACTTCGGCCTGATTGATGATTAATGGCAGAAATATGGCTATTATACCTGCAAATGCAATGATTATTAACAGCAAAGAAAGTAAAGCACTTACGGTATGCGGAATTCTTATCTTTTTAAAATGTATTCTGTTGAAGAACCTCACCAGTGGATGCCCAATAAATGACAGAACGGCTGCAATAAGTACCCATCCTATTATGTAAAAGAACTTCCATAGCAAATAGCCCACAATTACAAGCAGAAGAATATAGAAGGTATATTTTAGAATTTGTTTCATACGTGTTAGGTTACATTATTAATTGATTGTCAAAAGGTACAAAATAACCTCTGCACTGCCATATCCTGCTGCAAATTATCTGAATATTTTTTAAAATTCGTTTTACCTGAGGTAATTCTTTTCAATTAAAACGCAAAACTATTGCAAAATCAAGGGGTTTATTAAACTTTAGCAACTACCTTTATAAAAATTTAAATAGTTCAAATGCAAGTTGCAGTAAAAAGAAAGAATATAAAGTTTCAGCCTGATGCGTCCAGGGTAATTGCCCGTTTTCTTTACACTGGCGAAAAAAGAGCGGTTCGCGTTATCCATTCCGTTGTAAATATGCCGGAGAGTGAGGTTATTGTTGCTCTTAATCAGGTGTTACGTGATTATTCCATGCGTCATAGAAATATTTCGAGAATTTTCGAAAAACATTTCGAAAAAGTGGCGTATTTGTTAGCCCAGGAGCATATTAGCCCTGAATTAATTGACTTACCCAAGAAAATACTTATTGGCGCATACTTTACAATGGAGTATTCCATTGAAGCGGCCGCGTTTTTTAATCCTTCGGTAGTTGAACATCCCGATCAGTCCGAGACCGGCGTTGATGAAAAAAGGATAATATTGAGTTTCAGGGCTACAGGAGAGGGGCATATCTCATCTATCGTGTTCCGTACTGGCATCCTTGACAGAAATGGCAATCTAACCATCGAACCTGTTGGTAAAATGCTGGAAGAAGCTGCACACATACGCCGTCACGTTTATCAGAAACAATCTTTTGCTAAAAAACTGGAGGAAATGCAGGATATCCATGCCATCGTCCCGCCCAGTTTTATACTTGATAAGCTCAAAGATAGTTTTACATATGGCGAATTGCGCGAATGCATAGAAGAAGCTAAACACACGCTTCATTTGGCTGCGGAGAAGGAGCTCCTTTTTAATCAAATCATTTGGTTGGCCTCATCGCACTACGAATTACAGTTTTCGCTGGACACAAATATTTCCGAGCGGGTTATTTTCCCGGTTTCCATTCTTGAAAAAAGTGGAATTGAGGATGCCCGTTTTGTGAAGTTTAAAGATGATAATGGCAAAGTAACCTATTATGCTACCTATACAGCTTACGATGGCTCTGCTATTATGCCTAAGTTGCTGGATACGCGCGACTTTTACCATTTCAGGATTTTGCCTCTGCACGGAGAAGTTGCACAGAATAAAGGAATGGCAATGTTTCCACGCAAAGTAAATGGACGATATACCATGCTATGCCGATTGGACGGGTTTAATAATTATATAGCCTTTTCTGACCAGGTTACCATATGGCGAGAAGCTCAATTGCTGCAACAACCCAAATACCCATGGGAGTTGGTGCAAATAGGCAACTGCGGTTCGCCCATCGAAACAGAGGAAGGCTGGTTGGTATTGACCCACGGAGTAGGACCAATGCGCGAATACGCCATTGGCGCTTCGCTTTTAGACTTACAGCATCCCGAAAAGGAGATAGGAAGGCTTAGTAAGCCATTATTGGTTCCCAATACAAAGGAGAGAGAAGGCTATGTACCCAATGTGGTTTACTCATGCGGCTCTATGATTCATAATGAGGATTTAATTATTCCTTATGCTATGTCGGACTATGCCTCAACCTATGCTACTGTAAACCTGAGAGAACTTCTGAACGCGCTTAAAAACGAGAAAACAGGATCGTAGATAATTTTTGAGGCGGAATTGCAAATTCCGCCGAGCACAAGGAAAGATCGTAGTCGGAGACTACGATTAGCGGTGTTGTAAAAAGTCCAGAAATTGAACTGAATTGCAAATTCAGCACAGCAGCGGTTGAATAAAATACCTGGCATGTTTGTTTTCCCCCTTGGCGAAGGGGGCGGGGGGATTGATTTTTCGAAGAGAACATAATAATTTATCTGCTCTCAAATTTTGGTAAAAGTAAATTCCAAAATCTGTTGATTAAAATAATGCTTCAATCCCCCCTGCCCCCTTCGCCAAGGGGGATTGAGTTTGCAGTATAAGCGGAGCATTCGCGCTACTCCGATTCGTGAAATTCTACGTAAGCCTGCAATACTGTTAAATGCGAAATTAAGTAAGCCAGTGAACTTTCTGCCCCCTGGTTGCGGTTTACGCCTGAACTTTCGAATCCGTCGCAACAGCCTTGCGTTTCAAAATCGTACAAGCTCATACGCAGGTCATTCTCTCCTAAAAACCAAAGGAACGAGATATAGAGCTTATTTAGGTATTCTTTATCTTTTGTTAAATGAAAAGCCTGATGATACATGAGTACCATAGCCATGGCGTCAATGGGTTGCTGGGCAAAAACGGAACGTTCTTCCTCTTTTTTAAACCATTTTTCGTTTCCTATAATCGATAAATAATTGTCCTTGAGCGTATGTTTGGTAAGAAAGTCCATAGACTGGAGCGCAACGGCAGTTATTTTTTCATCGTTTAGAATTTCGGCCGAATGTAAGAGGGCCAATGGTAAAATACCATTGTCGTAGGCAAGTAAAGCTTCAAACCATTTCCAATCCGGGGTTTCATTATCTTTGTAGTGCTGTATAAGTTTATTGGCAAGGTTTCGTAGGCGTTCGGTCATGCCATCGTCCGACGGATTGCTTTTGAGATAACAGGTAATCCCAATCATTGTGTTGGCAATGCCTCGGATCGATTTAAGCTTTTCGAAGTTAGGAGCTGCGTTAAAAAATACCAGTTTGCCGGTTTGGTAATACGCATCGTTGGGGGCATGGCCTAATAAATACCCTAGTGCCCAGATGGTTCGGCCAAATGAATCCTCAGAGCCCACATCGTCCAGAAAATTTCGGCTAAAACTGAGGAAGTTCCTGAATGTGCCGTCTTCGTTTTGCATATAATGGATGTAGCTCAGGTATATGGGCGATAGTTCAAGTGCTCTCATATCCTTCATTTGCCGGTATGCCATAAGAACCAAAAGCAGTGCCCGGGAATTATCGTCCAGGCAATACCCTTCCTTCAAATTGGGAATTCCAAATTTTGCATGCTGAATAATACCTGTATCATCAGTTAAACGATTGATATGCGCTAAGGAAAATGGTGGTAAAATTAGCAAGTCGAGTTTTGTATCAGGCTTTGCAACTACATTGTAGCCTTCTTTAACTATTTCGGCAGCCAGTTCAACGTATTTTTCGCCAGTTTTGGGCCAGGTTATGGTGCGGCCATATTCGGAGGCTTTTCTTCGAAGTTCGTTTAGTGTTTCAGGATTATCCAGTAATTCGTTTAAAACAGAAGTAAGTTCGTTTGAATCGCCGAAATTAAAAAGCCGGCCTCTGCCTTCATCCAAGAGTTCTGCCGCATGCCAGTATGGGGTAGAGACCACTGCTGAGCCAACACCAACTGCATACGATAATGTGCCGCTTGTAATCTGAGCCTCGTTCAGGTAAGGAGTAATGTATATGTCCGAAGCATGCAGGTATTTGAATAAATCACGTTCGTTAATAAATTCATTCAAGAAAATAACATGTTTCTCAAGCTGAAGGTTTTTCACCAGGCGCATTAAAAAGATACGGTATTCTTCGCCCGAATGCCGGAGAACGTTGGGATGGGTTTTCCCTAAGACAATATAAATCAGATCGGGATGCTTTTCAACAACCTGGGGCAAAGCTTTTATAACGGTTTCAATTCCTTTATTGCGTCCAATAAAGCCAAAAGTGAGGATTACCTTTTTGTTTTCGAGCTTAAATTCTTTTTTTGATTTTTCCTGGCCAAAGTGAAGGTCCGGCACACCATGTTGTATGAAAACAATTTTTTCTTTGGGTACGCCGTAAATATCTATCAGGAATTCAATGGCTTTATGGCTCATAACAACTATTTTATAAGCCATTTTGCAGATTTCCTGTAATACAGCCTTTTCGTTGTAAGAAGGGCTCTTGAGGATGGTATGCAGCGTAACAATAAGGGGCACTTCCAGCCTGTGCAATAAAGGAAGAATATACACACCGCTCTGTCCGCCAAAAATACCAAATTCATGCTCAAGTACACAAAGATCGGCACCACTTAAGTTGATGAATTTAACGGCCTGTAAATAGTCTTCCTGTCGTTCCTGCCGTATCGTAAACTTAACTTCTTCAGGGTATTCGTAAGTAAGATTGTTGTCGTTCATGGCAATAACGAAACCTTCGTGCCCGTTCCTGCGGCTTTCTTCGTTTTGCAGCATCGAATCGAAAAGGTTTTTAGTAAAAGTACCGATACCACATTCGCGTGGCGGGTATGTTGCAATGTAAGCTAACTTCATTATATATATTTACGTGAATAAAATGGTAATTCTATAGTGATAAAACGCTCAGATGAGTTGCGTTTCCTGCTGAATCATTTACTATAACATCTCAAAACAGGTTTCGTTGAGATTCCAATACCAGGAAGTATGGGTATGATTTTTTAAAGGTACCACTTTTTTACGGATGCTTTGTGAAAACTTAGTATAATAACAGCATAGGAACTGAGCTGAGAATGCAAATTGTTTGTAATTTTCCTTAACGTGAGACGTAGGAGCTGTTTCGCATACAGCTCCTTGAAATAATAATTGATGTGTTTAGAAAACTATTCAAAAAAAACGACCCATTGGGTCGTACGATGCTATTATTTAAATATTTTACTTATAAACCCTACGAAAGACTTAATGCTACAGGCGTAGGATTGGTAAGATTGTCATTTATGGGGCATCTTCTTTCAATTTCCTGAATCCATTTTGCCAATTCCTCTGGCAAAGCGCTTGTTACAGGTTGTAAACTGAGGTTTATCTGCTTAAAACCAGCCCTGTCGTCGAATGCTTTTCCGAAAAGCCGATTGGGATTGAGGTTGCCATCCACTTTTATGGTTAGCTTTTCTAATTTGATGTTCAATTCGTTTGCAATTAGGTACGCCATCACGTTTACGCAACCGGCATAGCTTGCAAGTAAATATTCTACGGGGTTTGCGCCCAAATCGTGACCGCCAAGTGTTGGTGGTTCGTCAATTACGATACTAAACTGCCTTGCTTTTGCATTCAGGCGGGTCTGCGACTCTGCCTGGCCTTCTACACTAAATATTAAATCGGACATACATTTTGTGTTAAATTGTTTATACAAAAGTGCAAACAAAGCAACCGCATTGAAATACCGTGTATATGGTAAAATGTATACCAAAAAATAGGTAGAGGAGCAGATTTAGAATGGATGGTACAAATGCGCCATTGCATTAAACCTCCGAATTCGTTCATTCACCTAAATTTTCAAAAAAAGCTTGTATAGCTTTTGCCCAGCAGCTATTTTTGCATTCAATACTTAATCTATGGAGGCAGATCGTACAATTCGTATAGATGAAGCAGGTGTTCTTCTTCTTGAAATTGGGGCCCTTTTAATGAGTTCGGGTGCTAGTTCTAACAGGGTGCGTCTTACTATCGACCGTGTTGCACAGTCTTTTGACCTGGAGACTGAAATGCTTATTACCAACAGGGCGCTCATGCTCACTGTAACCGATCAGGAAAACAAGGAATTCTTCAGTAAGGTAAAAAGGACTTCGCCACATGGGGTGAATTTCAGGCTGGTTTCGGGTATTAGCCGTATGAGTTGGCGTGTTGTTGACGAAAAATGGGAAATAACCAGAATTTGGGATGAGCTGGACCGCTTAAAATCGCTTCCTCACTACCCGCGTATGATTGTTCTAACAATGGTTGCGCTTGCAGGAGCTTCATTTTGTCGCTTGTTTGGCGGAAGCTGGACTGAAATGATCATAGCATTTGTAGCCACGATTACCGGATTGTTTGTTCGTCAGGAAACTGTAAAAATGCAGTTCAACCCCTATGTATGTGTGTTTTTTGCATCGCTTACTGCTTCACTGATTGCCGGATTGGGCATGAAACTGGGTTGGGGAGAGTCGCCCGAAAATGCTTTTGCCACTTCGGTTTTATTTCTTATTCCCGGGGTACCGCTCATCAATACGTTTACCGATATCATCGACGGTAATGTGTTGAATGGTATTGTGCGGCTTATCAATAGTCTGATGATAGCATTCTGCATAGCACTGGGGCTTTTAGGGGCCATGTTAATTTATCAACTGAAAATGTAAGCTATGGAACTACTTATGCTTTTGGAAAAAGGTATTTGGTTTGGTTGTGCCGCTATAGGATTTGGAATTCTCTTCAATGTCCCTGTTCGCACGTTGTACATGATATTTATATTAGGAATGCTGGGCGGCTTAACCAAGCTGTTTTTAGTGCATTTTAATGCAGGTGTAATTATGTCGTCGTTTGTTGGGGCTTCGGTTATTGGTGTACTTAGTATTCCTGCTGCACACAACAAGCATGCGCCGCCTTTGGTTTTTTCCATTCCTGCATTAATACCCATGGTTCCGGGGGCATTTGCTTATCGTACCATGCTGGGATTAATCAAACTCACCGCATTGTCCGATCCGGCTTTGTATTCGAATATACTGAACGATACGGTTTCCAACGGATTAAAGACAATCTTTATTTTGTTAACCCTTGCAGCCGGCGCCTCTATTCCTATGCTAGTAACCCGCAAGTCGTCGGCTAAGCATATAACGCTAAAGAACAGGGATTAACTCTGGCTTACCGGTAAGGTGAAAAAGAATGAAGTGCCTACGGAAACTTCACTTTCTAACCATATCCGGCCTCCGTTTTTTTCAACAAATTCTTTGCACAGGAATAACCCGAGGCCTGTACCGCTTTCTTCTTCGGTACCGGATTCGGACCAATCCCTGTCCACACTGAATATAACTTCGATTTTTTCCGGGCTTATGCCTATTCCGCTATCTTTTACTTCTATGAGGATCATGTTATCGACTGATTTTTCGGCCAGCACCATTACTTTTCCTTCGCGTGGCGTAAACTTGATGCCGTTTACGATGAGGTTCCGAAGTACAGTGGCTACCATATCCCTGTCGGCAAATACCGAGAGATCTTCTGTAACCATTGACGTTAGTTTTATTCTTTTTTTGTCGGCAATTTCCTTGAAAAGGGAAATGGAATCGTTTGTTAATGTTTGCAGATCGATAACTTTTGGGCTGAATGGTATTTTGCCGGTTTGTGTTCGCGACCAGGCGAGCAGGTTTTCGAGCAGGTTAAAGGTCTTCAGCGATATGTCGTATATGGTTTTGATAACACTTTCGCGCGTATCCTCATCGTATTCCTTGTGATTCTGTAATAGCAAATCGGCAAAACCCAGGATGATATTGAAAGGGTTTTTAAGATCGTGTGCAATTATCGAGAAAAACTTGTCTTTGGTAGCATTGGCTTGCTGTAGCTTTTGCTGCGACTGGATTAATGCCTGCTCGGCTTCTTTCTTTGCCGTAATATCTTCTTTTACGGCTAAGTAGCTTATTGTAACACCCCTATCGTTTTTGATGGGAGCCATAGTAGCCGATTCCCAGAAAAACGCCCCGTCCTTTCGTTTATTGAGGATTTCGCCTTTCCAGATGTTTCCTTCTTTTAGCGTATTCCATAGCTCGGCGTAAACTTCGGGATTGGTAAGCCCAGATTTCAGGATGCTCGGGTTTTTTCCAATGGCTTCGTCGAAGGAATATCCGGTGATTTTTGTAAACTGCGGATTTACATATTCGATATTGCCCTCGGTATCGGTTATTACAATTGCAGCGGGGCTTTGCGTAATGGCCGACAGAAATTTATTGATCTGTACTTCCGTCTTTTTTTGTTCGGTAATATCGCGAATGGCAGCAACCCGAAACGTTTTACCTTTAATGGTAATGTAATTGGCCTCAATTTCGACAGGGAACACAGATCCATCGCTTCTAACCAGCATCGCTTCGTACTTTCCGGGTATTTTTTCTTCGGATCGCAACCGGATCATTTCTTGGTAGTCCGGGTGAATGTAGTCGTAAATACTTGAATTGATGATCATATCCATGTCTACCCCAAGCATTTTTTCGCATGCAGGGTTTATGTCAACAATTCGTCCGTTATCGTGGATAAGTAACCCTTCTATTGTAAGGTCGGTAAGTATTTTCAGGCGTTCACGGACCTGCTTTAAAGCCACTTGGGCATTCTTGCGGTCGGTAATATCGCGGCTGGTGCAAATAACCTCGATATGTTTGTTTTCGGGGTTTAGCCTTAAGTACGATATGACTTCGGTAAGTACGGTGCCTCCGTTTTTCAGGGGTTGTTCCAGTTCGTCAATGTATACTTCCTGTACCGATGGGTCTTCTTCGAAAAGCTTTAAACGGTGGGGCAGGAATATGTTCAGTTTTTCCATAGACGAAGTAGTGAAAACCTCTGAAACAGGGCGCGACATGATTTCGTTGACCGTGTATCCTGTAAGTTTCTTTACCGACGGACTGATATAGGTGAACTGCATTGTAGCTAAATCCAGTACCCATATAACATCCAGAATATTTTCGGTTAAAAAGAGAAATTTTTCATCAACAGTCTTAATTAAAGGTTTGTGGCTTTCGTTAACCCATTCGTCCAATTTCTCCAAACATGCCAGTGCTTCTTGTGTTCGTGTGTTTTTAATATGTTCTTCCAGCTCCTTCTTAATACGGTTAAAATCGCTCATAAATGCCCCAAAATTTTCCACATTAAATTAAGAAAAATCAAATGCTTAAACTAATATTTGCATGCTTTTTTAAATAAATGGCGTATATTTATGTTTTTCGTATTACTTTTGACGTCTGATCTTTTGAAATAATCCATCATGATTAAAGAAAATTTGGTGCTTTATTTCGAACAAAGTATAAAGCAGAATTGGGAAAAGCCTGCGTTATCCGACTATAAGGGCACAACGCTTACTTATGGCGATGTTGCCGTACAGATTGCTAAGATTCATCTTTTGTTCGAACGTAACGGGGTAAGAAGAGGCGATAAAGTTTCGCTGATTGGGAAAAACGCTTCAAACTGGGCCATTGTTTATCTGGCCACGGTTACATACGGAGCGGTAATTGTACCTATTTTGCCCGAATTTAAGCCAAACGATGTCCATCATATCATCAATCATTCCGACTCGGTAGTGCTTTTTACCAGCAATTCGTTGTTCGAAAACATGGATTTAGCCCGGCTTACCGCTTTACGGGCCGTTATTTCGCTCGACGATTTTTCGCTTAAATATAGTCCCGATACCATGTGGGACGAGGATATAAAAAACATTGGCAGCTTATTCGAAGCTAAATTCCCTTACGGGTTTAATTCGGGCCTTACCTGTTACCCTTCGATTGCCAATTCAGAACTTGCTGTAATTAGTTATACTTCGGGCACAACAGGCTTTTCGAAAGGGGTGATGTTGTCGCACAACAGTTTGGCCGCCAATATGTGGTTTGCCCGTAATAATATGCCTTTAAAACCTTCTGACAGGATTGTTTCCTTTTTACCATTGGCTCATGCGTACGGATGTGCGTTTGAATTCCTGTTTCCGTTTTCAATAGGCTGTCATATTACATTTTTAACGAAAACGCCTTCGCCCCAGATTATTATACAGGCTTTCGACGAAATTAAGCCGCGCCTCATCCTTTCGGTTCCGCTTATCATTGAGAAAATATACAAGAAGCAGTTACTTCCTGTTATTAACAAGCCGGCCATAAAGATCCTTCTCAGGATTCCATTACTAAATATATTTATTCACCGGAAGATCCGGAAAAAGCTTTGCAGTGTTTTCGGGGGTAAT
The DNA here is from genome assembly GCA_036261135.1 of Bacteroidales bacterium. Taxonomy (GTDB): domain Bacteria; phylum Bacteroidota; class Bacteroidia; order Bacteroidales; family JAAUTT01; genus JAAUTT01. The sequence continues at coordinate 11,308 of DATALJ010000065.1, forward strand.
TTCCACGAAGTAGTGATTGGTGGTGCAGCATTTAATGCCGAAGCCGAAGCTTTTTTAAGGAAAATAAGGTTTCCGTTTACCGTAGGGTATGGGATGACGGAATGCGGACCGCTTATCAGCTATTCGTCGTGGAAGGAAACCCGCCTGCACTCTGCCGGGAAAAATGTAGATACGTTGGAAGTGAAGATTGATTCGGACGACCCGTATACCAAAGTTGGCGAAATCCTTGTAAAAGGAGATAATACAATGAGCGGGTACTACAAAAACGAAGAAGCCACCAAAGCCGTAATCGACGAGGATGGTTGGCTACATACCGGTGACCAGGGATTGATTGATAAAAAAGGAAATATCTATATCAAAGGTCGCAGTAAAACGATGATTCTTGGGCCATCAGGGCAGAATATCTATCCTGAAGAAATAGAATCGTTGCTGAACAATAAGGATTTTATACTGGAGTCGCTGGTGATTGAAGATAAAGGTCGCCTGGTAGCTTTGCTGTACCCCGATTACGAAATGGTAGACTCGCGGCGGATTAACGACGAACAGTTGAACCATTTATTCAATAACCATATCAGGGAAATAAACCATCATCTGCCCAATTATATGAACCTGGCCAAGTTTACGATACACCGCGAGGAGTTCGAGAAAACGCCCAAGCGCAGTATCAAGCGGTTTTTGTACGTGGGGGACAATAATTAAACTATACTTACCTCTTACCTCTGAAGGGGCCGTTCTGTTGCCTGGTACTCCTAATAAGACGCGTTTAATTGCGAAGATGTCATTCCGGCGAAGGCCGGAATCCCTTCACTACGGAGCATTTCAGGATTGCATTTACCGACATTGATTTATTGCATTGCTTTGTGGAAAGTTGTTTGCTTTAGAACCAAAAAAACAAGAACCGAAGCTTTAGCGAGCTCACCGAAGGTAAAATAGAACGCTATACGGTTCTTCGTAGGTGATTGAGTAGCTTTTGCAATGCGCACTATTTTCGGAGGTCGTAGTGTGCTGTTCGTTGCTTGACTTGATTACCCCTGGCCCCTGAAGGGAGGATTATAAGTCATAGCCCTGGAAAAATTTCAATGCAGATCCGGAGGATCGACATTATGGTAGACTGAATTACGAGTAATGCATTGGAGTTCCATAGGAATGGCACATGTTAATCTTTAGGCATTTTAGGCACTCGAAGTACTCCAAACTTTTTTCATTCTCTTACCCCAAATCGAACTCAATTCCAATTTCTGTTCCCTGGCCGGGGCGGGAGTCGATATCGATACGGCCGTTGAAGGATTCGACACGGGCCTGGATGTTTCGCAACCCGGAGGAGGCAAGTGCGTTTACCTTTGCGGGATCGAAACCCTGGCCATTGTCCTGGATGGTGAGGTGTATCCGTTTTTCGTCCTGAATGAGCTGAACGATTATTTCGGAGGCCTGGGCATGTTTCAGGGCATTATTTATCAATTCCAGGGCAATGCGGTAAATGGTGATCTCGAGGGTTTGTTCCAGCCTGACGTTTGTTCCTACTGCATTGAAGTTAAGTTTTAAGGCTTTACCGGACGCTATCTGGCAGCAGAAATCGGATAGCGCATCTTTCAACCCAAATTTTATAAGGGCTTCGGGCATCATGTTGTGGGCCACGCGACGGAGTTCCCTGATTGAATTATCGAGCAACCCCACGGCATGCTCGAAATGTTCGGCGCTGTCCTTGCTTACTACGTAGTTGCCTTTAAGGTTGGTTAGTTTCAGTTTAACGCCTGAGAGAAGACCTCCCAATCCATCGTGCAGGTCGCGCGCAATGCGGCTTCGTTCTTTTTCTTCGCCTTCGAGAACGGCATGGGTGGCTATCAGTTGTTTGTCCTTTTCGAGTTCGCGAATTTTCTGCTCCTGCAAAGCCAACGCTTGTTCAGCAATGGTTTTTTTATGCCTGATGTTGCGATGCGCATTGAAACTGGCAATACCGCCAACCACAAGGATAATAGCCAGAAATGCCAGCATAAACCGCTGGAGTTTCTTTTGGCTGCTAAGTTTGATAATTTCCTTTTCTTTGGTTGCGGTTTGGTACTTTACATCCATTTCTTTGATGTGATTGTCGGTTTCCGTTTTGTGCAACGAATCCTTTAAGGTAGTGTACGCTTTATAGGTTCGGAAAGCCTTGTCGAATTCGTTCAGCGAGGCCTCTGCTTCGGCTTTGTCTTTTAAAATGGCCTGCTTCAATTCAGGGAAAATATCGGCATAGCGAAATGCCGAATCGTAGTAAACAATGGCTTTGCGGGCATTGCCCTTCTTGTTCCATATAGAGGCCAGGTTGTAAAGGGCGAATGTATTGTTGGGACTCATGCTTACGGCCAGCGAACCGTACTTCTCAGCCTTATCGAGTTCGTTGGTACTGGCGTAAATCATGGTGAGGTTATTGTATCCAACAATTTCGGCCGTTGTAAAACCTGTTTTCTTTGCCAACACAACCGACTTCAGGAAGTTTTGTTCTGCTGTTTTCAGGTCATTCAGCAGGGTAGCACTGGCATTGCCAATGTTATTCAGTGCGCGGATGATCCCAAGGGTATCTTTCAGTCGCTCACTTATTTTTTGGGCCTTGGTGTAGTAACCGATGGCTGTTTGACCTTCCTGGAGGTTAAAGTTCAGAATACCCAGATTGATCAATGCCCTTACCTGCATGGGTTCGTCCTTTGTTCGCTCTGCAATGGCCAGGGCCTGAAAGTACACCTCGGCAGCCTGCTTGTACGCGCCTTTCTGTTCCTGGCATATTCCCTTTTTCAGGAGCATTTCGGCAAATTTTGAAGAATCCTTCAGATTGCATGCAATGGCCTGTGCCTTATTGAACAGCAGGATGGCCGAGTCGTTTTTATTCATATTGGTGAGCAAATCGCCGGCTTCGCTGAGTGCTTTGTAAGCGCTGTTTTTGGTAAGCTTGTTCTGGTTGATCACCGTTAACAGGGAATCGAGCTGTTTTTGTTGGCCGTGTAACACGTTGATGCAGGCTGAGTAGAGGAGGAAAAGGGTTAGTGCAGTTTTAATCATATCGAAATGTTGAATGAACGGATGACGAAACCCCACATGATCGGTTGGATTATCCTTGTACCGGTTTTTTGGCGCATGACGGGCTTCATAATAGTTTAGTGTTGATGGTGTTGTGTTTACAAATATATACGAATAAACGAAAGGTTAAACAAGGTGTTCTTAGCAAATTGATAAACAAAGCATAGGAGCGGTTCTATGGCGTTTGAAGCGCGTGTAGAAAAGTGTGTCCTACAATTTGCCAGCGGGGTAAGAGAATTGTCAAATATGTGAGCGGAATTGCCAGCGATGTTGTTGGAATTGGTAGCGATGTCATCGGAATTGTCAGCGATGTTGTTGAAATCGTCAGCTGTGTCAGGAAAATTGATAGCGGTGTCGGGAAAACTATCAGCTGTGTCAGGTAAATCGATAGCGGTGTCGGCAAAATCATCAGCTATGTCAGGAAAACGACCAGCGGTGTGTGGAAAATCATCAGCGGTGACAGGAAAATCGCTAGCGTTGTCGGGAAAATCATCAGCGGTATCAGGAGATTGGCCAGCGGTGTTGTGAAAATTGCTAGCGTTGTCAGGAAAACCATCCGCGTTGTCAGGAAAACTGCCAGCGGTGTTGTGAAAATGAGCAGCGTGGTGTGTAGAATGGCTGGCGGTGTCGGAGAAATGAAGGACTTCATCTTTGTTTAAAGGGAGTGTCCAAATAACTGTGTCAATTACAGTTAAACGACAATTTTTTGAGTCGCGATGACCTTTGTTTGAGGTTAAGTCTCGATTGTTTAACTCAAGATGGCTTATGTTTAAAACGAATCCATCTTTGCTTTTAGATAGGGCGTGTTCCGGAAAAGTTGTTCATCAACTGGGTGATTAAAACGACCTTCACGGGTGTGTAGAATGCTTGCGGTGTTGGAGAAATGAGGAACAGAGAAATATATTGTTAAACATAAAAAAAATTGTACTGAAGCTTTGGAAACCAGCATTATGTTGCTACATTTGATATACGAAAGTTATCTAACGGGATAGGGTGTTGAGGAAAGAGAGTGAGTTTGGGTGATTTTCGGGGAAAATAATATACTAACTGACATGAAAAAAATATATACTGATACATGGGAGATATGCGGAATAGTTCGCATATATAAATATTGGGCATAATTAGACAAAACATAAAATACTCAAAACGATTATTATGAAAAAAGGTCTTGAAAAAGTATTTACGATAAACGGTGTTCCTGAATATACTTTTGTTGAACCAAGAGAGTATACAGAATTGATAGTTGCTTTAAAAACGCCAGGACGCGGAATTGTTGTAGAAGGCCCTTCGGGAATTGGAAAAACAACTGCAATTGTAAAAGCTATTCAACAAACATTGAAAATTGACGAGGTTTTAATTTTGACTCCAAGAAGAAAAGAGGATATTGATTACATAAAAGATTTACCAAACTCTAAGCCATTTGGAACAATTGTAATTGATGATTTTCATAGATTAGATAAAAAAACTAAATCATCAATTGCTGACTTATTGAAGGTTTTGGCAGATACCAGTGATACTGAGAATAAATTAGTAATACTAGGCATTAATAAAGCCGGTGAAAATCTTATATCTTTTGGCACAGATTTGAATACTCGTATTGAAATAATCACTTTTGGAACAAATACCGATGAAAAAATAGAAGAGGTTTTAAAGAAAGGAGAGAAAGAATTAAATATAAAGTTGAATGTAAAAGATGAAATCATAAAGTATTCAAATGGAAGTTTTTATTTGGCTCAAATGCTTGCTTATTATTCATGCATTGAATCGAAAGTAATTGAGGAACAGGATAGTTTATCAGATATAAAAACAAGTTTCGAATTAGTTAATGGTAAAGTATTTGATATTTTAAAGAGGAAATTTCATGAGAGAACCTTATCTTTTGTAAGAGGTACAAAATTAAGGAAAGAAGGTCGTGCTCCATATTTACAATTACTTTACCACCTAGCAAAATCAAAAGAATGGTATTTAAACATCAATCAATTAATTATAGATTTTCCTCAGCTAAAAGGTAGTATCTCTCAGGTTCTAACCAAGGGCTATTTAAAAGAAATGATAAGCAATAATGATGAGTTTAAAGAAGTTTTATTTTTGGAGGAAAAGAGTAGTCTTTTAGTCGCCCAAGACCCTCAGTTCATTTATTATTTGAAATTTCTACCATGGTCAACATTCTCAAAGGAAGCTGGATATTTGACAATGAATTTTGATTCAATATATGATTTTGCACTTTCCTTTGCTGGTTCAAATAGAAATATTGCTGAGAAAATTTTTGCCGAACTTCAAAATAATGAATTTGAGGTTTTCTATGACTTTAATGAACAATATAGGATAATAGCAGAAGATATAGAAGATTATTTAAGACCTATTTATCGCTCAGAAGCTTCATTAATAATTGTGATCATTGGGCCTGATTATCCAAAACGCGTTTGGACTCAATTTGAATCTCAGCAATTCAAGCATAGATTTCAGTCTGGTTCTGTAATCCCAATTGTTTTATCGAATGTTGAATTATCTGCATTTGATATTACGAATAAAATAGGATATTTAAAAATCGATTTAACTTCTGATTTACAAACTCAGATTAATAGTTTGGTAGAAATTCTTATTCAAAAGATTGGAGCTTTACGGTTAACAAATAAATAACTGTGCCCAATACATGGTATAGTGCATTTTGGTTTCATCGGTTTTGATCGTTTGTGGCTCGTAAAAAAGGTTGATGTACCTTGGTAGGAAATCACCTCGTAATCCCCAATTTAACTTGTGTGTTTCTCTTTTATTATATGATTATTTCGATACAAAATAACTTGCACCCATAAAAAATCGAAAAGTATGAAAAATAAATCTGGTAGAGTTTTTATATTAGGAGCAGGCTTCTCAGCAGGAGCTGGAATTCCAACTTGTCCTACCTTGTTAGAACATGCTATGGATTTATATAAAAGGGAGTTACCCGACCGGTATAAAGATTTAGAAATAGTATTTGAATCTGGCCTTTTTGGGAAAAAACCGTTTAATTTTAAAGATATTGACTTGGCCGATTTATGCACGTACTTTGATTATTGCAATTTAACTGAAGCAGGAATGAATAATCAACGATATATTGGCGTTGGTAGACCTGAAGACTTTCGCGCAGAAATATTTAAATCGTTCTTAGCAAAGGCTATTGTTCATAGAATTCCAAAAACAAGTGCTTTACCCAAAATGTATATGCAGTTTGCTAAATTGTTAACCAACCAGGATATGGTTTGTACCTTCAATTGGGATTGTATTGTTGAAGCATGCATTCATCATATAGGGAAAGAATATACATACTCAGTTTTCCCATTACATGATTACAAGGATGTAATCCTTGTAAATAAGTTACATGGTTCAGTTAATTGGCAGGTAGGAGATACGTTGAATGACAAAAAAGGATGGGATCGATCTTATATTGACATGGATGAGAATCTTGATGTCTATTTTAATGACAAAGAAATTGAACCCAGTTTTTGGTTGAAGAATCGAAAAGGATTCAATCCTCCATTTATGATTTTACCTGGATTCGGAAAGGCTTATGATGTTAGAGTGGTGGCTCCTCTATGGGCAAATTGGGAATTTGCCTTTATGAAAAGAAAAAAAATTTATATTATTGGATTATCGCTAGCCCCTGATGATTTTTTTACACGTCAAATGTGGAAAGATTGTCTGCATCATCTTTCACAAGCTGAAATTGTGATAATAAATCCAAATGCATCGGTACAGAATGCATTCGACTTTTTTAAGGAAATGTCTAATGTTCGTTATATTGAAGATAAAATGTCGCCGGAAATTATTCAAGCTATTAATTCTGGTGAATTATAAAGAGTAATAAGATTTATAATTAGCAATATAGGGGTAAAACAGTTAAAGCTCTCGTAATCCGTAGTCTCAAGCTACGGAGCCGCCGCACTAACTTGTAATCTCCTGACCGCATATGAAACTAAGTATAATGGGCAAGAAAAAAAACTGATAGCCAATGGATAGAAGTTCAAAAAATATAGTGATTATAGATAAAAATTTAACATTAAATGGTCCGGCAACCGGCCTGGGGACTTCTTTACTGGTAATTAGCTTTATTACCGGATTTGTCTCTATTGGAACAGGCCTTTATTTTTTATCCATTTGGGCTTTGGCACTTTTTGTTTTGGGTTGTTTTGGGCTGATTTCAATAGAAAGTATCGCCATAGATAGAAAAAATAATAGTTTAAAACTGTACAAGGACTATTATATAATGGAATTTGCGAAGTGGTATTCAATTGAAAATTATTCAGCCATAAGGATTATTTATTCGATAGATGCACCTAAGCAAAATACAATTCGTGGCGCTGTGACAACCTGGCAACCCACGCAAAATAAGTCTTTCGACGTTTGTCTTATTTCAGATTCTGCTGATTTTTTACTCCTTAAGCATTTTATTGATAGTAAAAAAGCGAAAGAATTTCAAAAACGCATAGCAGATATGACTCATTTGCTCATATTAGAACCATTGAGAATGAAAACAAAATAAACCCAGAGACTAAACAGGAATCGGGTAGTTTGGGTTGAAAAAACACGAACATTCAACGCACGCGGTAATTATATAACATGACACACAAATATTTTGCATATAGATTTATTCTGATTATTGCGGTTATTCTGATGGGTAAGCATGTAAACGCAAGACAGTGATTCATGATTGGGACAACTCCGAGATTGGATTTGATTTAACAGTTGATATGTTAAACTCTGGAAGGATTATTTATTGACAGGTATTTATAAATTTGATAAAGAATTACTAAAAAGAAAAAAATAAAACTGGCGGTAATACAGGGCATACATCAGGCGGGTTTAGCTTTGCTGAGCTCCGTTATTCCCTTCGGTCAGTTCAATCGGTACAGGGCAGTTTGCAAGTTTGGGGCTCGCTGGCAAGGCAGTAACGGTGGATAGTGAATCGGGCACAGAGCCCGCTCGCTGCATACTTCTACGCTAAATTTAATTATAAAAACAAAATATGAGATACATAGCATTTTTTTTAACAGTATTCATGTTGAGCATTTCTAATCTGCAAGCACAGAACGATGGATGCTTAAAAGATTTTAATTATCTTATTGAAAAGGTCAAAGTCGATTATCCTGGCTACAATGATAAAGTAAAACCAGAAAACCGAGATAAACTTGAAATACTTGAAAAAGGATTAAGGGCTAAAATAAACCTTTATCCCGATTCCTGCAGTTTTTATTTACGACAATATGTAGCTTATTTCAAGGATAATCATTTAAGAGTTGGGAAAATAAGCCTTGAACATAAGAGGCCAGAAAAATCTGATATTTCCAGTTATGGCAAAAATATTGTAATAGGCGATTATAAACATACTTCTGTAAATTCAAAAAATATTGAAGGAATTTGGACTTCATGGCGAGGAGAAATTGCTATTGTTAAATCTAAAGAATCGGAAAGTTTTCTTGGGGTGGTAATTAATTACCATGGCTGGTCAGCAAACCAAGTGATATTTGAATTTACACCGAAAAATGATACGTTATTTGAATTAAAGCAGCATTCGAACTATAAAGATTCTAAAATGAGGAATGGGGTAGCTTCCTTACATCTGGATAAACATATACTTGAAATACATGATGACAGCTATTTTACACGAAAGACTGATTCGCCCACATATGACAAAGCTGTTTTAGGTGCTTACACTCCTGAATTCCCAAACGGACAAAATACTTTCTTTGTTGCTTTGTGTTTAAGCGATAGTACTTTCTATATCAGGATTCCAAGTTTTATGGGTTTTAAAAATCAAATTGAACAAACGATTTCCAAAAATTGGGAGAATATTATGTCGCGTCCTAATATGATTATTGATATAAGAAATAACAGTGGCGGACAAGATGGAGAATACCAGGCTTTATTAAAATTAATATATACCAATCCTTATACAACAAAAGGAGTAGAATGGTATGCCACTTCTGGAAATATTAAGCTTTTTGAGGACGCCCTTAATAAAGGAGAAATACGCGATGGCGAGGAAGGTATTCGCTGGACTAAAGCATTGATCACTGAAATGAAAAAGCATTTAGGGGGATTTGTTGTTCATCCATTTAATACTAGGATTAAGGATGTCCCAATTTCAAAAGATTCTATTTATGAATATCCCAAAAGGGTTGGTATAATAATTAATGAAGGTAATGCTTCCTCTGCTGAGCAATTTTTATTAAGTGCAAAAAATAGTAAAAAGGTTACGTTGTTTGGTAATCAACCAACGGCAGGTGTTTTAGATTATTCTAATGCTGTAACTGTTGATTTTCCTTCAGGTAAATATCAACTAACTTTTCCTATGACTCGTTCCCAGCGCTTACCTGAAAATCCTATAGATAACATCGGAATAAAACCAGAAATAATTATTCCATTTCCGGCAACAGTTCAATTATATGACAAATTGGATACTTGGGTATATTTTGTAAAAAATTATTTAGAATGGGCAGATGAAAAATAACTAACGCTAACGCTAAATAAGTGGCCGACTTTGTGGGTTGCAAAGCGCAGTGCTTCCATTATAGTCTCTACTTCGGTAGAAAGTGATACGCTCTGCTGGAGCACGTTTGCAATGCGATCCTTCTTTTGTTACGCCATTTTCAAGAAGAAGTATAATTAACCAACAAAATGAAATATTTACCATTTCGAAAGTATACAATAGTGGTTCCTTATACACCTTCCAGGTTTGAGGAAATGATGAATGATGAACTATCGAGGAGTAAAGAAAGCTACAAAGGTTTCTTTAAGACATCCGGATCGGTCTTTAGTGGAAATGCCAAAACAACAAACCGTAATGATTATAAATAT